>CAYRRA010000088.1:0-18099 GCA_964426355.1 uncultured Anaerolineaceae bacterium
CAACCGCGTTCCTGGCTGAGGTGATACGTCAGAACGACAACCACTTCGTGTCGCCGTAATGTTTCTTCTCGGTTGGTGAAAATATCGTATACCGAAGGAGCCTGTGGAATGCCGGCAAGAAAAGACGCCTGGGCAAAATTTAGCTGGTCAGCTGTCGTGTGGAAATATGTTTCAGCAGCCGCTTCAATGCCGTATGCGAGATAACCGTAATTATTCTCATTTAGATACAGTTCGAGAATTTCATCTTTGGTATATTTGCGCGTGATTTCTGCTGCAAGAACAATCTCGCGCGCTTTTCTCTGATAACTAATTTCATAACGTTCACTCGTTGTGAACAATAAAGTGCGTGCAAGCTGTTGGGTAATGGTCGAAGCGCCAGAGACAATTTCCTGGTTGGTGTAATTGTACCAAAGTGACCGAAGGAGAGCGATTGGGTCATACCCGGGATGGTTATAATACTCTTTATCCTCAGTGGCTATCGTTGCCGCAATCACATAAGGAGACATCTTTGATAACGGGATATAGGTGCGTCTCCCAGCGTTGGGGTCTATTACCTCATATAACTCATTCCCGTCGCGGTCGAGTATCCTTGTGGTTTCAAATTGAGAAGCCCGGTTTTTTAAGTTATCAATATCAGGCAGAGAGGACAAAATCGAATAATATTGATATACCGCAATCGAAATACCTAGAACGAGGAAAAAAACCAACACGAACAACAGCACAATCGCCCCACGCGAAAGGCAGCCCATAACCGGGCTCAATTGAGAACTCTTATTTTTCTTCGAAGTTCTTGATGGGGTATATCTTCCTGGAGTGGGTGGGGTTCCGCCAGTTGAAGGTTTCGGCGCGGTCCGGGTGGCTCTTGTGGGAGAAACAACAGGAGATTGAAAAGCGGTTGGCGAAACTCTTGTGGCGAATTTATCTACTTCATCAACCTGCTTGGGTAGTTCCGCCTTCTCAAAGATACCGGAAGGAGGCAATGTTTCCTGTTCAGAGACAAATTGCACTGCTTCTGTACCCAATTGGACAGGTAGTGGAGTTTCTTCTCCGCTCTCTTCTTCATCAAATAAAGCCTCTGAGAGTACCTCATCAGACGAGGTCTCACCCACGCTTTCCCCAAACCAACCGCCTGTTGATTCAGGTTCTCCGGTAGGATGCCGGAGCAACTCATCTTCTTCCGCCAAAAGCGAATCAGTTAGTTCAGCAAACCAGCCGCCGGTTTCACTGGGTTCGCCTGTGGGGTGTCGATCAAAAAATCCTTCCAATTCCTCTGGAAGTTTCTCCTCTTCTGTCGAATCAGAGAGCAAACGCCTGAGTCTTTCACCCGGTTGAGTTTTTTCCAATGGATTTGGTTCGTTGTTCTCTTCTGGGTTGTCAATCGGTTTATCTGTTTCCATACTGAAAATTTTAACATAATTCTTGTTTTCGATATAAAATAAATAATGTTGAGATTAATATAAAAAAATTTGACAGTTTATCTTGCTTGACGCACAGAATCACTTATGCTACTATGATGATGATTAAAGGGATAATAAATCAGATTTTTTAGTCAGAATTAATAAGCCCTCACAAAAACTGACCGGAGGCTAGGATGAAGAAAAAACAATTAATGTTTACACTGATCGCGCTCATTTTTGTTCTCGCTCTTTCAGCGTGTACTCGAACCGCATCTACACCGATACCCAAATCCGCTGGAGATGAGACCGAAGTTGAGTTTCCTGTGCTTACTGAGATTGGTCCAACTCAGCCTCCCCTTGAGGTGTTCGGCACCCAAACTGCACAAGCAGCCATAAACGAAACCACCGTTGAACCCCCTGCTGTGGTTGAGACTGCCACGCCCATAATATCTGAAGGTCAAGCCGCAACAGCAGCACCAACCGAAGCGCCCGCCTCCGTAGCCGTTGCAACTCAAAATGAACAACCTGCTCCGGCAAGCACCTCGAGCGAGCCCTCCTTCCCTGTTTTCGAAGGTTATGGACCCGGTTTTCCCACATTCGGTATCCGCGGTGTGGTCCGTGATGCAACCGTGACAATTCAAGCAAACGACTTTCCGGCTGGTCAGACCTATGTTGTGACGATGGGACCCATGTACACAGGTGCCATCAATGGTACTGTCGTTGATAATAAAGAAACAGGAGAGGGTGGAAGTTATCTGGAAACGTATAACATACCGGCTTCACTCCAGGGAAGCGACCGTATCGCCATTCGAATTGAATTCTCAGGTGGAAGGTACGCCGTTAACTGGTTCTACAACACAACCACATACTAATGCCTTAAACTTAGCTTACTATGAATGCGGTGTATTGAGATGATCTCAATACACCCATTATTTAACTGGCTTTTGATTAACGTATGAGAAACTGGGATCTGAGTATCAATACCCCTATTCAATTTACCCTGGCAGCCGATTCGCGATTCAGTGAACCGGATCCCTTTAATGACCAGATTTGGGACTTTTCTCTGGCGAAAAGCTCACCCCCTGCTTTATGTATGCAAACCACTTATGGGTTGCGCGCACGAAATATGCAGGTCTTTCCGCAGTTCATCATCAACAATCAGACATACACAGACCCCTTTCAGTTCTTTGAAAAACCCAAATTACAGTTCCTCCTTACAAATTACCTCTCTTTGGTTTTTTCTCCTGTCGAAGAGATTAGAATTACCGCTGAATTTTGGGTGGTTGAATCACAATCGATTGGTGGTCGTTTCATTATCCATAACCAGGGGAAAAAGGTCGCTACTGTCCAAATCAACCTGGCTGCCATCCTGAAGCCATTGGATGAAGGCGAAAGCGTTACTCCCGTGCTCAAAGGCACATCTGCGTATCTATATGGCAAAACACATGACCTCGTTCCAGTATGCATGTTTTCAGGCAATACCCAGGTTGAACAAAGCCCATACGCGTCTCTCACGCAATGTATTCAAATCGTCCCAGGTAAAACAAAACCAATTACCTGGGCGCTTTCCTCGATGAAAACACTTGAGCAATCCTCTGCACGAGCTGAAGAAATCCTTAATCAGAATTGGGATTCTGAAATTGCCAAGATTTTGATGCGAAATAAAGCCAATTGGATCGATATCAATACTGGTGACCTGGCATGGGACTTTGCTTTGGCAGATTCACAACGCCTTGCGTATGGCTTAATCCTTTCAGGGAAGCCCGTAAACCCAGGCTTTGTATTAGCACGCCGATCGGATATGGGCTACTCATTTGCAGAAGATGGAAAATCGTTGTCGCCTTCCTGGAAAAAACAAACAGCGCTGGATGCCTTTCATTTGATGGGTTTCCTCTTGCCAGGTGGCATCGATTTATTCCGCAAGATTCTCGAACAATTTCTATCCAAATATGAACCATTATCTACGAAAAGTCCATCCGAACCTGATTCTGAATCAAAGCACCAACTAAACGGTAAATTCAAGCTCGACCAGCCATTTCTTTGCCAGATGGCATGGGAGTATTTCCAATACACCGAAGATACAGACTGGGTCCTGGCGAATATGGGAAAACTCAGCAATTTCATCAAATTATGGTTTGATGCTGAGCATGACCGCGATAAAGATGGCTTCCCGGAATGGGAAGACCTCATTCAAAGCGGTCTTGAAGAAAGCCCTACCTTCAACCGCTGGAACCCTGAAACACAAGGTCTTGATATTCAATCTGTTGAGACGCCGGCATTAGGCGCATTCCTATACCAGGAATGCAAATGCCTGCTCAATCTGGCAAAAGCTACCGGGCAAACCAGAAAATTCGCTCATATCTCTTCAAAGACGAAAAACCTCCAGCGCATCGTAGAAGAGTGTTGGAACGTAAAGTTTTCTGCTTTTCTCTATCGTGATTTTCAAAGCCATCAATGCCAGGCAGGAAAAATGATATTTACCGGCAATGGAAATGGGCAATTTCAACTCAGTAAATCTTTTTCAAAACCTCTGCGACTCATTCTTCAAATCAAGGGAAAAGAGGAAACGAGAAGGAAACTGCGCATCGTCATTTCCGGAAAAAACAAGAAAGAAGAATTTCAGGAGACTCTGCAATTTTTTGACATATCCTGGCTGCATGGACAGGCATATTACACCACTGCCAATCTCTACACCCGTTTATCTAAAGTAGAAGTGGAGGGGTTGAATGATGAAGACGAGGTGGTTCTATTTTCTGCCGATCACCAGCTTCAAGATATCAGCCAGCTCATTCCATTATTTGCACGTATCCCAGGGTCAACACACGCAGCTCAAATCATCGAAAAAAGTATCGTCAAGGACTATTGGGGTAAATATGGTTTACCCATTAGCCCTCAAAACACGAACGGCACTTTCCTTGCAAGACCCCCCAAAACATCCATCTTGTGGAACAGCCTGGTGGGATCTGGTCTCGTAAAATATAAAAAACAAAATTTAGCCGGTGAATTGGTATGTCATATTATGCAAGCCGTAAGCGAGAACCACCAGAAATATTGGGGGTTTCATCAATACTATCATCACCAGACTGGTGAGCCATCAGGTGAGATGAACCATTTACATGGTTATGGACCGTTAAGTTTATTTTTGCAAGCTCTTGGTGTAAAATATATTAAAGACGATCACATCATCATACGAGGTTTTAATCCTTTTCCCAATCCAGTAACGGTAAAATACAAGGGAACCAGTGTTACTCGACACGAAAAGGACACCGTTGTGACATTTTTCTCCGGTGAAACAGTAACGATAACAAGCCCGGAGCCAAAAGAAATCAGATTATCAACCAGTCGTAAAAAAAGCGATTGAGATAAGGAGCATCATGGCAAAAGATTCCGCAGACTCGGAGAAATCACTGTTAATCTGTGCCGTTATCCAGGCGCAAGACCTGGATAACACCCAGGATTTACTTGCAAATCTCGGTTTTGTTTTTACAAGGCTTCCCAGTGTTGGCGGTTTTTTAGGTAGACGAAATGCGACCCTCCTTATTGGATTAACAAAGGATCAACTCCCAGCAGCATTAGAAGCTCTCCATGAAACCTGCCGGCAGAGGGTTGAATATATTGCTGTTCCCCTTGAAAGCGCACCGCTGCCATTACCCACCCCCACACCAATCACAATTGGTGGCGCCACCGTATTCACGATTGAAGTAGACCATTTTGAGGTGATATAACGATGAAACTAATAATCGCAATAGTCCGAGATATGGATAATGACAATGTGTCCCATGCGCTGACGAAAGAAAATTTCCGTGTGACTTATGTTGCATCCACTGGGGGCTTTCTCAGAAAAGGACAAAGCACATTAATGATCGGGGTTGAAGATGAAAATGTTGAACAAGCCCTACAGATCATCCGCACCCATGTAACCCTTCCCACTGAGTCGGATCAGAGACACTCGATCATATTTGTTATGGAAGTTGACCAGTTCCATCATTTTTAACCAATTGACAACATCTAAATATCGGTTCATTAAGTTATGAACTTTCGTCTTGATTTTTTCAAGTCGAATCTCTTGATAATAAAAATTTGAGTGGTAGGTATAAAAAACGACTTGCTTTTCAACTGAAATGAATGTATAGTAATTTGAAACATTTCTTATCTTGATATTTCGCGAATAAGGAGAGAAAAATGAACTTTGGTCAAGCATTTACGTACGTGTTTAAAGATGCCGATTGGTTCAAAAAAATCATTATCGTTGCATTGGTTTCCTTGATTCCTGTTATCGGTCAAATGGTGGCTTTCGGGTTTGCCATGGAGATCATGAAACGAGTGATTAATAACGACCCAACCCCGTTGCCGGAATTTGATTTTGGCGGTTTTCTGGGCAAGGGTTTCCAGGCGATGGTGATTAACCTGGTCTATTACATCCCCCTCATCATCTTCTACATTCCGATCCAGGTTGTACCCTTCTTAGGTGCATCGATGGATAACGCTGATGTCGCCGGGTATCTGACGATTGGCGTTTCTTGTATCTGTGGTGGATTAGCCTTCTTATACGCAATCCTTATCGCATTTGTTTTACCAATTGCACTTGGAAAATTCAACACTGAAGGTTCCATAGGAGCTGCCTTCAAATTTGGTGAAATCTTCCCTCTTGTTCGTAAAGCCATTGTACCGATTTTGGTTGCCATCTTAGGTTGTCTGATTGGTATGATCATCGTTCCTTTTGGCTCCATAGCCTGCGGTATCGGTATTGTGGTAACTATGACCTACTTCTTCGCCATCATGGGACATTTTTACGGTCAGGTATACAAACAGGCGTTACTCAGATAAACTGGTTTCCCATTAGTTCAACAGAGGCTGTTCCAAAAGACTGGATAGCCTCTGTGAGCAAAAACAACGCCACTCACGAAGGTTGGAGACCCGGTCCCTGACCCAAGTTCTGGCACAACAAGAAAACACTTCATGAAAAAAAGAGGTTGCCCTGGTGGTCAGCCTCTTTTTTTCTCCAGGAAGAACAATAGACCCAACCAGTTTTCATAAGCCCCGGTTATTCGTGGAATTCAAACACCTGGTAAACAAAAACATCCAAAGGTTTCTTCTCCCATGTATGCGCGGGTGCGCCCATTTTTAAACACAAATGCTGCATGAATTCATCAAAATCAGGGAGTTTTTCCCAAACCTGTGGAAGAAAAGTTGAACGCTGCCTTCCATCCCGCAGTATCACGCCATCAACACCAGGGCGAATCATCCTCCGTAATTCATCAGGGGTAGAATAATCCAGTTTCACGGGAGTCGATAAGACAGAAATTTCAATATGGAGAAATGCAACTTCGCCTGGCTGAACGGGTGAAAAACGGAAATCATGCAGTGCTGCGGCAGCGGCATGTTCAACCACATCCAAAACGAGTGGCTGATATGCCTCCAAAGCACCGATGCAACCGCGCAATTCGCCTTGCTTTGTCAAGGTGACAAAAGATGCGCCATCTTGTTGAAAAGCTTTGGAATAATCAGCCAGGTTGACCTCCAGCATTCCTTCTCTATTTGCAGCTTTAACAAGAGATTGTCGAGCCAAAGAAAGAAGAGACAATTGATCAGTTTTTGATAATTTTTCATTAGTCATTGAGTACCCACCAAGAAGAAGATTTATTCTGGCATTTTTATTGTAACGCTTTTTAACAATGTTCATCATTTTTTTTTATGATTTGAGATTGTATAATCCGATAACTTAGGGCATAATTAGATTTGCTTATGGAAAACCCAACAGTCACTGAACCAGGAACTCCTTCACCAAGAAGACGTTCCAAACCTGTTCAACAAAACCGATCTTCTTTCAACACCATTAAAGCGCTACAGACTATCGGTGGAGCAGCTCTGATTGTTGCAACGCTCTTCACATTATGGACTCCCGCAAATTTGTTCACAGGGCAAATTTTTGATTCAATGCTTTTTGCAATACAGGAAGCTCAACAAGAAGAAATTCTCGCCTCGCCCACACCATTCGTCACTCAAGACAAGATTGGTATTGTAGCCGGGCATTGGAAGGATAAAACCAATCAAGGGTTTGTTTGTTCAGATGGCTTAACAGAAGAACAGCTAAATTTGCGCATTGCAACCCTGGTGATGCAAATTCTAAGCAATATGGGGTACCGCGTGGATTTGCTTGAAGAGCAAGATACAAGGTTGACCCAGTATAAAGGATTGCTAATCATCTCAATTCACAATGACACGTGTGAATATCTTGGTTCCGAATCTACCGGATTTAAAGTAGCTCCAGCTATGGCGAACTCATATCCCGAGAAAACAGATCAGCTTGCAACTTGCCTGGTGGATAATTACCGCAACGCAACCGGCTTGCGATATCAGACAAACAAAATCACCACGGATATGTCCACTTACCATAATTTCATTGAAGTACATAGTACCACACCCGTTATCATCATCGAAACGGGCTATATGAACCTGGACCGTCAAATTCTGACGGAAAAAACAGACCAGATTGCACAGGGAATCGTGGATGGGATTCTCTGCTATATCAATGGTGCTCCACCGGAAATGGAGGTAACCGAAACACCTTGAGCCTCCAAATAAACCCAGCAGCCATTAAAGCACTCGAACAGGCGCAAACAGCGATGCGCAGCCACAGAAAAGCGGATGCCCATCGCTGGGCATCAACCGCCGCCCGTCTCCAACCGGATTGGGAAGCCCCCTGGCTCCTTCTGGCAGCATTAAGCGAGCCGTCAGCCAGCATCCAATACCTGAAAAAAGCGTTGGAAATCAACCCGGCAAGCCAGCGCGCCCGCCAGGGCATGCATTGGGCAATCAAAAAACATCGTGAAGCGAGTGTCTCAGCCGCTGCTCCGGAAAATTTGGATGTTGGGAAGACGCAAAAAATTAGCCTCAAAGCAATACAACCTGTTGCCGAGCGGGACATTCCAAAACCCGTAACCGCCACCCAACCGCCTAAACCAAAAACTCAAATTCGAAAATGGGCTCCCTTTCTGATTACTTTAGCTGTGATTTGTGTGCTTTTTCTCATCTTTGCCATCGGGGTTCCACCCAGCATGACTGCCCTGGCACAGAAACCACAAGCACCGCGCAACGGTGAAAGTTTGGAGAAACCCTCGTTGACACCGACAAACACCCCCACCAACACCCCAACTTTTACACCAACACCAACTTTCACTCCTACCCCCACATCTACGCCAACCAATACACCCACTTCAACCCCCACCTTTACACTAACTCCACTACCCTCAAATACGCCAATACCTTTACCCACATCCACTCAGCAGAGCTACTCATACGAACCAGTCGATCCGCCCAGTGAGGGACGTTGGATTGACGTGAACCTGACAACACAGCAGCTCTTTGCATACGAATATGATACTGTGGTGAACAGTTTCATCGTCTCTACTGGAACCTATTTACATCCCACGGTAACCGGTCAATTCCAGGTATATGTGAAATACGAATATACCGACATGTCCGGTCCGGGTTACTATCTTCCCGATGTCCCCTATACCATGTATTTCTATCAGGGTTATGGTATTCATGGTACCTACTGGCATAATAATTTCGGCACGCCGATGAGTCATGGATGTGTGAATATGCGCACTGAAGATGCCAGCTGGTTATTCTATTGGGCTTCTGTTGGCACCCTCGTGAATATCCATTATTGAGATGAACACAAAAAAACGGTTATCACGACGCGATTTTCTTATACAGTCTACCCCTATCGCCGCAGCGTTTTTTATGTTCCCCTATCAGAAGCAATGGGGATTGCGACAAGTTTACAATCAAGATTTTTCAGAAGCGATTGATAACCTGGGGCGAATCACCACTTACTCTGTCACGATGCGAACCGCGCCATCCGAAAAAGCTGACGCCATAAGAACTATCCCTCGTGATACGGTAATTTCCATCACCCAAACCGTCATTGGGGATTCTGCGAGCGCTTACAACAAAATCTGGTACGAAATTGATGGCGAGGGTTTTGCGCACTCAGGGTTCATTCAACCCGTAAAATCACAGATAAACCCAATCGAAAAAAATATTCCCGAAAACGGACTGCTTGCCGAAGTCACTGTCCCTTTAACCAATGGAATACTCAGCCCAAGTTGGAAAAACTCAGTGGTTTATCGGCTGTATTACGGAAGTGTATATTGGATCAACCGGGTTGTTGTCGATAATGATGACAATTACTGGTATCGTATTCTGGATGAAGAAGGATACCTGTTCTACGCAAATGCCACTCATCTGCGCATCATTACTGCAAAAGACCTTTCCCCCATATCGCCTGAACTGCCCATCGAGGCAAAAAGAATCGAAGTGCATCTTGCCGAACAAAAAGTCATCGCCTATGAAAACGATGCACCCGTGTTCATGACCCGGGCAGCGACCGGCGCACGTTTTCAAACAGGCAACTTCTCAACTCCACAAGGACAATTTGTCACCCATCGCAAACGTCCCACACGTCACATGTCGGACCCTCTGGCAAACAGTTACGACCTTCCAGGAGTCCCCTGGGTTTGTTACCTCAACGACAACGGTGTTGCATTTCACGGCACCTATTGGCACAATGATTTTGGCGCACCTCGCAGTCATGGTTGTATCAATCTATCTAACGATGCAGCCAAATGGCTTTATCGCTGGACGACACCTTCAGTCCCAATCCAACAGAATTACCTGGCAGCAGAAACAGGAACCAGAGTAGATATCTGGTAAAATCATTAATATACACAATTTAAGACATCGATTATGGAAAATACGAAAGCATTGTTTGAAGGTTTAATTTTTGACGAAGATGAAAACCCAGTTCGGGTTGTCTATGTGGGCAGAGAGCCATTTTATGTAGTCAACGATTCCGGTTTTTTACGACACATCCCGGCTAATGACGTGGACAGGCAGGTACTGGAAACGATGTTATCGGTTGTGAAGGATAATGAGGATTTGTTCGCAGAGCAGACTGCAAAAATGATGGGACAGGAAGATATCTTCACCCGTGCAATCATACAAAACCAATTGAAAAATATTGACCAACAGATCGAGAAACTTTTTGAGACCGGTTTACCGGAAGCTGGGCGTGCATATATGGGTATGATGGGTTTTAAAGTGGTGATTGATATGCATGGCGAGGTGGTTCGCGTCGAACAACCCAGTGCAAGTATCGATGATGACGACCAGTAACATTTGCCTGCCTCCCACCAGATCATAATAAACTCACCGGTTTAAATAAATCATCAGAGCTTTTTCTACCCAGGTTGAATGTGAATGATGAACTCAAACTACATAATTGACGTAAATGAAGCAGATTTTGAATTCGAGGTATTAAATTTCTCCCAAAACACTCCGGTGATTGTGGATTTCTGGGCAGTCTGGTGCAAACCATGTAAGGTGCTGTCTCCTATCCTGGAAAACCTGGTAATTGAGGCAAATGGAGGGTTCAGATTAGCACGTGTCAATGTAGATGACAACCCCAACCTTGTCCTGAGATATGGTGTCCGGACGATCCCAACCGTGAAGGCAATCAGCCAGGGACACGTTGTGGGAGAATTTATCGAACTGCAACCTGAACACCGCATCCGTGAATTCCTCGCAAAAATCATCCCCCCCAGCCCGTTGAACCTTGCGATTGAAAAAGCTGATAGTCTTCTTGAATCATTTGATTTGAGAAACGCAGAAGATATCTACCTGGAAATTTTGGATAAACATGCCGAAAACCCCTCTGCTTTGTTAGGGTTGGCAAAAATCTACTTGATATCCAACAGAGCCAGCAAAGCCTTTGCCATCTTATCAGATTTTCCTGAAAGTCGCCTATACGCAAAAGCCGAAGTTCTCAAACCACTCGCAAAAGTAATGGTCGATTTTAATGAAAATCTACTGCCGGGTGAGACTGATCTGGATAATTTTTTCCATAATTGTGTGCGCCTCATTCAACGACAAAACTTACCTGCGGCATTAGACGGGTTGCTGGACATTATCCGCGAAAATCGAGGATATCGAAATGGTTTAGCAAGGGATGTTTTTTTAGCTTTGTTGGAAATCTTGGGCGAGCATAATCCGCAGACAAGAAAATATCGTTCTGAACTGGCGACCACCCTATTCTGAAATTAGATCCCATAAAATTATCCCCGTGGTACAGATAAATACCCGTTAGCAAAGGGCGGAGACCTGGTGTCTAACCCGATTCTTGATACGCAACAAAACACTTCTTGAAGATAATAAAAAAAAGAGACTATCGTTATCAGGCAGCCTCTTTTTTTCAGTGGAAGACTATTATTTTCTTCCTGAACAGTTCAAGAAGAAAGTAAAGCCTTTTTCAAATCGGTCATGATATCGATCGGGGTTGGGTCAACGTTGTTGATCAAAGCAAGATAATATGAAACATAATCACCCAGGTGCAGCAGAGACCACATATCTTCCAGCGGGTGATGACCATCCGCGTGAAGGATTTCAACATCCAACCCTTCCTGTTCCATCGCTTCAGCAGTATATTGGATGCGAAGATGGTTGCGCGGATGATGGCTCTGTGAACTAAGAAAAATCGCTTTCATTTTGCTCAAAAGGCATTTAGGGTATTTTGTTCCGGCAAGGGTATTATGATCTGCTTCGGGTAAGAATTCAAATTGTGCCCAACTCTTCGCCAACTCACTCATCTGACCTTTCCAGCGTCGAGCAACTGGGGCAAGAAAATCCGCCCCATAGATCACAACCCATTTTTCGTTTAATCGGAGTGCCATCTTTTTTGCAGGATTTTCAACAAGAGAGCGTTCTACTGCATACTCAACTTTTTTCTGCTCCATTAACTCAACCGCTCTTTGTAAGTCTGGATAAGGATTTGGAATTAATTTCAAGCGATACATAAGCGCCAGGAGCAAACCAAACGAAAAACCAACCGCTGCACGCGGTTGACCTTTATGCATAAATAGCCAGGTGGGGATTCCGTCATTTTCAGCCATCTCAGCTAGTTTTCCACCAGTGCAAACGACCATTTGGCTACATCCATTCTTTTTTGCAGCAACATAGCTGGAGAGGGTCTCCTCTGTATCGCCCGAATGCGATGAAGAGATTACCAGGACATTTCCACCTTGTGCCCATCCGGGCAGGGCATAATCCCGATGAACAAAGACCGGAACAGGAGATATTTGAGAAACATACCCAGACAACAAATCTGCGCCTATTGCAGACCCTCCCATACCAGAGACAAGTATCGCAGAAAGATTTTTTACATCCGGCAGATCGTGCTCTAATCCTACTCGCCATGCAAGGTCTAACTGGTCAGGTAAATTCTCGATATGCTGATACATGTTTTCGCGGTCAATTTTAGGAAAATCCGCGCTTTGATCCAGATTCATTTCCATCTCCTAATGTATTATCCTTGAATTATAACCACCTTTTCCGGTAAAAACGAACCCGAGTGATGATTAGCGAGTTTCCTGTGACTTTCCTCGTCAAGACCCGGTTGGAGCTTGTAAAGTGTTTGGGATAGAATATTGCTATGAACAAAAAACCTCTAGCTACATCCATGCACACCTGTATTCGGTTTATAAAAAACGCAGATCCCATCCAGGAAGAAATTGAGATTGTTGTGGAAGCGAATGTGACCCTCAAGATTAACGGCATTGAGCTGACTAGCCTGTTGTGCACTCCCCAATACCTTCCTGAAATCGGTATCGGTTTCCTTTTCAACGAAGGAATGATTCAAAGCGTGAATGAGATCGAGCAGATAAGGGTTCTGGAGAACCATGTGATTGACCTGTGGTTAATACAACCGGAAGAACACCTCATAGAGAGAAGACCTGAACCAGGTTCTGATGAGGGTCATTTTTCACAGTCAAAATCATCTAAACAGGTTCAGCCGAATTGTGGGTCAACAATTTTGCGACCAGAAGACATATTTTCTGGTATAGCCCAGTTAACGGATGCACAACAGATTTTCCATCGCGCACATGGAATTCATTGTTCTGCACTAAATGATGGCAAGCAGAATTTATTCGTTGTTGAAGACATCAGCAGGCACAACACCCTGGATAAGCTTTCAGGGCTGGTTTTGACGTCCGGTCAGAATCTGGATTGCCCATACCTGTTCACAACCGGACGAATCAGCAAAGAGATTGTACAAAAAGCCAAACGCTTGAAAGTAGTGCTGATAGCCTCTCTTTCCTCTCCCACCTCACAGGCAATTCAATCCGCTGAGAAGGCAGGAATCACTCTCGTTGGCTATGCCCGCATAGACCGTTTCAACGTGTATTCACATGCCTGGAGGATCAATCAGGGTTAATTCATCAAATCGCCCAAAAAAATATCCATCGTCAATCTGTAATGCGTGCTCAAATTCCTGCGGTGTGTTGACATTAATAAATGAGACAAGGTTTGGATCATAAGTGAGCATATCGTTAACACTCATCTCAAAAACTTTTACCAGAGGATACCAGCCAGTCATTCTGTAATTACCGGTTTTAAGCGATTCAATCACCGCTGGTAAACAGGTTTCTTTGCGAAATACCGCATGCAGGGGTTCTAATCCCTTTTCATTCCGTGGGATTACCACATCAAAATTACCTGCCTGTGCAATTCGCACCTGTTCTTGAATTAATCCAGGCTGCACGAAGGGCATATCACAGGCAAGAACCGCGACAATCTCATGCGCAGCATATCGTAAAGCAGTAACCATTCCCCCAACCGCTCCTTTACCCTGAATTTCATCTTCATAGGTAGGGATGCCTAAAAACAAATACTCGTCGGGTAAGTTCGTTGTGATGTAAATATCATCAGACAGAGCAGATAAGCGTTGTAAAACTCGCTGTATCATAGGTTGACCATGAAAATTCAGCAGAGCTTTGTTCATTTTCATACGACTGGAACCACCGCCAGCCTGGATCGAAATGGAGAACACGATAAATACCAAAAAAAAGAGATAATCCTGGTCTCACCTGCCAACCACTATTGGATGGGCGTTCCACATCAGGGCAAGAGGGATGTTGAAAAAGCCAACTCAGCTAAGATTATGATGAACACGAGGCTATCCCCAAAGACAGGATAGCCGCCGCTACGAATAAAAACACGCCCACGAGGGTCTCTGACCAGCGCTCTGACACGGCAAGAAAACACCTCTTATAAGAAAGCAGCTAACAAGGCTGTCTGAAAAGGCAGCCTTGTTTGTTAGTCGATTGAGTTTCTACCCTTTTTGAAGCAATTTCACCAGTCCAAGAAATTCATCCCATTCTTCCTGGAAAAAATGAATGGTGACATTATTGAGATCCAAATGATAGGTAACTTCCCCATCTGGTTCATCTGCTTTCCAGGCTAAAAGATTTTCCGTTTCTGCCAGGATTTTTGTAATCGGTTCGCTCGTTTCACTCATAATTTTACCTCCACAGCAAATTAGTTTATGATTTCTTTTGTTTCATATTTCGCAGTTTATACCATACTTTCACAAAAAACCGTTTGATTTTCACCCATACCGGCACAAAAACCTGAACTGACTCGCTTTGCATGTTTTCCCAGGGGTCACGGTCTAGTAATTTTTGGAAGGCATAATTTCCAAACAGTTTTATTGTCGCCAACACAGGAGCAGCCAAAACGATCCCTATAAATCCAAGCCAGGCAGCAGCAACAAGTATCGCAATAAGCACGGCAGCAGGGTGAACACGTAGTGCATTGGCATAGATTTTTGGAGACAAATAATTATCAATAATGGTATCCAACAGGATAGAAACACCAATCACAACCAGCGCATAAATCCATGAATCCAAACCAAAAATAGTCGTACCCTGTAGTAACGCAACTAAAAAGTAAGTGATCCAGGTAATCCAGGGACCTACATAGGGAATAAACCGTGCCAGACCCGCTAAAAGCGCCAACCCTAGAACAAAACGCATTCCCAGAAATCCCAGCAGGATTGTGTACAACAAAATGGCAGCAAACATCAAAATGAGCTGCCCACGCAAAAAAGCATTCCAAATTCTACCCAGTTCCTGTCCTAACCTTTTCAAATCTTCCTGGTAACCAGGAATCCTGACATCGATTACTTTATTCGGGGCGCCTTTTGTTTCCGCAAGGATGAAATAGGATATCAGTAACAAAAAGAATACTTGCCCAATGATTGTGGCTGCCCCGGCAGCAAATGTACCAATTAGTGAACCAGCACGCGTTAACAAGGGCTGTACAGCACTGAGTAAACGCTCTACGAGCGAGCTAAGATCAAACGAACTGAGATCGATCGTAAATGGTCCAATTGAGAACGAAAAAGCTTTTGCCTGTTCAATCAAATCGGGTATTTCTGTCAGATTTCTTTCGAAGAACTTGACCAGATTCTGAACAGGCTCCACAAATGTGATCCCGCCCCAGGTGAGAAGACCCAGGAGAATGATAACAATCATCGCATAGATCAGGATCACCGATAATCCCCATGAAAACCTGAGATGATCGCGCAACCACGCGGCAAGCGGATAAAAAAGATAAGCAAAAACAAAAGCCAATATCAATATGCCCACCCAAGCACGTAACTGCACAACAATTAGTGCAGTCACTGCGACAATACATAAACCGACAATCAGCTTGGTGGTGCTGCTCCATGGCGGGGATTCGTGTTTTTTTGTTTGCTCATCGATCATATTTTCGCCTGTTTTTTCCATATCACTGTCGTCCTAAAGATATCATTTTCCCAATAATTTTTCTTGAGGGGTTGTCAGGGTTCAATATCATAATTTTACCTGTAAATACGTTCGAAATTATGCTTTCAACGATTGTACAAACTACAAGAGGAATGCAATACTTCGTCACAATCAGGTAAAAAAAGATTGGCACAGCCACCGACGTGATAGTTGTGCCAATCTCGAAGATACATTTCTATCTTTTTTATGGGCATGCACCCGGGCTGAAGATATTGAACAGAAATCCAAAAACCTGGCACCACATGTTGTTTGCATCAATCAGGAACAGACCCACCACACACGCACAAATCACCAGGAGGAGGATGATCAATACAATGATCAACCATACAGGAAATTTCTTTTTCTCTTCCTCATAAAATTCCTGTTGTGCAGGCACCTGACCGGCATAAGCGGGTTGATAGGAAGGAGCGGCAGGCTGCTGGTAAGCTGGCGGTTGATAGGAGGGTTCAGGCTGCGGAACAGGCTGGACAATCGGTTTTTCCGGCATTCGATTGGGGGCAGCAATGGTTGCATCCGCTTCCGGCATTGCTGCTTCAAACAACAGGCTGACCTGCTCACCAAAAACGACCAGTTCGCCGGGGCGAAGCATGTAGGGTCCCATGAGACGCTGCCCATTGACCATTGTGCCATTGGTCGAACCAAGATCCTCGAGTATGAAGTTCGCGCCCTGCAAAAATATTCTGGCATGTCGCCGGGAAACCTCAGGATCATTGATGGAAATATCATTTGCCAGGTCACGACCAATAAATACTTCATTTTTATCCAGAGGGAATACTTTCCCAACAGTGGGTCCGGTGCGCATTACCAGCCGATATGCAGAATCCATTTTGTCCTCCTTGAATTAACTCCATTATAGTTTAACGGGTTTAGAAAACCATGTCAACGTGCATAACACCTTCACACTGTCTTCCATGTTATCTTACACAATGAAAATTATGAATTGAGGAAAATACCGTCGTTCTCCCTGTCATCCTTTGTAAGATCGTTTTCCAAGAAATGCAAATATACATTATTATATATCAAAGTCTGAAAAGTAATCGACTGTTTTTCCAACCTCTTAACGATAAGCCTTTCAGTCGATTACATAACTGTATTCATTATCTAAGGAACTTTATCATGGTTTTTGCAAAGAAGTTTTTCCTTTTCACTCTGCTGCTTAGTCCCCTGCTGTTGCAGCTAACCGCCTGTACTCGCAGCATTCCAGATGAAGAGCAGGAAATGCAATTCCCAAACATCCCCCTCCGCGAGTCTCCTTTGCCTTCTGCCACCTTACCTGAAAATGAGCCCAATGCAAGCCCGGTTGGCGAAAACCAACCTGAAATTGTCAACATCGGTTATCTGGATGAGCAGATATTGATTATTAAATTTTCATTTCCACAAGACATCACCAGCATGCAATTCGAAGCGGAGGTAGATACCAAACCATATCATTGTGTACAACAACACGACAAAAAAGAATTGTTTTGTTCAGGACCCATACCCAACCAAAGTAACGTCCTTGTGACAATCAGCGAAATCGCTGGAAGCGATTTACAATATTCGCTATGGCTCAACCTTGCAGACTATGAAATAGAATAGAAAAAGGATGTGTGCAATGCGTTTTGAAGAAATGAATTGGATGGACGTCGAAAACTACACGAAATCTGAAGATCGTATCATGGTCATTATCGGTGCCTGCGAACAGCATGGTTATCTCAGCTTGTTGACCGATGTAAAGATTCCACAGGCTTTAGCCGATGCCGCCAGTGCCCAAACCGGCGTCATCGTTGCGCCACCACTAAACTTTGGCGTTTCCCCGTATTTCCTCGATTATCCAGGGACGATCAGTTTGCAAGCCGAAACGCTTCTTCGCATCGTTGAAGACATAATCACTTCGCTTTACGCTTCTGGCTTCAGACGCATTTTGTTTCTGAATGGACACGGCGGCAATGACCCAGCCAGGCAAAAAATTATGGAAATGATGAACCGTTTCCCCGAGATTAAAATTGCCTGGTATTCATGGTGGGTATCACACAGCGCTGAACTGGTTG
>CAYRRA010000089.1:0-17822 GCA_964426355.1 uncultured Anaerolineaceae bacterium
GGTTTTGGGAAAGTCTTCCGAATATTGTCTGACCCCGCCAATCTACCGGTCCTCTTTCACTGTACGGCAGGCAAAGACCGAACCGGGGTGGCAGCCGCTTTGCTCTATTCTCTGCTGGGTGTGCCCGATGAAATTATCCTGGCGGATTATTCGCTCAGCAACCTTTTTGCCGCGCATTATATCCGTGAAATCGAGCGGCGTATCCGTAAGGTGCGCTGGATGGGGATGAAGGTGGAGCATTTTTACCCCATCGCAGCCGCCCGACCTGTGGTGCTGAAAAATACGTTTGATTATATTCACGAGACGTACGGGTCGGTAGAGAATTACCTCACTCAGAAAGCAGGTGTGGATGCACAGACCATCGAGCGCCTGCGGGCAAATTTTTTAAATGAGTGAAAATTTGGGGTAAGGATTTTTACCCGCTTTTCCCCCTAAAGTGAAATGTTAATGAAAAAAGAGGCTGTCTTTTGGGATAGCCTCTTTTTCTCACCAACCTGCCTAAATGGGTTTTGGGTGAAATCAGACAGGGTAAACCGTTATGATCGGTTATATCTCTTCAATCATTGCGCCCAGGCTGCGGTAGGAATCCAGGATGTTGGGGTAGCGTCTTTTCAGGATATCCCAACCTTCGATGGTGGTGTTCACCGGGTCTGCCAGCGCAGCAAGAAAGATTGCCTGCGTTGCCTGGATGATGGAAGGGGCGAGCACCTTTCCGCCGGTGAATTGCACCGGACCGTTGACGATGACGCGCTGTGGGTCCGCCATAAAGATGTTCGCGCCGAGTACGTTTAACTCACGGATAAAATCCAGACCCGTTTCATACATCCAGTTCTGAATGAGCGTCTTGCCTTTGGTTTTACACGCCAGCGTCACCACGCCGGGCAACGCATCGACGGGGAAACCGGGCCAGGGGCGCGGTGAAACCTTGGGTAAATCTTCGGATGCCAGCGGAAAGCCTGAGTCGATACAGTCAATCTCCAGGTCGTTTGAGCCGTCCACCAGCAGGTCTTTGCCGATACCCTGGATGGCGATGTTGAACTTGTTGAAGAATTGGGTCAAACCGCCTACCACGCGGTAGATGTTGGAATCCTTGATGATGATTCTGCCCTTGGTGACGGCGGCTGCAACGATTAAACCGGCGATATCGATATGGTCGGGGTCCGGGGAGAAAATTCCCCCCTGTAAAACCTTTTTACCGGAGACGCTGATTTTATTGCTTTCAAAACCGGAAATTTCTGCCCCAAATACCTCGAGTAGCTTGAGCAACTGTGTCACGTGGGGTTCAGCGGCAGCTTCTGTAATGCTGAAATGCGCCGGCACCCCGGCAGCATAGGTTACCAGGTTTTCAGTAGCTGTTACGCTGGCTTCCATCATCCACAGCTCGTAGCGGTCTTTTAGAGGTTCTATGCGTTTGAAATGGGCGTAGCCATCTTTTACCTCGGTGGAGACACCGACTTTGTTGAAGGCATCGATGTGTGCGGAGATGGAGCGCTTCCCCAGCACGCAACCCCCCGGAAGGGGTATCTTTGCCTTGCCAAACCTTGCAAGCAGCGGACCGGCAAAGAGGACAGAAGAACGTAGCGCGTTGCCATTGTGAAAATCGACCTCATGGCTGGTAACTCTGCTGCAGTTGATTTTTATATTGGAAAAATCGCTGTCATCCACCTGTGCGCCAAGATTTTTAAGAATCTGGAGCATCTTGAGCACATCGGTGGATTTTTGTAAATTTTGGTAATAAACGGTTTCGTTTGTGAGCAGGCAGGCTGTCAATGCCGGTAACATGGCATTCTTGTTCGGAACCGGCGTAACTTCCCCCTCTAATTTTCTGCCGCCTGATATTTTTATCGCAGCGGACATGAATACTCCTTGTTGAAAGTCATAAACACCATTCTACCGCAAGAGTCGGGTTTAATGAAAGTGAGAAAGGGTGGATTGTGCAGACCATCAGGGTGAAAAAGGGGTTTTGGCGCCCCAATTCTTAAATTTGCCATGCCCTGGGCAGCTTACTGTCCCTGGGAGTGGCAATGGGGATTCCCTCGCTTGCGCTTCGGGATGACAAACCAGGGGGGCGTTTTCCTGGTCATACGCTTCATGCTGCGGGCAACATGCTGCATCCTGTCATCCTGACGATAGGAAGGATTCCGCGAATGCGTGGGTCACTCGAGCGGATGTTGAGGAACAGTTGTTGCAGGTGATATCTCTGTTAATTCCTCGCTATGCTTTTGGATAATCACATCTTATTCATTTTATTTGTGATCGGTGAGCTGTGACCAGGAGCGCTGTTTTACAGAGGCTGTCCCTAAAATGAGTTGAGGGGCAGTAATCCGTGACAGGTGATTCATAATAAGTTAACGGTGATTGGGTTGAACAGGGCACAGTAACTGTGTTGATGGGTTTCGAGGGGAAATTGGAATGCAATCCGCTTTGTCACGCCGAACGCAGTGAGGGGTCACCATTGGCTTTGCGTGGCAAGTTACGCTGCTGTGCATAAAACCGGGTGGATTCCTCGCTCCGCTCGGAAGGACAATATGTGCCTGGTTTGACATCCCGACCGACGGGAGGGATCACCACTGCCGCTGCAAAGCAGGCTAACCTGGCAGGATAATGAGCGTCAAATCGACCTGCGCAGACAAGACCCGCTCAAGAGAATCTCTGACCCGAGCCAGGGTACAGCAGCAAACAACACTCGATCGAGAACAGCCAAAGAAGCTGCCTTTTTTGACAGCCTCTTTCACCCAGCGAACGGACGGTACCGGATCAATCCAGCGATCCTTCATCCCGCAGGCACAACCCTGTAATCGTGCTCCTTAACCCAATCACGAATCACCTGTCACGGATTACTGCCCCACAGCGCGCTTTTTGGACAGCCTTAAATATCCCGTGAAAACCTGGTTTACACCACGTCTTTGCGCTGGACAAAGAACAGGATTAAAACAAATTCTGCGAAGCAGATGGCACCGATGATGATCCAGCGACCGAATTCGCTGCCTTTGAATGAACGCCCGTAGTTTCTGTAAATCGTCTCGAGCAACGATTCCGCAGCGCCGATGGCGGATTGACGCTCTTTTTCCCAATCTGCCAGTTCGTCGCCGTACAATTCCATCTCGTTCGCGTAAACCTCAAACTGCTTTTTGCTCTCCTCTGCATAGACTTCCATTTGATTGCTCTGGTCATCCGCCCAGTCATTGGTGACGTCCTTGATCTGCTGTTGATATTCATCGAGTTGCTCGATGCGGTCATCGAAGTATTCCTCTTTTTGTTCAGAGACGTCTGCCATGTAAGCCTGCATGTCGTAACCCATTGGAAGCTCGGTGGGTGTAGGGAAAGCCGTGGGCGATGGGAACGGCGTGGGTGAGGGGATTGCAGTGGGTGAGGGGATACTGGTAGGCTCCACCGGCTTGACCGGACCGCTTTGTGCCAGCGCTTCCTGAGCGGGCAGATCGTAAAAATCACCGGAGAGAATGCCCGGAACGGTATTGCAGCGCTCAAAAATGTTTGGACCCAGGCATGTACAGGAAGCTTTGTCTTCTTCGGTCATCGACAGGCGAAATTCTTTTTCCTGGTCCCAACACGGATCGTTGATGATGGGGTCTCCGATGCCTGTGGAGCGCACGAAGGCTTCAAATGTCCAGCGGGTGGAGATGATGGTACTGAGCTGCTTGCCTAATGGAATACTCTCTAGCGGAATGAGCACACCCGCCAGCAGAAGCTGTGGAACCAGTACGGCAATTAACAGGATCATGGCGGAATTTTGATTGGGAACCAGTGCTGAGATGAGCAGACCCAGCAGATAGCCGGCGAAGATGCTCAAGACGATGGTGATGAACATGCTGATATATCCGAGCAGGTTGGGTACACTCGGTTGAACGAGAATAAGGATAAAGAACAGGATGACAGCGCCGGAATAAATGGAGAGCACAGCACCGATCCATAATTTTGACAGCGTATAGGGGAACACTTTTAACCCCACAGCGCGCTCGCGCTTATAAATTTCCAGTTCTTTAACAATCTCGCGGATGCTGCTCATGGAGCCTACCAGGACGGCAATGACGGCAGCCATAAACCACATTGCCATCACCCGGCTGACGTCCCCTTCCACAGGGTCAAAGAGCTTGGAGCCCCAGATGATGTTGAAGATGCCCAGGATCGGCGCAAGGGCGAGCATCAGCCCCAATGACACCCGGTCTTTCAACAGGATGCTGGTGTTCCTGGCGGAAAGGATGACAAACTGCCTTAATCCTGAAACACGGCGGATTTTGCTCTTTTGCACTTTCTGAGCTTGCTGAGGGGCTGGCGCCGGCTGAGGAGCAACCTTGCGTGCAACTTCTTCGCGGAAGCGCCGTCCCCACTCTTCGGGTTTGCCTTTTGACTGGTCTTCCAGAATACGGTAAATATCATCGAATTCCATATCCTTCTCAAGCTGCTCGCGTTTCGTGCGGTAGGCGTTAAAGTACTTCAGCGCGTTTTCCGGCGCACCGAAGTAAGCCAGGTGTCCACCGCGCGCCAGGATGACGACCTTGTCGCAGAGCATCACGTTTTTGGTGGCATGGGTGATGAGCATGATGGTGCGTCCCTGGTCTGCCAGCCGGCGCAGCAGTTTCATCATTTCATATTCGGTGCCGGGGTCCAGCCCGCTGGTGGGTTCATCCAGGAAGAAGAGTTTTGGGCGGGTGAGCAGCTCAACACCGATTGAAACACGCTTGAGCTGTCCGCCAGAGAGGCGCGAGTTGGGCACGTCTTTGCGTTCCAGCAGTCCCAGGTCTTGCAGGGTTTGACGCACCGCATTTTTGCGTTCCGTTGCGCTGGTATCGGCGGGCATGCGTAGTTGTGCGGCGAAATCTAGCGATGATTCTGGCGTAAGTTCCATGTGGACGATATCGCGCTGGGGTACATACCCGATATCGTTGCGAAACATATCGTAATTTTGATAAAGGTCGATGCAATTGATGAGTACTTGCCCGTGTGTGGCAGGACGATAACCGTTAATGGCATCCTGCAGCGTTGTTTTGCCAGAGCCGCTCATCCCCACCAGGGCAACGAATTCATTTTGCCCGATGTGCAGGTTAATATCTTGAAGCAGGTTGAGCGTTTTGGTGACGAACTTTTTCAGGTTGACGACATCAATGGTGTAGCCCTCGGCAGAGGACTGGCGGATCATGGTTCCGGTGAAATTAAACTGGTACAGACCAATTTTGATTTCATCACCTTCTTTCAACCAGCCAATCTCATCGATGCGCTCGCCGTTGACGTAAACGCCGTTGGCGCTGTGGGTGTCAATGATGCGGTAGCGCGTCCCCATGCGTTCAATCAGGGCATGATAGCGGCTGACCATAGGGTGGTCGATAACGATGTGATTATCGGCAGCCCGACCGATGGATACCTTTTCCAGACCCATCAAGTTGAGTGGTTTGCTCTCCTGTTGGCTGACTTCCATTTTTGGTTGAGACGCGACAGGAACCGAAGAAGGGGCATCCGCCTTTTGTGAATCAGAAACCGGTATCTTCCCCAGCACTTTTTTGCCGGCAGTCATTGAAAGCGGTACGCGTGTAAGGGTGAACGCATACTTGCCGATTTCGAAACCTTCTGCTCTCTGGATATCCTGCGGCTGATTTGCCTTTAAACGATTGCCTTTGTAGTTCACGCCGTTGCTTGAGCCCGGATCGGTGATGCTGACACGATCGTCTTGAACCTGGATGACGGCGTGTTTGCGCGACACGTACGGGTCATCGAGGTGGATGTGGCTGCTCGATTCGCGCCCAATCTGCCATTCGCCGTTACTCAGGATGAACTCCTGGGGTATATCACCCGTAACGCGCAGAGTTAGCTGAAATACTTCCGGTTCAGCCGGGATTCTGATTTCACCAATTGTCTGAGCATCTGATACGACCGGCGCGACGCTGGTTTGTTTTTCAACCGGTGCGGCAACCTCGTCTGCTTCCACGCGGGTAGCCAGCTCACCGATTGGGCGTGATGCGGATGGCGTAGCAGCCTGGCTCTGTTCTTCCCCTTTCACCAGCACCAGACGGTAGCCCCCTATACGGAAGGACTGACCGGCTTTGATGGCGGTTTCTTTGCGCGGCGGCAAAGGTTTTCCTTCCAGTTGAGTGCCATTTGCTGAACCCTGATCGGTCAGGGTCACCTGTCCGTCTGGTAGAAGGTCAATTTTGGCATGACGTCTTGACACCTCCAGGTCTTCCAGAATGATGTCGCAGTCTGACGAACGTCCGATGAGAAACTCACCGGCATCCAGCCTTAATTCGGTTGGTGGCTGGTTCTCTAATGAAAAAATTAATCGATAAACGCTCTGGTTTGACATAAGCTCTCTTTTTTCTCAAAGACTAACCAATATAAATTTGAAAGATCAATATGAGGTAATGATAAGGCAGGGGGTTTAATCATCATTTTACCATAGGCTGATTATCGTTATAACACCTCCAGTTTTTATTGCAATTTGACGGTGAAATATCAATTTTATCGAGAAAAAATATTTGAGAATGAATCATCTCGATGCACCTTCATGGTATTTGAATAATGAAGTTGTCGAATTCAAAAATGGCTTGTTCTCCGGGGTTTGTTAGTCCAGCAGAGATGGAAATTTTTCCCTCGCGGATGGCTGTGTTCTCAACCTGGGTAACGAACTGGTCGTTAATCACAAAGGTGAAGAATCCATTTTGAGATTTGATTTTGATGTTATTCACCTGTTGAACAGCAATGGCTGTGCTGAAGTCGTTTGCGAGGACAGTCCAGTCGCCCTGGTTCATCAGTAAAAATTTGTATTCTTGAGTGTTGTTGTTGAGTACAAAGTAGTATTTATCTTCGCCGTTTTGCATTACCACCACTCCGGTAACACCGTTCTCGCTACCACTGGTTTGTCCGCAATCGACGCTGAGCAAGAAGTTTGAATAGATGCTGGATTCGCTGGACGCGTAATGATAAAACCCTTTTTTTGCATTCATACTCCAGCGAATTTTTCCAGTGACAATCGTTTTATCTCCACTCCAATAATCGCTATCAAAGGTTCCAGTGTTCCACTCCCCAACCTGGTCGAAAGTATCCGAATAAACGGTTCGCCAGTTCTCTTGTGCTTTCGCAAAATCTGCCAGGATACTATCCCGAGCGGTTTGGGTGGCAGCAGCTTGTTGGGCTTCAGCGGTGGCGGTCTGGTCGCGGTAAAGTGCTTCAGCCACTGCGGTCTGGGTGCTGTCATAGGCTTGAGCTGTCTGGCTGATACTGATGGCTGAAGCCGTCTGTTGGGCAATGGCTTCCTGGGCGGTGGAGGTGAAATTCAAGGCTTCGCTGGTGCGTGTTTGTTGGTTGGATTGGATTGTGGAAGCCAGGCTTTGTGCGGTGGAGGTTACGGCAGCGATCTGGTCTTGTTTCACGGATTGTGCAATAAAAAACCCGATAACACCCAAAACGATACAGGCAAGTACGCCGAGCAAGATACCGCCGACCCATAAGGCAGGAGAACTTTTAGGCTTTTTGGCTGGCAGCGGAGGGGTATATACCGGTTGGGTAGGTTGGGAGCGAGTGGCAGGTTGTGCGACCGGCGCGCTGTATTCCTGCGGTGGGGCTTTAACGGTTTGGTATGCCGGGGCAGCCCAGCCGGTTTGCATAATGTTTTCCAGCGCTGCAATCAATTGGCTCATACTCTGGTAGCGATCATCGGGTTTCTTCGCAAGCGCCTTTGAGATTGTATTCACCACATCTTCCGGCAGGTTGGGCACAAACCTGAGTGGTGAGGGGAGCGGTTCGGAGATGTGTTTCATCAATACTGCCATCGGCGTATCGGCGCGGAAAGGTTTCTTGCCGGTTACCAACTCATAAAAAACGACACCCAGTGAATAAATGTCGGCACGCTGGTCTACTTTTTCTCCCATACCTTGTTCAGGAGCCATGTATTCCGGCGTGCCGATACCGGTTCCTGTGTGAGTGAGCGCTCTGGTCTCGCCTTGCTCCAACATGCGCGCAATACCAAAGTCGGAGAGCATGGGCTGACCGGATTCAGACATCAGGAAATTTGCGGGTTTGACATCGCGATGGATAATGTTGTGGCGATGGGTGTAATCCAATGCCTGGGCAATAGGGATGATCAGTCGTGCTGCGTTTTGTGGAGAAAAGGGTTCCCCCAACTTTTGTTTGAGCGTGCCGCCGGAGATGTATTCCATCACCAGGTAAGGCATGCCTTCGTGATTGCCGTAATCATGGATTTTGACGATGTTGGGGTGTGAGAGACTGGCAAGGGCTTTTGCTTCGCGTTCAAACCGTTTTAGAAAAATTTCCTGGTTTACTGCGTCCGGGCGGATAAATTTGATAGCCACATATCTTTCCAGGCGAGTATCAAACGCCTTGTAGACTGCCGCCATACCCCCTTCTCCCAGCAACTCGGTTATATGGTAGCGACTGATGCTTTGTCCGATCAATTGTTTCATCTCTGATCCCAGAATCTGTGAGTTTGTTTAAGTATATAATAGAATTCGCAGCGAGTTGCTCGGGAAAAAGGATTTTTCTCCAGTCTGCTTCTTTTCCTTATGACTCAGTGTTTTCCCATCTCACCATCCTCATGGAGAGTGAGTAAAACCATTTACCCATTTTTTTGTAAAGGGCTCATACGATGAAAAATACAAGCGACATGCCGGTAATTTTATTGGAAGGCTCTCCGCGTGAGCGAGGGCGTGCACATGGCGAGACTTTAAGAGACTCCATCCAGGAGCATATTCAACGGACAAAAGGCTTTTTTGCCGAGTCTCTGAAAGGCGACCCGGACGAATCGATTGCGGCGTTTATTGGAGAAACGAATCCCCTCTCTGCTATCGAACGCTGGACGCCTGACCTCCTCGAAGAATTGAAAGGACTGGCTGAGGGATCAGGGTTAGATCTCAACAGTGCATTGGCGCTCAACCTGGCAGATGAAGCCTGGTGGTATTTTATGGAAAAGAAGGGTGAATTCTCAAACCCTACAATGGGCGTTGAAAACTGCTCCAGCCTGGGCGTTGAGGCGCAAGCCGGTCGTTCGGTAATGATTGCTCAAAACCTAGACCTTCCGGCATATTATGACGGGATGCAGGTCTTGTTTCGCATTAAAGATCCCGTGACGGCGATTGACGCGTATGTCATCAGTATGGCAGGTGTTTTGGGGGTGATTGGCGTCAACAACCGGGGGGTGGCTTTGTGTGAGAACACACTCATCATGTTGAATCATGCCCATGATGGCTTGCCCGTGGTTTTCGTCTCGCGCGGCATTCTTTCACAGCCTGCGCTGGAAGATGCGGTGTCTTTTGTGCACAAGATCCGGCATGCATCCGGTCAGAATTACGTCATTGGCAGCCCGGATGGCGTGGTAGATTATGAATGTTCAGCCAATAAGGTCAGGAGATATCTGCCGTTTGAGGGGGTGGATATGGTTTATCATACCAATCACGTTTTTGTGAACGATGACTGCTTGCCTATAGAGAATGCGCCTGAAAATTCGGTAGCGCGGTTTGCCTCAGTAGAACGCTCTATGCTGGCAAACCGCGGTGAAGTTACCATGGAACGGATTAAAGAGACGCTGCGGTCACACGATAGCGCTCCTTTTGAGGTTTGTGTGCACCCATCAGAAGAGAAGCGGGGCATTACTGCAAACTGCATGATTGCAGAATTAAGCATGCCGCCACGTATGCATTACACAGCCGGACCTCCCTGTGAGGCTGATTTTAAGACGGTTACATTCTAAAGTTTTGTTAGATTAATCATCGATCACGCAGCGGAAACCGATATAGCTGTATGCTGTATCCGGTGCAACCCGACTGCGGATAGCTGAACGGATGCCCCAATTACTGCTTTGCCAGCAGCCGCCGCGCAAAACGCGGAATTGTTCATCGGTGACCACAGGGACCTGACTGGCTGCGGATTTGTATGCATCCACGCTGTACCCATCCATCACCCATTCCCAGACGTTACCAGCCATGTCTACTGCACCATACGGGCTGGCGCCCAGTGGGAAATTACCGACAGGTGAGGTGTCTTCGTATCCGTCATCGATGTAGCGGATCGACCAATCGTAGTCGGTACGGCTGTCCGCCAGGTTCGCCAGTTCGCTGTTGACATTTTCATTTCCCCAGGGGAAACGCCTGCCGTCGGTACCCCGGGCAGCTTTTTCCCATTCGGCTTCGCTGGGCAGGCGTTTCCCTGCCCATTCGCAGTACGCGTTAGCAGCCTGCCAGGTAACATAGACAACGGGGTATAGGTCAAACTCTGGGTTCCCATAGTAGCTGGGGCGTGTCATGGAGTTGAGTTTTTGCATACCAAAAGCCTGCGGCGGCTGGCAGGCGCCATCAGCCACACAGGCGGCATACTGTGCATTGGTCACCTCGGTGCGGTCAATCCAGAATGCGTCCAGATAAACTTCGTGCTGCGGCATTTCGTTTTGATATGCGTACGGGTCATCCTCTGGCGAGCCCATCAGAAAGGCGCCGGCAGGCACGTAGACCATCTCAGCTCCGTCGATGGGACTGGTTTGCACACGCTGGACAACGGTGGGCATGGGTGTGTATTTGGGTGAGTCGAGCAGAAGCGATGTGAAACGAAAGCGCATATTGAGGGCGACCAAGATCACAGCGATGATGAGCAATGCCAGGGCAATTCCGCCACCAGGCGTTAAACCAAGCGGGTTGCCTTTTGTTTTTTGCGATTTCATACACGTCTCCCAGGGAAGATTTGCTGGCGATGAAGCCTGGAAATTTTTATTCTGAAATAATCGTACGGATATACTTGCCACAGGCTTGAAGTGAAGCTACTGTGGTGGCAGTTGTGAAGCCATTCATTACAAATTCAAGGGTGATCTGAAACTCTCCTTTATCATTAACACCCTCTCTGATATACACATTTTCTGAAACTTTTGTAAATTCATAAACCCATTCTTCGGTGGCAGGTTCAACTTTATGTACCTCAACGGATGCATCTGAAAATGTTATGATAATTTTTTCGGTTTTTTGGGAATCTGTATTGGGGCAGCTAAATTCAGTTTTAAAATCATAGGTGTGTGTCCCACTGTTGGAGCATTCTTCAGGTGTGAGGTTGAGTACTGTGCAAGGATCAAGAACTTGCGTCGGATCCACTTTTGTTTCTGTTGCAGCCATCTCTTCTGTTACATTTTGGGTAGTAGTTTCAGTCGGGGTTGGTGTTTCAACCGATGATTCTGTTTCAACCGGCGTTTCGGTTTCAATAGGGGAAGGTGTTTTCTTCCCGGGTAATATGCAGGCTGAGGCTAACAAAAAAATGGCAACCAGGATGAGTATTCTCTGAATAGATTTCATTGTCCCTCCATAAACGATAGAAATTATACCGAAACTCCACATCTGTTTTTTATCAACAGGATCACCCTGGAAGGATGATAGCTGCTGCTGAATTGACTTAAGTTTAACATGGTTTACTCCACTGAACAGCAGTTTCAAAGATCGACTTATTACCATTAAGGGTGGTGAGCTTGATCAGACAATGTGATCCCGAATTGTTGCAGAAATAAGCAAAATGGGGTGATTTTGTCACGGAGGATGAGCAATTTTCATTGCAAAAGTGAGGACTAAAGTGGATAGATGATGTCAACTTTATATTGGGAATTGCTGAGCTGCCAGACAGATTAATTGATTAATGCCCTGTTCGGGTTAAATAACCCAGAGCAAGTATAATCAGCTTACTAAATTCAACAAAAGGATACTCTATGACACGCGAAGCTGTTATTTCCAGTCATGCTGCAGCAGTGGGTCCATATTCTCATGCGGTTTGGGCAGGCGATATGCTTTACCTGTCCGGGCAAACCCCTATGGATCCGGCTACCGGAAAATTAATCGAGGGGGATGTGAATGCCCAGACCACTCAGTGTTTTCAGAACCTCTTTAACGTTCTCGAAGCAGCCGGGTTGACGCCCGATCACGTCATTAAAGTCAATGTTTACCTGGTGGATGTCAACGATTTTGCCGCGATGAATGCTGTTTATGCTGGTCAATTTCAGCCGCCGTTCCCGTCACGGACGACCATCGGAGTAGCATCTCTCCCGTTGGGCGCGCGCATTGAAATTGAGATGATTGCCCGGCGCACCACCCGCGATTAAACGCCTCGCTGTGCATTGCTGAGATGGAGACAGATGGAGAACACTGAAATTTTCCTCAGAAAGGTAAAAGCGGATGATCTGCCGCAGTTGATCGAAGTGGAGCGCGGTGCTACACCCACGCTGAGTTATATCCCGCAGGTTTTTGACCAGTTTATGAACGATGCGAGCGGGGATTTCAGTGTTGCTGAGGTGGATGGTGTGGTGACCGCCTGTGCGAAGTTCACTGTCCTGCCGGATGGCTCTGCCTGGCTGGAAACGCTGCGCGTTTTACCACAATACCAGGGCAGGGGTATCGGCAAGCGTTTTTATGAGCATTTCTTCGAGCTTGCACAACATAAAGGCATCGCCACCATGCGCATGTACACCGGTCTGGAGAACGACGTCAGCCGTGGTCTGGCGGAGCGGTTTGGCTTTCACCTGGCTGCCACGTGTGGTGAGGCATATTACCCCTGTCCGCCAGACGCTGCACCTTCACCTCTGGATACTTTCGCAATGGTTACGGATGTGAGCCGTGCTGTTGACCTTTTGATGCCGTTGAGCTACCAATGGGGCGGTTTCCTGGGGATGAACCGTACTTTTTTCACATTCAGCGAGAAATTATGTGCCTATCTCGTTCAACAGGGGATGGTTTATGAACATCATGAAAGCAGCAGTGTGATTGTGTTGGGCGGGCGTTTCATGCCCAGGCAGGCACTGCATATTGGCACTTTTGCCGGGGATACCTGCCGCTGTATGGAATTTGCTTTACAGAAAGGCATTGCGCAGGGGGCAGGGCGATTGAACTGTCTTTTTCCATCGGCTGGTGCCGAATTACGGCATCAACTGGAGCAAGCTCATTTCCAGATTGCACCCTTTGACCTGATTGTAATGGAAACCCGATTTTGACCGAACAACCGATCCGGATAAGAGTATGAAAACCGCGCCTTTCTATGGCGTGTCACGGTAGGTGAGAGTTTACAAAAATGCCAGGATGGTGCGGGAAGATAATTGATTCGTATATAATGATAACGTTACGATGCGATTGTATTGGGAAATGATTAAACGAGGTATTTTTGTCGATCTCGCTTGTTCCAGGATGAGCTTTTTCTCCTGATAAACGACCTGCCCAGGAAGGTGAATGCGATGGATTCCTTAACATTACATCATTTACTCGATATCAGCCGGGAACTATCCGCAAAGCGGTTGCTGGATCCCTTGCTGAATTATGCAATGAAAATGGCGATCAATCTGGTTCATGCTGAAAAGGGGTTCCTGGTCATGCCGCTCGCTGATGGGTCGTTTGAATACCGGATAAAGCTGGATTCAAGGGGAAATGAACTCGCTAACCCGGATGGCGAGATCAGCCATTCAATTCTGCGCACCGTAATAGCGGAAAAAAAGACGCGGGTGTTATCCAATGCATCACTTGACCCCGACTTTTATACATCCGACAGCGTTATCTCGCTCCGATTGCGTTCTGTGATTTGTGTTCCTCTGGTCATTCAAGATGAAGTTTTAGGGGCGATTTATCTTGAAAATCGTTCCGATGTGGATGTCTTTGATCATAACGATATTGAACCGCTTGAGCTTTTTGCCTCCCATGCAGCCATCACTATCAAAAATGCGATCCTGAATGATGAACTGGAAGCGCGCGTGGAAGCGCGTACATTGGAATTGCAAAGCCTGAACGAAAAATTACTGAAAGAAATTCACGAGAGAGAGGTTGTTGAAGAAAAGCTTAAAACCCTTTCGATTACCGACTCCCTCACGGGTTTATACAATCGACGGCATTTTTATGATCTTGCAGAAAAGGAAATCAGCCGTTGCAAGCGTTATCATCATAACTTAACCATTCTGATGCTCGACATCGATTATTTTAAACAGGTCAATGACTTTCACGGGCATCTTGTTGGAGACCAGGCTTTGAAGGCAATTGCTAATCTGTTGGTCAGCCTGGTGCGTGAAAATGATGTTGTGGCTCGTTATGGCGGTGAGGAATTTGTGGTGCTTATGCCGGAGACCTATCTTGAGCAGGCGAATATCGCGGCAGAACGTATTCGCAGCGTGATTGAAAAAACCAGCATCGTCACCAACGCCGGTGACATATCTGTGACGATCAGTATGGGGGTGGCAGAGTGGGCGCCGCAAGGTGACATCACGGTTGACCGGCTGGTTGACCTGGCTGACCAGGCTCTTTACCGGGCAAAACAAGCCGGGCGCAACCGCATTTCATTTTGATTTTTTTATCTCTTATCTCTGAACACCAGAACAGTCTTATTGCAGCGCAAATACCAGCAAAGCAAAAATTGGCAATGTGAGTATAGAGAGCAGCGTGGTTAACAGGGTGGCTGTGGCGGTGAACTGCGCATCTGCCTGGTAGCGTTTCGCCAGGATGGTGGTGGAAACTGCCACAGGCATGGCGGCTTCCAGGATGATGACATTGGAGGTAAGGTCCAGTTTCCCACTGAGCAAAAAACCACCCAGTACAATCAAAGGGATGATGAGAAGCCGGAAAATGATCACGGCGATCATGTCCGAACTGAAAGGGGATTGGCGGAAGCGCAGGTTGCCGATCTGTGCACCCGCGACCAGCAGAGCAATGGGCAGGGTTGCTTGCCCGACGGTGGAGAGCGGGTTCATTAACCAGATGGGAAACTCGAAGCTGGTTGTGGAGACGATCAAGCCAAGCCCAACGCTGATCAACAATGGATTAAAGATCAGCGCCTTCCAGTTGTCAATTTTACCGCCGCTAATCAGCCAGACGCCAAACGTAAAACCCATGATCGTCAAGCCGAAATCGTAGATTACCGCGAAAAACGCTCCTGACCCGCCAAAGAGGGCTTCGCAGATGGGTATGCCCAGAAAGGCTGTGTTCGCAAACATGATGCAAAAGCCGAAGACATTTTGCCTGGTTTCGGGCACTCTCAACGGTTTGTAAAATAACGGAGCGATCAGCAGGCTGACGAGTGGGATGAAAACCCCTGCAAGCAAAACAAGCGGAGCATGTTTCAGGGCTTCAATTGAGGCATTGGTGGCAGTTGTGAAGAACAAATAGAAAGGCAGGAGAACATCTATCACCAATTTGGAAAGGTCTGAGAGGGTGTCTTCGCTCATTGGGCGCAAGCGTTGTACAGCGAAGCCGATAGCAAAGACGAAGAACACTGTTGCGAAGGCGGCAACGAATTCTGCGGTTTCAATTTGGATGATGGCGCACCTCGATCTGGCAGGGATGGGGCAATGCAGCCAGATTATAGAGGTCTTTGTTCAATTCTACAAGGGTATGGGAAAAAGAACCCGGAACGAAAAAGATATGGATGCGAGAAAGGCAAGTATGGGCTTTCCCGCATCCATACGATAGATACACCAGCTATCTTCTTTGCAGCACCTTGCCAGCCAAAACACCGGTGTCTCTGCCGTGGTCGATGGCGACCTGTCCATTGACCAGGACGTAATGGATGCCATCCGGATAAACTGCCGGTTGGGCAAACGTAGCTCGATTGGCGATATGGTCGGCGTCAAAGATGGTGATATCCGCCCACATCCCTTCGCGTAAAAGACCGCGGTCACTTACCCCCAGGAACTGCATCGGCAGCGAGGTCATTTTGCGAATGGCTTCTTCCAACCGTAGTATTTTTTGCTCGCGCACATATTCCTGAAGCACTTTGGCGAAAGTACCATAGTTGCGCGGATGTGCCCACAGGAGTGGTGAGAGAAGGTTGGGCTTTTCATCAAAGGCAGCCCCATCGGTTGATATCGAGGAATAGGGATGTTTGAGGATAGTCACCACGTCTTCCTCGCACATAATCCCGGATGCAATCAGGGTCGCACCCTGGTCATCCACATAGACTTGGCGGGCGGCGTCCAGAAAGTCTTCATACCCCATCATCTTTGCTGCCTCGCGCAAGTTTTTATGCGCCAGGTTGGGGTGTGTTTGCGAGTGGACAATGTAGTTGAAGGTGGCAGGATTCCACAAATCCGGGGCTTTGATGCCTCGTTGTGCCAACACCGTTTTGCGTTTTTCGTTTTTCTCCACCTCTTTTGCAAACCCGTCGTGGATGGCTGTTTTCACTTTGTTCCAGATCTCTCCGTCCATAACCAACTCTAACAGGTTTTCCATGGCGGTCATCATTTGTTCGATGGTCATATCGGCTGAGAGGACATACGGCAGAAAGACACCGCCCAGGTTGCCTTCTGCAGCATGAATCCAGGGGTAAAAATCACACATGATCTCCAAACCACGCTCGCGGGCATGGTCGATGATGCGCAGGGTTTCATTCACTTTTCCAAAGTTTTCGGGAAAGATGGCTTTGTGATGGGTCACACAACCGGGAACACCGGCTTCCTCGCAAATTTGAACGAGCTCATGCGTGGATTCGATCAAGGTATCGCTTTCACTGCGCATGTGAGAAATATAAACACCGTTGTATTCAGCAACCACTTTGGTCATTTCAATCACTTCTTCGGTGAAGGAGTTTCGACCCCAGGGGTAACGCAATCCGGTCGATATACCAAACGCGCCTTGCTCCATAGACTCGCGCAGCAATGCCTTCATTTTTTGCATCTCTTCCGGTGTGGGTTCATAACGCACACCGCTCTGTTCCTCTGTGCCCATCACACTGCTGCGCAGTGTGCCGCGTGGGATGTAAGGAGCCAGGTTGATGCCTGTTCCCTGCGCATCAACCGTTTTGCGCCATTCGCCCACCGTGCGCCAGTCGATATGGATCTGATCAGGGGGAACCTGGGCAAACTGCATTAATTCTATCCGCAATGCAGCTTCATAACCGGGAGCGAAACCGTAAGCGCCCGTGCCGCATTGCCCCACGCCTTCCGTAGTTACCCCGGCATGTAAACTGCTTCGGGCGTATTTGTTGAAGAGGATGGTCTGGTCGCTGTGGGTATGCAGATCGCAGAAACCTGGGGTAACGGTCAGGTTGCTTGCATCGATGCTTTTTGCTGCCTCGCCTATCTCACCTCGGGTGATGTTAACAATCTTGCCGTCTTGGATGGCGATGTTACCACGGAACCAGGGGTTGCCGCTGCCGTCGATGATCTTGCCATTACGGATAATCAGGTCGTACATGAGAGCTCCTTTTTGGGGGTGGAATGTGTGGGTGTCTTATTTCTTCTGTGCAATAAACCAGACGCGTTTGCTTTCTGGTTTTGGTTTTTCAAAGTCCCGCAGGTTGCAGAAAGTATCCACCACCTGGAAACCGGCAGTCTCCAGGCAGGTGTGAATCTGTTGGATGGGATACCCCCGCTCGCGGTGGATTTCATCGAAACGCTGCCAGCCATCCCCTTTTTGGATAAATCCAGTGATGTGTATGGATGCAATGCGGTTCTCGTGGTCGAATGACATACGGTGAATTTCCAGGAGCTCGCTACTGTCCTGCTGCACATAGGTTTCTTTTTTCTGCCAGTCCACCGCCAGGCTGTAAATGGTGTTCATATCAAACACAAAGTACCCACCGGGTTTGAGCGCCTGGTGTGCGTTGGCAAATGCCTGGGTCAGGTCGGCGCTGCTGAGCAGGTAGTTCAGGCTGTCGAACCAGCAGGTGACCAGGTCATACTGTGCAGGGAGGTCAAAGGTTCGGAGATCGTCTTGCAGCCAGCGTACCGCGACTCCCATGTTCTTTGCATGTCGTTGGGCATGTTCCAACATTCGCGGAGATTGATCCAACCCACTTGTCTGCCAACCCTTTGCAGCCATCTCGTTGGCGAAAACGCCTGTTCCACATGCCAGGTCCAGCAGATT
>CAYRRA010000090.1:0-17642 GCA_964426355.1 uncultured Anaerolineaceae bacterium
TGACCTGCAAAAGGGCGATCTGCAAGTTCAGCATCATCGTGTAGACTATGACATTGAAAGCGCTCTCGCTGAAATGCGTAAAAATAACCTGCCCGAGGAATTTATCCGAATGCTCCAGCAAGGAAAAAACTTAGGCGATGTTTTAAGAAAAGAAACAACCGATTAAGGATGGAACCATGTTGGATCAAGATTTACACCAATCCCATCTTGAAAAAATTGATGCACTGCTCAGATTGTGCGAGGTGGATACCCTCCATCCCGAGCATGTGAAAAATTTGTCTCTCTCGTTGTTCGATCAGATCAACCCGATATTGAATTGCTCACAAGATGCACGCCGATGGCTTGAGTATGCAGCCCTGCTACATGATGTAGGCTGGATAAGAGGTCGCGCCAGGCATCACAAAATCTCTCTTCAGATCATCCTGGACACACCCTCACTCGACTTTACCAACAAAGAACGCCTGATTATCGGCTCCATCGCCCGTTATCATAGAAAGACGCCGCCCACCCTGCTTCACGACCATTTCAAGGTCCTTGACCCAATGGAACGCGAGATGGTACGGAAATGTTCAGCACTGTTACGTTTAGCAAACGCATTGGATGCAAGTCATCAGTCATTGGTAACCCGGGTCAGTGTTAACCCAAAAAAGCACCATCTGCGCATCGAATGCTTTGTTCATTCAGAGCCGGAAAGAGAAAACGCCCAATTCGAAGAAAACCACTCGGTGATTGAAGAATTTATTAAGTGCAAAATTAAAATCAAATGGAACCGGATCAATCAACCACCCAATCCACCCGCACAGTAGCAGCGAACCGGAATCATTGAGTATAATCAATTTCGGTTGGTAACATCTTATGAAAACCAGGAGAAAATCATGACCACAGTCGACCCCGTTCAACAAAATAAACAGGAAATCAGCCGTCTGCAGAATGAAATCAACAACTTACACCGAGATGTGCGCCTGGCTTCATTGAGGGACCAGGTGGAGGACCTGGCAACCGCCATTGGTGGTTTTCCACAGCGGGTTCAAAACCTGCGCGCTCGAAAATATGCCTTCGAGAAAAACCTTGAAGCCAATGCAGGTAGTTTTACGCGTCGCTGGATGACGTTAAAAAGCAGTGTGGCAAATGAGATTAACCGCCAGGCAGCATCGCTGGAAACAGCATTAATACCAACCGAAAGCAAAATGACGCGCCTTGCAGCACTGCAAAATTCTCCCGCCCCGGCGAAAACCTTAATCGCTCAAGTGGATGCGGAAGTAAAAAACCTCAAATCCAAAACCTCGGCTGCGCAACAGGCAATCCAAGGGATGTATAACGCGTTTCAAAATGAAGTCAACCAGTTTAAGCAGAAGCTGGAGCGCATTGAAAAAATGCTAACCAACCTGGAGGAAGCATCTTTTGCTCTTATGCCCAATGAGGCAGGCATTATCGCCGTTGAAGCAACATTGGTAGATGGAAAAGAAGACAAAGATGACCCCAAAGGCATCCTCTTTCTCACCGATCAACGGCTAATTTTTGAACAAAAACAGGATGTAGCAAAAAAGAAAGTCTTATTCATCGCCACCGAAAAAGAACGCGTGCAGCAAATGCTCATGGATATCCCGCTTGGCATGGTTGAAGAAATCAAGCCATCTAAACGAGGGGTCTTTAAGAATGAGGACCACATCGATTTCGCATTTCAAAGTGGTGCACCCATGCGTGAGGCACATTTGCATCTCTTCGGGCAGGATTGCGCTGAATGGCAAAGTACCATTCAGCGCGCAAAATCGGGTGAATATGACCAGGATCGTGCTATTGCAATGGATGAAAAGGCAGCCCAGGATGTCCGTGATGTTCCCACGGTTTGCCCGGGATGTGGCGCATCACTTCAACAAAAGGTACTCAGGGGAATGGACTCGATCACCTGTCCATACTGTGGCAAAGTGATTCGGATATAATTTGTGCTTTACCGCACAAAAATCAAACATAACCATCACATTTGACAGGACGCCAGCAATAATATTGAAAGGATAGTCCATTTTGATCCAGCAAACAACGAAGCGCATTATCGAAAATATTCAAAAGGTCATCGTCGGGAAAGAAAACGAGATAAAACTGTTGCTGGTAGCCATACTCTGTGAAGGGCATGTGCTGCTGGAAGACGTACCCGGAACGGGCAAAACGACACTCGCCCGTGCATTAGCCGCGTCACTGGGATGCTCGTTTCGTCGGATTCAATTTACCCCTGATCTGCTCCCTTCTGATGTCACCGGTTTGAGTTGGTTCAACCAAAAAACCCAACAGTTTGAATTTAAACCCGGTCCAATCATGAGCCAGGTCGTCCTTGCTGATGAGATCAACCGCGCAACGCCGCGCACACAATCTGCGTTGTTGGAAGCCATGCAGGAGCGGCAGGTGACCGGCGACGGCGTGACCCGAAAACTGGATCCGCCGTTCATCGTTCTTGCCACGCAAAACCCAATTGAACTGGAAGGTACGTTTCCCCTGCCCGAAGCACAAATTGACCGGTTTATGCTCAAACTCAACATCGGTTATCCAACACAGAGCGAGGAAAATGCCATTCTGGAGCGTTTCCGCAAATCTGACCCTTTGCCAGAGCTCACCGCGGTAACAACCCCAGAAGAGATTATTCAGCTACAGGGGCTCCGTAAAGAAGTGCGCATTGAAGATTCTGTCAGGGACTACATTGTACGTGTGGCGCGCGCTACACGCGCCAACAATGAAATTCAACTGGGTGCAAGCCCCAGGGCAACCCTCGCGCTATACCAGACTGCGCAGGCATGGGCAGCACTTCAAAATCGCGACTATGTCATCCCGGATGATGTGAAATTCCTGTCGCCTTATGTCCTATGCCATCGTCTCATCATCTCTGCACAGGCACAATTACGCGGTAGAGATGCGCATGAGATGATTGCAGACATCGTTGGCGTCGTGCCTGTTCCGGTGGAGTTCTGAGTTGCCCATCCAGGTTGCGCTCTCTATCCTTGTAATTTTGTTTTTTACGGGAGCATTTCTGAAAAACCCCTGGCTGGTCATCATATCTGTTGCAGCGGGTGTGATTTTGTTAACAGCCGCCTGGTGGAATAAGAAAGCTTTACAAGGCGTTACCTATAAACGCCGCTGGCATTATCGCCGTGGTTTTCCAGGTGAACAAACGGAAATGCATGTCGAGGTCGAAAATAAGAAAGCACTGCCCCTTTCATGGCTGAGGGTATCCGACCTTTTTCCCCTGGGTGCGCCGCCTAAAGGTGAAGAAACCCTGAAAGCTTCACATCTACCCGGTTTTGGAAAACTGATCAACTTATTCAGCCTGCGCTGGTTTGAAAAAATCAGCCGCCGATATGAGGTGGAATTTAGGACGCGCGGTGTCTATTCGGTAGGTCCGGCTGAAATCGCTTCTGGTGATTTGTTCGGACTCTTTGAAACCAAGAAAACCCTGGAAGAAAAGGAAAACCTGACGGTTTTTCCTGAAATCTTGCCGTTGAATGCGCTTGATATCCAAACAGAAAACCCACTCGGCGAACAATCTTCGCGCAAGCGGCTTTTTGAAGACCCAAACCAACCAATGGGGGTGAGAGCATACCAACCAGAAGATGAGTTCAGACGCATCCACTGGGCAGCAACAGCCCGTACGGGTGAGCTGCAAGTCAAAGTCTACCAACCGGTCCGCTCGAAGTCGATTGTGATTTGCCTTAACATCGCCACATCATTGCAGCCCTGGCTTGGAATCAACCAGGGGCTGTCTGAACATCTGATTAAACTGGCAGCAACCTATTGTTACCAGCATGTTCAACAAGGATATTCCGTGGGGTTGATTTCCAACAGTTGCTTGAGCCATTCAGATCAACCCTTCATCATTCAGCCCAGTCGATCACCGAATCAGCTTGCGTTACTGCTCGAATCACTCGCTCGTATCACCCTCTTTGTTACGACCCCTTTTGAAGTCTTTCTCACCCGTACACTTCCCCGCCTGCCCTTCGGAGCATCTTTAGTGTTGATCAGTGCTTTGGTGCCCCCAACCTTATGCGAATCGCTCATGCGCATCAAACGGTATCGCGCAAACACCACCCTGGTTTCCCTCGACCCAACTCCTCCACCCAGGTTGCCCGGTATTCATCTCATCCATCTGCCATACTCATGTTCAGAAGCAGGCAGGAGAGAATGAAAATGAAGACACATAAATCAACGCTCCGCTACGCCCTTTGGGGGGAAATCGCAAACATCCTGCAGATTTTTGCAGAGCTTTTACTGATGGCAGTGTGGATGTTCGCATTGACATTTGCCCAAATCCCCTGGTCAAAGATCATTCTGATATCTGGTAGTGTTTTTCTCATCACCTACCTTCTGGCACGTTGGCTCCACCAGCTCAAACTAAAACTGGTACTTCAAAGGGTCATTTTTATTGGATGGATTTCCCTGGCTGTTGCCTTTAGCGCCTATACCCTGCTGTTCAGCCAGTTGGACTACCAACTGGTTGAATATATCCGGCAAATATTCATCGAAGATGTCTCAACGGACACAATCATCGGATTTTGGATACTGCTCTTCACACTTCTGGTTATCTCACGCGGTATCCGCACTGCCAGGCACCCGGTAACCACAAGCGACATAGTGACCGGGTTAAAAATAAGCCTGTTGCTTTTCAGCCTCTTTGCCGTTCTATTTGCTAAAGAAAACTACAGCGAATTCTTGCCCACCTTTTTCGCTTTCCTCCTGGTCAACCTGACCGGCATGAGCCTGGCGCGCATTTCCGACCTCAGCGATCATTATGGCGGGCGCGTACCCGGTTTTAATTTTCAATGGGCAGCCGGCATCGGGTTGACCTCGTTGGTGGTCGTTTTCGCTGGACGCGTCATCAGTTGGATCATCAATTTGAAAGCTGCTGAGTTTCTGGGCAAAGGATTGGTTTTATTTGTACAATTCATCATCGGTGCGGTAGTTCTGGTCGCATCCCCCATTTTGCTTGGATTGGTTGCACTGCTGGAGTTCATCCTGAACCTGCTCTCACCCAATCTAAAAAATCTCCTGGGAGAAAACCAGATTGAAATCGGTGAACAGTTTTTGGATGAAATGCAAACCGAAATTGTCGAAGTAACCCGCGTTGACCCGATTATCTTCGTCATGATTGGAGTCTTACTGGTCATCGTGATTGTCGCTATCATCCAGCTTCGCCAAAAACCCTGGGAACGATCTCTGCTTGGTGAGGAGAACCGGTCTGATTTACAAAGGCAAAAACGCATGCCCAACCCATTGAAAGACCTGTTCGCCAATCGTGCTGCCCGAAAAAAACTTTCCACTGCACGCAGTTTACTGGCAGCGGCACGTGTTCGTTATATCTACACGCAGCTTTTGGATCTTTGCGAGAAACTGGGGAAACCAAGACCTCGCGCACTCACCCCCATTGAATTCATTCCCCGTATGCAGGGCTTATTTCCACAACACCCATCTGAACTCACCACCATCACAGACGCTTATGTGCGCATCCGTTATGGTGAGCTCCCTGAAACCAGCAAAGACATAGAAGACGTCGTGACTGCATGGCAAAATATTAGCACGTATGCAAAAGAAATCCTGGATGAACGAAAAAAACAGATGAAACGTTCCTCCACTTATCGAACGCACAACTAATATTGTTCAGGAATTATGGAAAAAGCCAATCCATGATGGTTGCGCCCCCATAGGCAAAAGCCAGCATTTTAATGATTTTACCAAGAATACACCAGAAAAGAAAACGTTGTACCGGCATCTTCAAAGCCCCCGCAGTTAACCCAGCAACGTCAAATACTGGATTGGGAATTATGGATAAAACTAAAATCGCCCAATTGCCATATTTCTGAACCCAGCTTTCCATGTGTTCATGCCACTTGACCTTCTCAACCACCCCCCGTCCGCTGAACCCAGCCAGATACCCTGATAACTCACCCAACCCTGCACCAAAACCTGCAATCACCGCAACCCAGAAAGGGTTGAAAATTGCTCCCATTGCCGAGGTCAACAAAACCCCGGGAACAGGGATTAAAACGGTTGCACTGCTAATCAGCGAGATTAAAAACAACCCGGGATAGCCATACTGCTCGAAATCCTGTATGCGGTCGCGAATGGAGAGCAGGTAAACAGTAAGTCCAATCACGAACAACAAAGCCATCACACGTGTGATGGTGACCCATTTGTTGCGTGGTTTCTGCAGCGAATCCCCACTACCGCGGATTTCTCCGCCTGGTTGTTCAGGATTGGGAATGGGCTCGTTCATTCGTTCAAAAGCTCTTCAATGCGTGCGATGACCATATCCAATGCAACCAGGTTCAATCCTCCTTCAGGTATGATGACATCAGCATAGCGTTTGGATGGCTCGACAAACTCCAGATGCATGGGGCGAACCGTATCATCATACTGCTTGATTACATTTTCAACCGTCCGCCCGCGTTCGTGAATATCCCTCTGCAACCTGCGGATAAACCGGATATCGGCATCCGTATCCACATAGATTTTTACATCGAACAACTTCCGTAATTCTGGCTCAGCAAAAATTAGAATCCCTTCAACAATCACTACTCTGCGCGGTTCAACGTGCGTCGTTTCTTGCTTCCGAATGTGTTGGGTAAAATCATACTGAGGTATATTAACAGGTTCCCAGTTTTTTAACCGAAGTAGATGAATAACCAACAACTCTGTTTCAAGGGAATCAGGGTGGTCAAAATTGGTGGATGCACGCTCCGATAAAGGTAAATGCTTAAGGTCGCGGTAATACACATCATGCTGCAAAAAAGCAATCCGGTGCGAACCGACGCGCTCCAGAATAGCTTGCGATACAGTCGTTTTACCAGAACCGGTTCCACCTGCAATGCCAATTACCAGAGGAGTCTTTTTTTCAACCATCATCAATGTTTTCCGCTCCAATATGTTGAATTGAATGTGAAAAAGCTAGAAAAACGCATATCAAATACAGTGAAACTATATCATAAAAAGAAAAACATTAACCTCGAGTCCCACAAAATGCATGGGATATAATTACCTGTAACAGGATGAGGTATTACCCGGAATAAAGCTTTGGGAGAAAAATGGCGGTTTTTTCAGCAGAGGATGACCGGCACATTAAACAAAAAGGAGCCACCGAAGGGAATCGAACCCTTGACCGATCGCTTACGAAGCGACTGCTCTGCCGGCTGAGCTACGGTGGCATCTGTAGGCGCTATTATACCAGCCAGATTGGTTTTCCGGCAAGAGATTACAAGCTTTAATAACGCGGTTTACCCCAGCCACAAATCTAAACCACTTGCGAATTGGATACAGATTCGAAACAAGTTTTACTACAAAAGGATAATCAAAATCAAAAGTATGCGCATCGCGATGATTTCTTATCACACCTGCCCTCTCGCCACTCTGGGGGGGAAAGACAGCGGCGGCATGAACGTTTATGTCCACGAACTGACCAGGCAATTAGGTCATTTGGGTATTCACGTGGACGTCTTCACACGTTCGCAAGATGAACATATCCCTCAAGTCCTGCACGATTTAGGCTACGGCAACCGCGTCGTCCATATTCCTGCGGGACCTGAAATCCCATTACCCAAACAGGTATTGGTTAACCACATCCCTCAATTTGTTGAAGGCATCCAGTGTTTTGCACAAAGAAAAGGCTTACATTATGACCTGATTCACAGCCATTACTGGATGTCTGGAATTGCAGGGAAAATGCTCAAAACGGATTGGGAAATTCCCATGATACAGATGTTCCACACCCTGGGCAAAATGAAAAACCGGATCGCCCGCAGCCCGGAAGAACGCGAAGGCAAATATCGCATCGATGGAGAACAGGAAGTATTGGAGAGTACAGACGCTGTGGTTGTAGCCACACCAGCAGAGAAAGCACAACTGGAATTTCTTTACCAGGCAAATGACATCCCTATGTTCATCATACCGCCCGGGGTTGATACTTCACGGTTTAACCCCATTCCACCTGATGAAGCACGCGATTATATTGGTCTCGAATCGGAAGACCACATGATGCTCTTCGTTGGGCGGATCGAGCCGTTGAAGGGAATCGATACTCTACTGGAAGCCATAGCGATTCTACAAAAAGACGGGCTCATCCGTTGTTGTAATCAACATCTTGCCATCATCGGCGGAAACCCACAGGACAGCGAAAGCGCAATGGATAACGAGATGAAGCGGTTGAAAAAGCTTTGTCTTGACATGGGGATTGGCGACCTGGTTTTATTCTTGGGAAAGCGCGGGCAGGACACCCTCCCGTATTATTATGCTTCCGCTGATGTCGTCATCATGCCATCCCATTATGAGTCATTTGGCATGGTCGCGTTGGAAGCCATGGCTTGCGGAACGCCGGTGGTCGCCTCACAGGTGGGTGGTCTTGCTTATCTGGTGCAGGATGAAGTGACCGGATTTGTGGTACCCAGCGACGATCCCGTTGCCCTCAGCCAAAAATTGAAAACCCTAATGAGCAATCCGGTTTTACGGAAAAAACTTGGCGCACAAGCAGCATTGCATGCCCAGGAATATGATTGGGAGAAAATTGCTCGAAGAATTATGAACCTCTATGAAGACACGCTCAACAATAAAATCAAGCTCCCTAAATACCACGAAGGCATTCATTAAAACAACAAGGCAAGTCATAAGTCGATAGTTTGCACCACCGGCAAACCGCACTCCCTGTCGGTGGTTATTCTTTCCCTTGCAAGCTGCCTCAATTCCAATAAATCCTGTCAGACATTACATCATTTTTTCAAGCGGGTGGCGCGCTGAACCACCTCTCCGCCAAAGCGATCCCTTAGTGCATCGAGGGCGGTCAACAACCGCCTTTCCCGATCCGATTTGGTCTCCCACAAGCTCAATTGAACCAGCTTATCCTGTAATGTAGATACTCCCACCCCTAACAGGCGGACAGGATTTTCTTTTATCCAAAAATTATCAAAAAGCTGCACTGCTGCTTCGTAAATCACCTGGTCCTGGTCAATGGCGGTTTCAAAGGTGATCTGCCGGCTATAGGTACTGAAATCAGCATAGCGCAGTTTCACCCGAACGGTGGACGCCATGAAATTCGCTTTCCTCAAACGCCTACCCACTTTATCAGATAGCCTGCGCAAACACGCCTTCAGTTCTGCCTCATTGGACACATCTTGTGAAAATGTCACTTCATTACTAATCGATTTGGTATCATGTGAAGTGACTACAGGTCGGTCATCTATTCCCCTGGAGTGCCGGTAAAGGTTCACTCCGCTTTGACCGAATCGTTCAAGCAGCCAGCTTTCGGATAACTTTGCCAGGTCGCCAATTGTTTCGATACCCATGTTGTGCAGTCGGGCGGCAGTTTTTGGACCGATCCCCCATAATTCACCAGCAGGCAAGGGAGCCAGAAAAGCAGCTTCCTCACCTGGTTTCACCACATTAATAGCGCGTGGTGGTCCATCACCCCTGTATCCGGATTTCCCCAGGTTATTGGCAATCTTTGCAACCAGTTTGTTGCTGGCAACCCCAATGGAACAGGGCAAACCCACCTCTGCCATGATTCTCGCTTGAAGCTGCAGAGCGATTTCTCTTCCACTTTCAGGAAGGTCGGAAACATCCAGAAATGCCTCATCAATGGATACTTGCTCCACAAGAGGAGTGCAGTCTCGAAGGATATCCATCGTTTTCTCAGATGCGATGCTGTATTCCTGATAATTCCCCCTGACAACAATCAGTTCTGGGCAAATTTTTTTGGCTCTCGCCATTGGCATGGCAGAGCGAACGCCAAATTTTCTCGCGGGATATGAGCATGAAGAGACCACACCGCGTTGGTCAGGTGATCCCCCTACTGCAAACACTTTTCCTTTCAAGTCTGGATGGAGCAGTTCTTCCACTGCGCAGAAGAATGCATCCAGATCCAGGTGAAGAATTTTTCGGGGAGCCATCCCATCCTGGCGATCAATTGCCCAGTACCAGCTCGCCCCAGGTGGTGGGGTTGGTCAACGTACGTTTCGCAGAACTGGATACCATCGTCTGCTGCACGTTATTCGCTGGATCATCGTTATCACTGACCGATAAGGCAAAGCCAAAATGCTTGTTTACCCCAGGCGTGATCCCAAAAATACTCCAGGGGATGGCTGCTTCCACACGGTACAATCCATCACCACCAACGGCGGCAATCGTTACTTGTGTGCGTGCCCCAGCAATTCCGGATGGGAACCAGAGATATGCTTCTTTGGTCCCACTGGTGGAATTCAATCCCGGGGAAATACCAAGTTGATAATCGTCTCCATTCAATACAGTCGAATAAAAATCACCCAACAGGTCAGTATCCATTAAAATCTCGATGCTATCCCCTTTATACAAATCCGCACCGGTTGCATTCTGCACATACTTATCATCGCGAACTTTTACGGCAATGTAGAAATTGGTATTGTCCCAACCAATCCTGAATGAGCTTTCAAGATCATCGCTGTTTGCCCATTGACCCAAGCCGTAAACAACTGTATTCGCTGGATATTGCGTGGTGGTCCATTCTCCCCAATCGCCGTCGATAGTCGGGGGGGTGCTCAGGTATTTTGCGACAAAATAGCCAGCTTCCCGGCTGGGTGTTCCAGGTGTTAGCGTGGGTGGAGCAGTATTGGTCATGGTAGGACCGATTGTTTGCGTAACCGTCAAGCTTGGTTCAAGTGTCAGGGTCGGTGAAAGGATCACCGCAGTAGATGGCGTTACCGTGACCTCCTGTATCTGTTCAAAATCGGGTGTGAGTATGGTAGCCTGTGCAAATAACTCCGTCATGGTCATGTTAGGTGTTGGTGGAAAATTTTGCGTGGGTTGCTCGCTGCCGGGTAAATTACAAGCCAGCACACCCAAAGCTAAAATAAAACATACGGATAAAATTCGGATGGGATTTTTCATCCTGCCACTCCTTTACTTATCGTTATGGTTATTATAGTGGTTTTTCGGCGAAACTGCGAATGCAAAAACCAAAATCAAACCAAAACCCGTTTTACTTCAGCTTGAAATGTCTTTTTCTTCCAAACTTGTACTGGAATGGTGGTTTGTACTCTTATGTGTTGAGACATCGCAACATTAATATGGTTGCTGTTGACCATTCGCGGCAGAACAGGTCTCATTTTTCTTTCACTGGCGCCCACGTTGGGGCATAACACAAAACTTTTTCCTACCTGTACTCTGTCACCCGGTTTTTGCCAATTTTTGCCCTGATTTCCTTACGAACACCAATGATGTAACAAACCGATCCATCAGCATTCTTTACACCCATGTTGATGATGCTGCCATCATAAGGCTCTCCGTCAAAGGTGGTGTGAACTTTCACTCTGTCTTTTCCAAACTCTGCTTTCACATCATAGGGAAATTCAATGTATGCCCCGTCGATATCGGGGACTTTCTGAATGATGGCTTCAAATTCATAGGTTTTGGGACTCATATGATTCTTTTCACTCGGTTTGTCGAGTTCGTATATTTAAGATCAACCTTATGATACATATGGAATAAACTATGTATGGTTTGACTAAACTTTTTTAGATGTCAGAAGAACCCTGTCGATTTACGGGAACATATCTTCACTTTTTTTATCGAGGTACGCAAGTATTTTCAACGAACTAATCCAATGAGCAAATATTTGCGATAATCGTCTCTATTCGTACGGTACAGGCCGCAACACGGATTTCTTTTTTTTCGCCAGCTATCCGATAAGGGAAAGATTCTTTTATCATATACCTCATATCCCATATCCCATACTCGATTTTCGTTTTTTTACTGTTCAACCAATCAAAAACAAAACGGAATTCCTCGTGGGAATTCTTATACCCGGCAAGCATCTCAATTGCTGCAAGATACTGACTGGCATCTTTGCTCTCAAAACAAACCGGAAGAAACGATATTGAGTTCACAACTCTGAAACGAGGATTTAATGATATACGACCACTTTTCTGCGATCTCGTTCGCTCTATCATATTTATCTGTAAATCTTCTCATCTAGGTTGCCAGTATAAGTGCAACAAAATTTTCTCAGCCATCGTGATTTGCACGATGGTCAGGAAACTGCTTTTTCCCTATCAGACAATCATCCATATAGTCAACGGCTTTTTGGATGCATTCATCCTCTACGGTATATCCAAGATGCACTAAGCGTCTTAAAGCCTGTTCAGTAGTAATCGGTGAACCGGAATCAGTCGAAAGAGTATGAAAAAACCATTTTCCATCCTCTTGTTGAAGGCGGATAATCTGCTCAGCCCATTTTCCATCGTATTATTATCAATACGAAATCTTTTCTTGTAAGAATGTGCCTTTTTTCAAATCATCAAAAGCCTTATTCAATTCTACCTTTGTGTTCATAACGATTGGACCGCCCCAAACTACCGGTTCATCCAGAAACGTCGAACTAATAAATAATACTTGAGCGTTTTTGTCTGTTGCCTTTATCTTTACATGGTTACCAGAGGTTAGTTTTACGGCTGTCTTTTCTTTTACCAACTCGTCACCGATATAGGCATCTCCTAAGAGCGTGAACACCATTACAGAGCGGTCACTATTGGTATTCACGACAATATCCGCATTCGGATTCAAGTGGATATCATAATAGTCTAAGGGTAAATATTTACTTTCATATCCTTTACTTCCCTCAAATTCACCGGCAAGCAATCTAAGTTTGCCGTTCTTAATCTTAATTTCTTCAATCACTGAGTCCTTGATGCTGTGATAAGCCGGAGAAACCATCTTATCCTTTGCCGGAAGATTAAGCCAGAGCTGCACACCTAGTAGTCTGTCTGCTGCCGGCAGTTTCTCTTCATGCAATATACCGGAACCCGCCGTCATCCACTGGACTTCGCCATCTCCAATGGTGTCCTCATTCCCTAAACTGTCCTTATGAGTCATAAAGCCACGATACACATAACTAATGGTTTCTATACCCCTGTGCGGGTGCATTGGAAACCCCGCCACGTAATCATCAGGATTCGTGCTGTCAAAGGAATCGAGCAATAGGATCGGATCGTATTCTTCAACTGTCCTGTTCCCTAAAACTCTTACCAAATTCACTCCAGCGCCATCTTGCGTTCTAAAGCCTATAACTTGTTTCTTAATTTTTCGTTCCATATACTTAACTCCAAGTTTATGTTTTTTGATAATTGGGTACCTTAATTCATTTTACTTTAACCTCAAATTTTGATCCCTCTCTACGATATCCAGGTTTTCCGTAATATGGTTCAACATCACTCATCACATAAATCGATTGGTTTGGAAAGTCCGTGGACACCAGTTACATAAGGGTTTTTACCGATTTGCTTTCCCCGATGTGTTTCTCTTACGAGTAAAACATTTAGATACAGACCAATACTATCGTCTTCCCGACAGTGTTTATAACCGCAGACAATGTTTACATCATAAGCGATATATCTGATGCTTGATTTAAGTGCTTTTTTTTACTGCGACCAACCGGTCCGGAATAATCAAGCCAGTCTGACTCCTCACTGATGAGCAAATCAAAAAGCAAAGTACCATCTGCTTTACCGTATTGCCTGATTTCCATTCATTTCACACCCTATTTTATGCTTTTCCTGAAATCAGCAAGCAAGAAAACTGCCTCAAACATTTCATCCGAACACATGTCGAAGACAATAGGAAAGAATTTCAGTTTTCCCATTTGTTGTGAAGCTGCTATCATTAGTTTAACCTCATTGTCAAGCGGAAGACTCAATACATCTGCACGGGCTTTTTCGGGAACAAAAATGGTCACCCTGAAAAAACTGTCCCAGATCGATAACCATAAAACGGTTGTTTCATTTTGTCCGCCTCGAACGCCTGTCCACTTGAAAAGTCCCTTTGCCAGCCACGCCTTGCCATCGTTGTAGTAACGCCATTCTAAATGAATATGGTGGCTTGTTAGGTCATTGATAAACTTAATATAGGCGTTGTTCGATTCCCCAAGCGCCTTTGCAATAACGTCACTTGACGGCTCAATATCAGGATTTCTAAGTAATTGTTCCTTGGTTGATCTCATATCTTTAGTTTCCATTTTTTTATTCCATTTTCCACCGATATTTTTTATTCATAAGAAGCGTATCAATATCACAATTCAAACATAGTCCGTTATGGCAGCAAATAGTCGCTCCGCACTCTGGGCAACGCCATTTGTCAAGTTCCTTTTTTAAGAATTCTTCCATGCCAAATTCCTTGATATAGTTGAGGTTTTCTATCATGCTCATATGGTATTTTGTACGGTAGCGCTTATCCAATGCCTTCAATCTCTTACATGGGAAACATTCGCATTCAAAACAAAACCGGATGCTACCTTTTGCCAGCAATTCGCACGCATCTCTCATGTGCTTGCAGTTTTCTCCCCTCGGAATGCATCCCGGACAATATTTTTTGTGAAACCCTCGTTTGTTTATATCATTTTCCTTGAATTGATAAGCAATGCATAAACAGCAGTTCATCCCGCAAGGGGAGATCAGTTTTTCATCCATAGATTGCACCTATTCATTAAGCCAACATCCAACCTGACCACACAACCTCGGAAAATCCAATACATCTAAATCGATCACTCGCCAGTGCGGGAACAAATCAACTCACAAGCAAACTTAAATTTAACCTAGATGTTCTTTTATATAACTCACCGGCACATCCATGCGAACAGCTACTTCTTCCACCGACATTCCGCTATCAGCGAAGCGCTTCATCACCATCACCAGGTCTTCAGCCACTTCGATCATATGATGGTCGGGGTCATAAAAACGCACAGCTCTCTGCCCCCAGCTATGTTCTTTCGGTTCATCGACATATTCAACTTGAAACGTTTCCAATAACTTAAGAAACGTATCCATGTCCTGTGTCTCAAAATATAATTCTCCAGCGTTATGGTCAAGTTTTATTTCCTTATTTGCAATAATATTCTCCCAGGTGTCCTTCGTTTGCAAAAACAAGCCGTTATCCAACTGAACATTCGCACCAAAATCGCCAACCACATGCATTCCCAATAAATCCTTGTAAAATTTCTTGCTTTCTTCCATGTCGCTAACAGCAATTAACGTCCCTTTATATTGCATCGCACATCTCACCCATATTAAGTCTATCAACCAACAAGTTCTTATACAAATTAAATCTCCATGCTCTGATTGGGGTTTCCTTTGCCTCTTTCCGCAATATAGTTTATAGCTGTAATAGTTGCAATTTCCGGTGTGTTCTTAGGCAGAAAAACCCTTTGTACTCTTTCTTAAAATCAAAAGCCATACTTTTACATCCAAGTTTCATTAATCATCATTGGGATCTAGTCGGAATGTTGTTTTCTTCCTAAAAGATTATACCCATCCGTAATAATCTCCATTACCTTTGTGAATAGTCCCGGCAATACGGCTGTCTTATCATTTTCCCCGGTAAGATAAGCCACAATGACATTCGTGATATCAGCGATAATTAAGGCTCCTTCTTTAAAACGAGTAGATGCCTCAAGCCATGTCTGTTCTCTGTATTCATTTCCCATATCACTGAGAACACGGCTGATTATATCAAAGCCACCGCAAAAGTCCACCTCGTCCGGCTCGTCGATTCCACGCAGCGCATTCGGGACAGTCGGGACTGCGCCAAAAAAAGTAACCATGTTGGTAAGAATCTTATCGTAATCATCTTTCGTGAGCTCACTTTTTAGTTTGGGCAACTCATCAATAAATTTCTGAAATCCTTTTTTTCCGACAAAGCTCACTGGAGGATTTAAAAACAGATCGCTCTTTTTTTCCAGCGCGTCCTTTGCTATCTGATATTTATTCTTCGAAGTATTCATTCTGACCGTACAGACCGTGTTTGGCTTTGACAAACCAGGATAGCTGCAATCCCATGCATAGCGCAGTTCATCATAGGAAAGCGTTTGCACCTCTTCGCGTCCACAGTCGTGCAGATAGATGCGCCGCGTATCATCGTCGTAGCCGACCATCAGAACATAGTGAAAGGGAATGTGGTCTCCATGATAAAGTTTCGGATAGTATGACAGATAGTACATATCCAGAGTACCTAACACAGGCGGATATCCGGCATCAACCTCCGTCTTTGCTTTTTTGATCGCCTGTTCAAACGTTTCATATGAATAATGCTTGTATTCAAATCCTACAATTGGAGCAAGAAATTCATACATCTGCTTCGTTCGTCCATCTCCAAGTGCAACCATTCGTTTCATGTCCGACTTCGGCGTTTTCATGTAGAAGAACGAGCCGAATGATGCGAGACAGAAAAAGAACTTCGGCGGAAGGGTTTCTCCGGTATTTTGACTATATAAATCCTCTATACCGTTCCACATACATTCGTAGTCGTCCATGTGGTGTTTTAACGAGATTAATTTGTCTTGCATAAATTGATTCCTCCTGTTTTTTGTATCACTCTTACAACAGGAGTTTAAACCCTCGCATCGTGCGAGAGTCAAGAACTATTTTTTGATTGGATAGCAGATTTCGGTGACAAAATTTTCGGGGTTAGGTTCATTTCCAGGTGATATGTAGTAGATGTTGAACGCTTTTCCCGACATCCTATAACCATTTTCCTCGATCCAATGATAAATGTAGCTGTTGATGTCGCCTATCTGGGTGTATATGCCCTCAAATGCAACGACAGCCGCTTCAGTTTCAGGCATTTCCGAAAATCTCAGTCCTTCAATGTCCGGCACAGCCTGTTCAACGACCTTGAAGACCTCAGTGTCGATTGCTTTTTTCTCGAAATCCACACTGTGCGTCATTGCCATTCCATACTGCACGTCCGCAAGCTTGACTCCATTTGCCCTGCAAGCCCTGTCAAGGCGTTCCCACAGCAGCCCTTCTTCGTTAAATTCCTTGATCGAGCCGCGCAAACTGATAACTCTGCGTGCAGGAAGCCTTTTAATACTAACAGTCAAGGTATATTTGTACTGTTTTTCGAGCTCATCAAGAGCCTGCTTCATCTGCAAGATCTGGCGATGTGCTTCTGTAATTTCCTCTTCCTTCTCATTAATTTTATTTACCAAAAATGTCTTTATTCTATTATCCTGCGTGTCGTTAATTAATACTTTCGAAATCTCCTTCAGACCAAAGCCAAGGCTTTTTAAAACCTGAATACGGTTTGCTCGGACAATCTGCTTTTCACCATAAAGCCGATAGCTGTTCAGATAGTCCACCTGTTCCGGTTTAAGCAAACCAATCTTGTCATAATTTCGTAGCATATGGATACTGATTCCGGTCAGAATTGAGAATTCCCCGATTCTTAACATAGTTAAAACCACCTTTTCTTCTGCAATAAATCCCTAGACATGTGTTTTTTGTCTTTTCTCTTACGGTATCATATCCATCCAGCCTGCAAAACTCCAAAAATATCCATAATGACCACACAACCCAAAATTTCTGAAAAAACATCTAACCTGACCACTCGCGAGGCTATGACTTCTAATCCGACCACTTAACTGTCAGATACGGCTTTTATGGACTTGTTTCTGCTAAGCGAAAAAATCTTGTTTTCTCTTATTAGTTTTCATACCCAAATGTGCCAAAAGCCTTGATATATAAGGCTTTTTCGCGCACTCACTCTTTCACCCTTGACATCAATACTACACACTCAACGTGATATGTCTGCGGAAACATATCAAACGGAACCGCTTTCTCCAGGCGGTAGCCACCTCCTATCAGGCGTTTTATATCCCG
>CAYRRA010000091.1:0-17436 GCA_964426355.1 uncultured Anaerolineaceae bacterium
TTTCAAAGGGCCGGTCCCTCCACCTCTCTGGATGAGCGTTTTATTGCAATCTTTTGTGCATTCTACCACACAGAGAAAATATGGTCAATTTTCTAAAACAAGCTGAGGGCATAGGATATAATCAAAGAAATTATTAATCGAAGGTAACCGTGCAATATCGAAATATCATCATCAGCAGTATATTACTTATCCTGATTGGCGCAGGGGGGCTGGCTTACCTTTTCCTGGAAACCCAACCCACACTGGGACCGCGCTGGTTTTTCTTCTTCTGCCTGTTCCTCCTGGTCAGCGGTTTGGTGCTGCCTTTTGTGGCGTTTCTCAATGTCCGCTTTCAAGGTGATCGTCCAGCCGAATCGCATGTGATTGTGCGTGAAGCCATTCTGATGGGCATCCTGGTAGACCTGTTGGCGTGGCTGCAAATGGGCAGGGAATTAACCAGTACAAATGGATTGTTGATTGCGGCTGCGGTAATTCTTATTGAGGTGCTTTTGCGCGTTAGCGAGCGAAGCCGTTGGAGACCAAAAGCCAGCGATGAGTGATTTTAGAGACATCCCTTCTGTTGATCGGATTCTGATGCTACCCGATGCTGAGGCGCTGGCGCGCGAATTTGGCAGAACGATGACGGTCCAGGCAGTGCGCGAAACACTGGATCGGTTCCGGGCTGAATTTGTCCCCGGTAAGAAAATTCCTTTACCTGTGGAATGGACTCGTCAAGCCAGGGATTTGCTGGAGGACTGGTTCCTGCCTAGTTTGCGGGTGGTGTTCAACGCAACCGGGGTGATTCTGCATACTAACCTGGGGCGGGCGTCACTCAGCCAGGATGCTATCAGGGCGGTTGGTGAAGTGATGGGTAATTACAACACGCTGGAATTTAACCTTTCCAGCGGGAAACGCGGGTCACGGTTAATCCATGCTGAACAATTGCTGAAACGCCTGGTTGGAGCTGAATCTGCGTTGGTGGTAAACAACAATGCCAGTGCGGTGCTGCTGGCTTTGACTGCATTAACAAAACGAAAACGTGTGGTGATTTCGCGGACGCAGCTCGTAGAAATCGGCGGTGGTTTCCGTATCCCTGAGGTAATGAAACAGTCTGGTGCGAAGCTGGTGGAGATTGGAACTACCAATCGCGTGCATTTGAGCGATTACGAAGAGGCATTGCAGGAACCCGTCGCCATGATTCTGCGCGCACATCATTCCAATTATCGCATCATTGGATTTACCAGTGAACCGTCCCTGGCTCAGATGGTTGAACTGGCTCATCGCAACGGAATCTGGGTGATGGATGATCTCGGCTCGGGTGTTCTGTTGGATACGACGCTCTATGGATTAAGGAAAGAACCAACCGTACAGGAGTCATTGTCGGTAGGGGCGGATCTGGTTTGTTTTTCTGGCGATAAATTGTTGGGGGGACCACAAGCCGGGATACTGGTCGGTAAAAAGGTTTTGATTGACCGGATCAAGAAACACCCGCTTGCAAGAGCGGTGCGGGCTGATAAGATGAGCCTGGCGGCGCTATCCGCGACCCTGATTCATTACCTGAAAGAAGAAGCCGAGGAAAAAATCCCTATCTGGCAGATGATATCTGCTCCCGTGGAAAAAATGGAGGAGCGAGCCAGGAACTGGCAAGCTAAATTGGGCGTGGGCTTTGTTGAGACGAACGTTTCCACAATAGGAGGAGGGAGCCTGCCGGAAGAGACCCTGCCAACGTTCGTTCTTGCGATCCCTTCCAGTAACCCCGACCATTTACTGGCGCAGTTACGCCGGTTAAGCACACCAGTCATCGCCCGCATAGAAAATGACCGGGTGATATTTGATCCGCGCACCATCCTCCCACAGTTGGAACAAGAATTTCTTGACCAGCTTATGACAGTAGATTTTATGAGTAACCAGGGGAAACACGGATGAAAAGCGATATTGAAACATTAATGAGCGAACATCATATTACAACACTTTGGGTGAATGGCTCTGGAAGGAATAACCCAGCCATGGTTTACCTGGCTGGCGGCATCGAAGTTGACCATGCGGATTTATTTGTATGTCCAGGCAAACCACCGATTTTGTTCCACACCCCGATTGAACGGGATGGAGCAGCGCAGGCAGGTTTTCCCTTGCGGAGTTATGCGGAATTCCATTACGGTGAGTTGTTACAGGAAGCCGGTGGAGACACTTCTCTGGCAGTGGCTTTGCGTTATCGAGAGATGTTTAAGTCCATGCAGTTAGAGACAGGCAGGATGGTTGTTTACGGCTACAACGATATCGGATTTGGACATTTTATCCTTACCAAACTGCACGAATTTTTCCCTGCTTTGGAAATTATCTATGGCGAGCAAAGCGATGTCTTACGGCAAGCCAGAGCGGTAAAATCGCCGGACGAATTGGCACGGATACAGAAAATGGGTGCGCATACCGTGGCTGTTGTTGGTGAGATCCAGGATTTCATCACCGGACACGCGGCAAGGAATGAGGTGTTAGTAAAAAATGACGGCAGCCCATTGACGATAGCGGATGTGAAGAAGCGTTTACGGCTGCTTTTGGCTGAACGCAACTTGCAGGAAAGTGGAACCATCTTTGCTGCTGGAAGAGATGCCGGCGTGCCCCACAACGTGGGTAATCCGGCTGTACCGCTTCGACTGGGCGAGACGATCATCTTTGACGCCTTTTTTCAGGAAGCGGGTGGTGGCTATTTCTATGATTTCACACGTACCTGGTGCCTGGGGTTTGCCCGTGACGAGGTGCTCAGCGCGTATGAGCAGCTTCAGGAGGTATATGCAAAGGTTGTCGATGCCGTATGTGCGGGAAATTCGTTTCACCATTACCATAAGATGACCTGCAGCTTGTTTGAGGCAATGGGTCATGCCACCCTCCAAAGCAATCCACTTACAGAAAATGGGTTTGTGCATGGATTGGGACACGGTGTTGGTCTGGAAATCCACGAGCTGCCCACCGCGCAAGCTGATGTGCCAGAGAGTTTATTGAGGGAAGGTATGGTCTTGACTATCGAGCCAGGTCTTTATTACCCTGAAAGAGGTTATGGGATGCGAATTGAGGATACCTACCAGGTGGGTGAGGATGGCAGATTAGATCAGATGGTAGATTACCCGCAGGATTTGGTTTTACAGGTATCGGAATGGAAATGAGGCAGAGATGACAGGACAAGAGATTATTCGGATTTTGGGGATTGAAACTTCCTGTGATGAGACCGCAGCGGCAGTGGTTCAAAATGGTCGGACGGTTTTATCCAGTGTGGTGGCAACACAAATCGAATTGCATGCCAGGTATGGCGGTGTATTCCCTGAGGTGGCATCCCGCCAGCACATCCGCACCATTCAACCTGTGGTGGAAGAATCATTGGCAAAGGCACATCTCTCGCTGGAGGATATCGATGCAGTAGCGGTGACGCGCGGACCGGGTTTAGCGGGCTCTCTTGTGGTTGGGTTGAATTATGCCAAAGGGTTGTGCCTGTCGTGTTCGATCCCCATCCTGGGTGTGAACCATTTGGAAGGACATATCTATTCCGGGTGGGTCAACCCGCCCAATCAGGAGGAACGACCCGAACCCCACTTTCCTGTGCTTGCTTTGCTGGTTTCCGGCGGACACAGCGAATTAAACCTGATCAAATCACATGGTGTGTATGAACGTTTGGGCAGCACACTGGACGATGCTGCTGGTGAAGCGTTTGATAAAGTTGCCAGGTTGTTGAACCTGAGCTATCCCGGTGGTCCTTCCGTCCAAAAAGCAGCCGAGGTGGGAAATCCAAAAGCATTCAATTTTCCACGGTCTTACCTGGAGGGTACCTGGAATTTTTCGTTTAGCGGGTTAAAAACCTCAGTACTTCGAACGGTGCGCAGCCTGGAAAAACAGGGAAGGGTAGAGATGCCGATTGCAGACCTGGCAGCCAGCTTTCAGCAGGCTGTTGTGGATGTGTTATTTGGAAAAACCATGCAGGCTGCAAAAGAATTCAAACCAAGCGTGATCCTGGTGGCAGGTGGCGTTTCTGCGAACAAAGCCCTTCGCGATGCATTTTTAGCTCAAAATGACTTTCCGGTTTATATACCGCCTCTCTCTCTGTGCACCGATAATGCGGTAATGATTGCATCCTCAGGCTATTACCGGTTCATCCGTGGAGAAAGAGATTCGCTTGACCTGGATGTACTGCCAAACTGGGCTCTTTCCTGAACCATGCAACCTTTTCATCGAAATTGCATCTAAAGATGTATAAAACGAACGCTCAAGACGAAATCCATATCGAAAAACTTCAAGCAGGTGACCGGGCTGAATTTGCCCGGCTGGTTGAAGTATATTCGGAGTATGTGTATAACCTTGCGGTGAAGATGTTGGGTAACGAGTTGGATGCAGAGGATGTGTTGCAAGAAACCTTTCTAAAGGCTTTTCGTTCTATCCGCTCTTTTAAAGGTGATGCGAGCATTTCTACATGGCTTTACCGGATCGCAGCCAACGAGTCGTTGATGGTTCTGCGAAAAAGGCGTCCCGAATCTTATCCGATTGAAATTGACCGTGAGGATGAAGATGAGAACCCAACAGCGGTTGAGATTGTTGATTGGGGGGCGTTACCAGAAGAAGAATTGCTCACAGCTGAAAATATTGATTACCTCAACGCGCTGGTACAGTCTCTTTCGCCGGCTCTTCGAATTGTGTTTCTGCTTCGAGATGTGATGGAACTTTCCGTTCGCGAAGCATCTGAGGTTTTGGGCGTTACAGAAAATGTCGTGAAAACTCGCCTCTCCCGTGCTCGTTTACAGCTTCGGCAGGCGCTTTCACAATATTTTCGATCCCCATCAGCAGGATGAAGGTAGTATCTTATGGAAAACTTAACCAACCCCATTCAACATGTGCACGGTGAAACCTGTCATGAATTACTTCACCGACTTTCTGATTTTATTGACGGAGAATTAAGCACTGAGCTTTGCGCTGAGATTGAAGCCCATTTAAAAACTTGTAAAAACTGTACTGTTGTTGTCGACACGCTCAAGAAAACGATTGAGCTGTACCAGGAGACGGCAAAAAACGAGAAAATGCCTGTGGAGGTTCGGCAGCGTCTGTACAAACATCTTGAACTGGATGATTTTCTTTTGAACCCAACCGATGTAACGAAAAACGAACCATAGCCTGCTGTAACCTTTTCTCCCCAACTGCATCTAAGTACAAAGCAATAAAAAATTCAGATGACAATATGGAGCAGTAGATTATGGAGAAAATGATCAACGCAGATATCACCAGTCAATTGGCGGAGGTTTTTAAAGGGCTTAACCATCCTGTCAGTATTTTATTCTTTGGCAGCAAAGTACGGGCATGTGAATATTGCGAGCACACCCGGCAGCTCTTGAGTGAAATTGTAGAACTGGATGAACGATTGGATTTACAGGTTTTTGATGTAGATGAGGATGCACAAGCAGCCAGCCAGTATCATGTGGAGATGGTTCCAGGAATTGTGATTGCCCGGAAAGAAGAAGATAGTTTGATCGATTCGGGTATTCGCTTTGCAGGTATCCCTGCTGGGCATGAGTTTTCTTCCCTTGTCAATGCCATTTTAATGGTCTCTAAGAACGATTCTGGGTTAAGTAAAGATGGACGCGCGTTTCTCTCGGGATTGAAAAAACCTGTCCATTTGCAGGTATTTGTGACGCCAACATGCCCTTATTGCCCGCAGGCAGTGATTTTGGCACATCAAATGGCATTGGAGAGCGAGAATGTGCAGGCGGAAATGGTGGAAGCGATGGAGTTTGGAGAGCTTTCAGAGCGCTATGGCGTATCTGGTGTTCCGCATACCATCATCAACCAGGGAGCAGGCGAACTGGTAGGGGCTGCTCCTGAGGAAATGCTGATTAACGAAATGAAAAGAGTAATTCAGTAAAAATGTAAATTCGGGATCAGGAAATTTAACTATCCCCCCGCCCGAATGTGAAACGCTTTACCCACAATTTCGGGTGAACCTCTCCAACTGAGTTTAATAATAATCATCGATAAGGATAAAAATACCAAGGAGGAAATGATGGAAGCAAAAGTTACCTGGCATGGTGATATGAGTTTTACAGGTACAGCAGAAAGCGGTTTTTCGTTACCATTAGGTACAACGCCTGAAGTGGGTGGAAAAAACGATGGCTTTCGACCGATGGAGATGTTTCTGATTGGTCTCGCCGGCTGTACCGCGATGGATGTGATCTCGATCCTGAAAAAGAAACGACAGGACGTGACCCGTTTTGAAGTGAATGTGGAAGCGGAACGTGCCGATGAGCATCCTAAAGTTTTTACGAAAATACTCATCCATTTTCACATAACGGGTAAACAGGTAGACCCCACTGCGGTTGATCGAGCGATTGAACTCTCTGCGACACGTTATTGCCCGGCTCAGGCGATGTTAGGGAAGATCGTACCCATCCATATCGAGAAAACGATTTTGGAAGCGGATGCGTAATGGTCGATGGACACGAGATGCTGTGTTTTCTTTGCAATGTGTGAAGAGGGTTATTCCACAAGTTGAGGAAAAGCCTCGGATTGAACCTGGCTTGAATAATCTGAGCAAACGCAGGCGCGAACCACGCTGCCAAAACGTTCCAGCGTTCCCTCATACGCAGAACTTCCGTTTTTTGTCACCCAGCCTTCCATGTTAAATGCAAGGGGACTGTCTGCGATGACCCATTCTCCGTTGTATTTGCGGGCAATATGGATATGTGTTCCTGTCGATGCGCCGCCTTCACAGGAAGGATGCCCCATAGGGTCTCCGGCGTTTAAATGCATTCCGGTTTTAACTTTATCTTGCGTGGATAGATGCAGGTAAAAAATGACCCAGCCGGTTTGTTCATAACCATCGCCGTCTAAATCCAGTACTGCAATGCCTGTGCCTGTGCGAACAATTACCCCGCTTGCCATAGCGGTCACCCATTCGTTGGATTCTGCGCATCCACCGACCACACTGGGTGGAGCAAAGTCAACAGCAGCAAAAGGTTGTCCTTGACCCCAACCGGTATGCGGACCGCCAGTATATGCCCAACGATACCCTGGCATGAAAGGAAAGGTAAGCTCGGGTTGCTCCAGGCTACCGGGGATATGAGGTTCCACATTTTCCCACGGATCACCAAACAATTTTGTATATACCGCGAGAAGACCATCTCCATGAATGGCGTGTTCGTATTCGATTTCCGTGAGGGTTTTTGCGAAATATGCGTGTAACGAGACTGTAGCAGCATTCTGCCAGGGGTCTGGGATTTCTAATCTACCATCGTTGCTTTCGATAGATCGCAACTCACCAGTACGCCAACTGTAATAGGCATTATTGAGTTCATTTGCTGCCAGGACGAGTTGCGCGTACAATCCCTGGTGTTCACGGCTGATTAAACCAAGAGGATAAGGGTTTTGTTCATCAAGTGGTGTGATGCGTGTGATGGTTCCTGTCTGATATTCAAGAATTGCAATCAACAATCGCGGGCTGATACTAAAATTGGTTGCGATATGGTGGATAATTTGTCCACCTGTTAATTGTTTTCCACCTCCATAAGCAGAATAGTTTTTAAACCATCCTGGCGATGAGGAAACAAAACTCACCGCATCGAAATCTACCTGGGCGGGACCATTGATGAACAGGCTATCCGGAATGATTTGGAATGAGCTACCCCATAAGGACTGGTAATAAATGGGGATTTGCATTGGTAAACCTGGTGGGAGCGTGGTGACATCCTGGGGAATGATGGGGTTTGCTTCCATGATCTCTCCAACTGTGGTGTTAAAGTGCCCTGCTAATGCAGGGATGGTGTCGCCGGTTTGTGCCGTGTAGCTCACCACTTCGCCGGGATTGTAATATGGGCGTGTGGGCAGCGATGAAGGTGTCGGTTCAGGTGTAACAGGTTGATCTGATTGGCTCTGTACTGGTATTGTAGAATTGCTTTCTGGTGCGCAAGAAGCCAGGGCGAGCAAGAGAATTACAGAAAAACTGACAAGGACACATTGAAAATTTCGTTGTACACAGGAGGATTTATTAATCTTTGACATGCCCTGTCAATTGTAATCGATATAAAAGAAAGAATCTTTTTAAATTTGTTAAGATTGACAAGGAGGGGTAATAGCAATGCGTTGCATTTAAAGCAGTTCGTTTAATTCTTGGGAACGCGGGTGATTTTTGAAATATAGGTGCTGTACACATCTGCGATGACAACCTGTTCACCTTTGGTCATTGAACCCAGGTAAGGTTCATCGCCATTATGCGCAGTCCATCCGTCTAATACGAACGGCAATGGGCTTTCTGCAGGGATCCATTCGCCATTGTATTTACGGGCGATATGAATATGTGTACCAGTTGACCTGCCGCCTTCACAGGAGGGATGCCCGATGCGGTCGCCGACATTGACCCAATCCCCTGCTTTAACACGATCTGAATGATGGATATGGAGGTAAAAAAGTACCCAGCCGGTTTGTTCGTAACCATCTCCATCCAGGTCGATGACAACGATACCATTATAAGCACGCGTGACGATGCCGGAAGCAGCCGCTGTTGCCCATTCAACCGAAGGCGCACAGTCATTCACTTCTGAAGGCGGGGCAAAATCAAGTGCTGCCATGACGCCATCCGGTCCCCAGGCGGCGTGAGGTCCGCCAGTGAGGTTCCAGGTTTTGCCTTCTTCAAAAGGTAGGATCAATTCAGGCTGGGCGATGTCACCCGGGAAGATGGGCTCGACGTCCCTGGCGCGCAGCCAGGCATCACCGAACATTTGTTCGTATAAGGCAAAGAAGCCATTCGAGGCAAAAATGACTTTATTCCAATCCGATTGAGAATAAAGTTGTGAAAACATATACATCACGCCCACAGTTCCAGCATTCAACTCAGGTGCGAGACGAACCGTACTGCCATCTGAGAAGGTCAGTTCGGTAACCCGTCCCGTTCGCCATCCATAATATCCCACGGACACCTGTTGGATTGCCCAGGTGAGTTGTTTGTATAGTTCACGATATTCGAATTGTTTCCAGCCGATGGGATAATCGATCTCGGCAAGATTAGAGGGCTGCCCGTAGACCCATTTGCTCTGAAATTCAACCACTGCCAGGAGTAAGCGCGGGTTGATAGAATTCTCATACGCAACACGCTCGATGACCTGTCCGCCGTTATACCAGCCATCGGTGCGCCATTCACGGTATTCAGCCAGGTACCCACCTGCTTCCTGGACAAAAGCCTGGACATTAAAATCAATGGCGGACGCAGAGAAAATCACTTCCGAATCGGGGATCAGGCGGTCAGCGGGTGTGGTTCCCTCCAGCCTGTCAGGGATCACCAGCAATTTGTCGGGAGGTAAATAGGCATTGGAAGGGATCACGGAAAAATCCGGTGATGTGATTTCATCTGGTTCCACATCAAAACGGATGCAAAGCGCCTCGAGTGTGTCAACCCCTTGGGTGTAATAAAGGAGCGGCGGCTTCTCTGTGGAAGTCGGTTTGATTTGAGTTGCGGTCGGTGTAAATTGAGGCAGCGGTGTGGAAGCCGGTGCATCTGTAGGGATGAGGTCACCGCCTCCTTGCGGCAGGTACGTGGCTGAAACGGCAGGTATGGGTTCGAGACTCTCTGAAGCTTGTGCGGCAGCAAAAGCCATTGCGGTTGCGGTTTCTTCACTGGGATAAATGACAATCCGTGTGCATGCAGCGGTTTGCAAAATCAGCACACAAAGCAACACGGCTGAGATGATTTTTTCAGCGGCTGATCTGGTTTTCCGGTCTGTTACCTGTAATTGCCGTGACGACTTGTCCATTTTTGCTCAGATATCCATTATATGCAATTCCCGTGCCAGCAGAGATCCATCCTTCAAGATTGAAAGGTAAATCGCTGTCCGCCGAGATCCATTCCCCATTATACCTGCGGGCGATGTGTACGTGTGTACCGGTTGAGATTCCGCCTTCACAGGAGGGGTGCCCGATACGTTCGCCAGCATACAGGAATACACCGGCAGGGATTCGGTCGCGCGTTTCGATGTGCAGGTATTGCAGCACCCAACCGGTCTGTTCACTGCCATCGCCGTCCAGGTCTTGGATTACCTGACCCCGTCCAGAGCGCACGACCCATCCATCTGCCATTGCAGTAACCCAGGCGTCGCTTTGCACACAACCGAGTGCTTCACCCGGGGGGGCAAAATCGAGCGCTGCCCAGGCTGTACCGCCGCCAAATGCGCCATGCGGACCACCGGTGAACCTCCAAACATTGCCCGGCTCAAAGGGGAGTATCAACGCAGGCTGCTGTAAATTTATGGGCGTCAGTGGTTCATACGCCATATCGAAAGGAAAACCAAACATGGCAATGTACTGGTTAAATAATCCATTTTCAGAAACAGCATTGAGCCAGTTTGGGTAGTCCAGTAATTTTGCCAAAAGATTTTGGATGCCCGCTGTGCCGGCATTGATACCTGGATCAGGCGGAACAACGCTGGAGTCAGAAAGCACCCAACCAGGTACAGCATTGACCCTCCAGAGATAATACCCGCGGTTGATTTCATTGGCAGCCCAGGCAAGCTGCCTGTACAAGCCTTTGTAAGAAGTATTCGCGTAGCCAAGTGGATATATCGTGTCAATGCTCCCTGGCGAAGGTTGGGTGACCCAACCAGTTCGATATTCCAGTAGAGCTAAAAGCAGGCGGGGTCCAACCGAATAATCTTGTGCCACGCGTAAGATGATCTGAGCCCCGTTCCAGGGTTCACCTTCTATCTCTTCTGAATAGGTGGATAAAAAACCATTCTGGTCAGAGACAAATTCGCTCACATCAAATCCGGCGGTGGATGGTCCGTAAACGACCTCGCTGTCTGGAAGGATTTTGAACGATGGACCGGTGGGTTTGGGGATGGGGGCGGGGATCAGGAGGATATCTCCAGGTTGAATCAGATTGGGGTTTTCGATCTGGTTTGCTTCGATGATGGTATTTACCCCAACCCAGTACCAGGCAGCGATTTTTTCCAAAGTGTCATTGACTTTCACTACATATTCCACTGCGTCTTTCCGGATGGCTGGAACCTGGTGATAGGGGTCGGGTGTGGGGAGGGAGTGTGTTTGCCAGATGGAGGTGGAGTGTGTTGGCAGGTTTTCCTGTTCAGCTTGCATCGGGTTGGTTGTGGGCTGCCCTAGCAAGTCTGCAAGTGCAGGCACTGTGGAAGTGGGTCCGATGGTGGTTTCCAGTTTGGGCAGGGAGCAACTGAGAGAGATGAAGAATAAAATGCTTAGAGTTAACAAAGGTAAAAAAAGGGGTTTCTTTTTCATCTTCGTATCCATCTTACCAGTTTGAAAAATGCCCCAACCGCCTGCCTCCCAGTAGATGAAGATGTAAATGGAAAATGGATTGCCCGCCATCCACGCCGACATTGGTTACCAGGCGGTATCCGCTTTGATGGATATTTTGCATTTGGGCGATATGGCGGGCGACTGAAAATAAATGCCCAAATACGGCTTCGTCTACCTGAGAGATTTCGTTTACAGATTGGATATGCTGGTTGGGTACGATGAGGATGTGTACAGGCGCTTTGGGGCTTGCATCCCAAAAGGCAGTAGCGATATCGTCTTTGTACACAATATCTGCGACCAGTTCACCGCGTATGATGCGGCAAAAAATACAGCGATCCTCCTGGTTAGTTGACATGATGAAACTTTATTCCTGAGTATTTTCTTCGTTGAGAAGAGGGATATCTCCTGTGATGTCTTTGCAATAATAGTAATAATAATCCAATTCCGCCTGGCGATTTGCCTGGGCATAGGCGGCAGCCTGTTCGCCGATATTCCCCACATCATCAATTCGGTAAGCTGCGTCATAGCTCCAGTAACGGGGTAGTACCATGAGCGGGTTTGCTACTCCGCCTTCTGGCAGCCAGGATGGCGTGGCGGGGTCGTAGGCTTCTGCGAGTGGGATCCAGTTGTACATGATGGGACCGCGCGGGTTGGTGGTGAAAGCGACATGGTAGCCGCTTTCCCTCGCCAGTTCTGCTGCCCGTGGGGTGAAACCGCCGCCGGGCCAGATGTATGCCAGGGGTTGATCGGTCTGGCAGTTCTCAATCGGTTGACCGGTTGCGTAATCTTTGCAATAAAAATGTTCTTGAATCACCTGGCGGGAAATATTCAACTCGGAGAGGATGTATTCCTCTGTGGAGGCTTCGCTGACCGGTATATTATGGACATTGCCATGTGATTGGATGTCGAGATACCCTGTTGCGTTGTATGCCTCCATTTGCTCCCAAAGCGTGGTGAACGATTCACCCGGGCAACAATCCAAAACAGAAGCGGCGCGGGTGTCGGTATCGCCTATAATCCATCCAAGAGTCAGCGTCCAATCATACTTTTGCAGGTAAGGCATGAAATGCTCCCTGACGGCACCCGGACGCCGGTCATCGACAATGATATAGAGCGAACGGAGGGGTATTTTGGCGTTATTCTCGAGAAAATTGACCAATTCACGCGTGGTAATGGTCTCAAAACCAACTTCGTGTGCGTGTTCGACGAAATTCACCATATCGGAATGACGCACATCCATGTTGTCGCTGATTTCCCGAAAATCTGCTGCAATGCCGTGGAACATGACCGCCATCACCACTGTGCCGGGTGCGCTGTTGTTGGGGTCGAGGCGTGTTTTGAGATATGTGCAGGTGTCTTCGATGTATGTGCGTGGGACGGTGTTGGGGCGGAGAATATCACTGGTAAAGGTGGCAGGAAGTGTTGGCGGTGGACCGGTGTATTCGGTGGCTGTCGCGGTGAAGGTAGGCGCAGGTGTTTCGGTGGGGGCGGGTGTGGGGGTAATCGTGGGTGTATGCGTCTGGGTGGGTTCGCGGTAAGCGTTTGTTGCTGTAAGGAGGGCATCTTGAAAGATTTGGGTGGCATCCAGGGTGCTGACAGGATGGCTGGAACAGGATGTGAGCAGACTCAGGAATAATACCAGGCTGGTTATCAGACAGCCAGCCTGGCAGATTTTCTGATTCTTGATGTTGTTGAAGAACGGTAAACGTTTCATCACGTGTAGCGGATGGATAAGGCGTTATTTGGGTAAATCGCCTTTGATGAACGCCTCAACCATTTCTCGCGCAATTTCATCCTTAAATTGTTTGGGTGGGGTTTTCATGAAGTAGGAGGAAGGCTCGATTAACGGACCGGAGAGACCACGGTCAAGAGCGATTTTTGCACAACGAACGGCATCAATGATAACGCCGGCGGAGTTGGGTGAATCCCAGACTTCGAGCTTGGCTTCCAGGTTGAGCGGCACATTGCCGAAGGTAGTGCCTTCCATACGGATATAGCACCATTTGCGGTCGGTGAGCCAGGGTACGTGGTCGCTGGGACCAACGTGTACATCCTCTGCGGGGAGTTTGTAAGGCAGCATACTGGTAACTGCGCCGGTTTTGGAAATTTTCTTTGATTCGAGGCGTTCGCGTTCAAGCATGTTCAGGAAGTCGGTGTTGCCGCCGAAGTTGAGCTGGTAAGTATGATCCAGTTCTACGCCGCGGTCGACGAAGAGGCTGGTGAGCACACGGTGCAGGATGGTCGCGCCGACCTGGCTCTTGATGTCGTCGCCGATGATGGGCAGATTGCGCTGGCGGAAACGTTCTCCCCAGTATTCGGAACTGGCGATGAATACCGGGATGGCATTCACAAAAGCACAACCGGCTTCGAGGATTTGCTCAACGTACCATTTAGTTGCCATTTCCGAGCCGACCGGCAGATAGCTGACTACCACATCGGTATGGGTCTCTTTGAGGATGCTGACGATATCTGCCGTGGGTCCGGGGGCTTTCTTGACAACCTCTTGTAAATATTTACCCAAACCATCATGGGTCATGCCGCGATAGACCAGAACATTCATTTTCGGGACGTCAGCAAAACGGTAAGTGTTGTTGGGGTAAGCGTAGATGGCTTCGGCGAGATCCAGCCCGACCTTGGTATCGACCACATCAAAGGCTGCGGTGAATTCGATATCGCGCACATGGTAACCGCCCAGGTTAACGTGCATTAAACCGGGGACAAAGTCGGTGTCTTTGGCGTTGCGATAGAAATGCACTCCCTGAACAAGTGAGGAGGCGCAATTTCCCACACCGATAATGGCAACGCGGACTTTTTTATGTTCTGTCATTGATATTGCTCCTTGCATTTATTTGGTATCAGCAAAGTTACGGTTCTACTTTGGATGTAAATTGCTATCAAGTAACAGGAGTGATTATACTGTGGAAGCCGTCTAATTTCTAGTCGGCTATTAAACCTGGCTTCCGCAATTTTTTCAGGAGATGATCCGCCAGGACGTACAGGTATCCCAGAGCGATGAAAACGGTCACCATAATCAGCACGGTGAATAAAACTTTGCCCAACCCGATTGCATCCACATCCATGAATGGATAGGGGTAGCGTGAATTGTGCCCGATGCCATCCCCCAACTGAGCTGCAATCATGGCATACGCAAAGTACACCAGGGGTGCAATTGCCCAGAGAAGCGGAGAGGTTACCTTCATGTTTCCTTTCTGTTCCCACAGCAGCCAATCCAGAATAACCATGATTGGCACAACATAGTGTGTGGTGAAGATGGATGTTCCGAAGGCACTGCCCATCGAAAAATTGAAATCCAACATGAAATGGAATACCAGCATGGTGACGGTGATACTCATCATGGAGATGCCTTTTAATGCTGGGTGCCAGGTTGTGTTTCCCTTTGCGTAGTTTTTTGTCAAGAGCCCGATGTCGATGACAAAATAAACGAAGCAGAGAAGGTTGCTGAGGATCGTGAAATAGTTGAGAACGCTCCAATTGGGTTGACCTGAGAAGATATCAAGCTGAACCATCAAACCATAGCCGCAGACGAGCACGAGGACTAGTTTGAAAACCAGCGCGAGATAGATATTTTTAATATACATGATCCGCAGTCTGACTATTGAGGGTTATTCGATGATCGTGACAAGATGCATGAGTTCTTTCTCGAACTCGACGCGGTGGTGTTTGGTGTAAATACCCGGCATCCCGCCGGTGTGCAGCATGATGATTTTTTCTCCAGGTTTAATCTTACCCTCAGCCAGCATATCTAAAAGCCCGGCGAAGACTTTACCCGTATAGCAGGGGTCAAGAATGATGGCTTCAGCGCGCGCCATGCGGTAAATCGCACTGCGGACATCCGCATCCGGGTTGTTATATGCACCTTTGGTATAGCCGGTTTCGATGTGGAAATCCTGAAGTGTTGCGCTGATTGTGAACTGGTAATCCTTCTTTGCCTGGTTGAAATAGTCAATAATACGTTTCTCTTTTCCTTCTGTGAAGGGAGAGATGGCAATGCCGGTGAGCGACAACGGTGACCCTTCATTTTTCAAACCGCAGTAAAGCCCCAGGTAGGTTCCCATGCTGCCCACACCGCTGATGACGGTGGCGTCTTCCAGCCCCATCTCTTTTGCCTGTGCGGTGAGTTCCTGGGCACATTCGTAGTAACCCATCATACCGATGGTGTTGGAGCCACCAACAGGGATTTCATAAACGACCTCGCCTGCGGCTTCGTAGCGAGCTTTGACGGCAGCGATGGTTTCGGCAAACTGTACGGCGCTGTCGCGCCCGTCATTCTTTTTAAGCACAACTTCTGCACCCATGATGGTATCCAGGAGTAGATTGGCGCTGATTTCACCAGGGTAATCATCCACGCAGACAATGACACACTTCATGCCAAATTTGGCTGCCACGGCAGCCGTCAGCCGTCCGTGATTGGTCTGTGCCCCGCCCACTGTTAACAGCGTGGTGGCACCTTTCTGCATGGCGTCATAAAGCAGGTATTCCAGCTTGCGCAGCTTGTTGCCGCCGGTGCCATACGGGGTAAGGTCATCCCGTTTCAGATAAAGCTCGATGCCCAATTCTTTTGAGAGAGTGGGTAAATAGTCGATGGGGGTGGGTTGTGAGTATAAAAATGAAATCTTGTTATATTTGTACACCATGGAAACGCTCCTCAGAAAAATGGTCTGGATTTAGCTTTGCAATCCATATTGTACTCTTTTCTCAATGATCCAACCTGCATTTCTCTGTGGTGAAGTACAGATGTTTCCACGTACATCAAAACGTTGTTGGTGTCATTGGAAAAAATCAAAACTAAGCTCTAAAGAGGGACGGTCACCATGGGATTATTTGCTGGGATGGTAATGGATGTGCACGGTATGTAAGAAGTCAATTTCACTGCGCAGCTTTTGTTCGCACAAGCTGGCAATCCGGTCTCCATCTTCCACCGAGATCGTCCCGTCAACCCCGATGGTTAAATTGATCATCAGGTATGGACCAAAACGGTGGACAAGGATTTTTTCTAGTTTTCGGACGCCAGTGATTTCTTTAAGGGTTTCTTTGACTTGCTTCTCTATCAGTTCGCCTGGGATTGTGTCCATGAGATCCGTGGCGGATTCCTGGATGATCTGAATACCTGTCCGCAGGATCACCAATGCGACCAAAATGGCAGCCAGGGGATCGACCCAGGCAAAACCAGCCCGTCCCAGCGTGATCCCAATCAGGGCAGCAGACGCAGAAAGGATATCATTGCGGTGGTCAAAAGCTAAAGCGGTGACAGCAATACTGTTATGGATTTTACCAATCCGGCGCGTATAGATGAAAAGTATGATTTTCAGCACAATGGTTAGTACAGCCACCCAAAACGCAAGGGAACTGGCTGTAACGACTTCTACCTGGTGGGTGAGATAGTCGAAAATGGTGTTCAATGCATCCCAGAAAATGCCTACCGCTGTGGTAATGACAAAAGCCCCCACAGTCAGGGCTGCAATGGATTCAAACTGGCTGTGCCCAAACGGGTGTTCCCGGTCGGCGGGCTTATTGGAAAGCCGCATAAATACCGCAACAACAATACCGTAGACGACATCGGAAGTTGAATTGATCCCATCTGCCAGGAGCGCAGGGCTATGACCCAAAATACCGATTGTCGTTTTTATCACCGCAAGGAAGATATTGGCTGCCAGTCCAACATTAACTGCAATAATATTCACCTTTCCCCTCTGATGGTCATTATGCATTGTTTTGTTATCATCCATTTGCAAGGTCAATTGCAGCTCCTGATTAGTATAACTCAATGATTTCTGAATTCTACCCTGTTATTCATTCCCCTCCATTTTTTGGGGGAAGAAAAAATACACGGCTTATTCTCTCTGGTAATGAGTCGAGTAGATTTTCCTAGAACCGTGGTTGCGAAGCCGAGCCAGGCAAATGAGGGGAAAGCTGCCTGGTTACAGACATTTCGGGATTGAAAGTGTTTTACCCGAAGTTAATTCTTGTGAATTTAAAGCAATAGCGCTCACGGATAAATTTTTAACTTTTCGTAAGCGCAGAAGGTGTCTTTTGTCGGGGTGGGCGGATTTGAACCGCCGACCTCACGGACCCGAACTATGAAGGTTTTGAGGGCGACCGTGGCGCTCATAATATGCTGATTTAAGGTGCTGTGGGATCTGCGGTTGATCCATC
>CAYRRA010000092.1:0-17418 GCA_964426355.1 uncultured Anaerolineaceae bacterium
AACCCCCGCCGATGAGGCATATCACATTTACAAGCATCAATTCAAAGTGCCCTTCGTGTGCGGATGCCGCAACCTGGGTGAAGCCATGCGCCGCATTGGCGAAGGGGCGGCGATGATCCGCACCAAGGGCGAAGCCGGCACCGGTGATGTGGTTGAGGCAGTCCGCCATGCGCGCACCGTGCTGGGCGCCATCCACCAGCTTCAGAACATGCCCGATGAAGAGGTGATGGCGTATGCCAAAGAAATTGGCGCGCCTTACGAACTGCTGCTGGAAACCCGCCGCCTGGGACGCATGCCGGTGGTGAACTTTGCTGCTGGCGGTGTGGCTACCCCGGCGGACGCTGCGATGATGATGCAACTCGGCGTGGATGGCGTCTTTGTGGGTTCGGGTATCTTTAAATCCGGCGATCCCGCCCGGCGCGCAGCAGCCATCGTTAAAGCCGTTACACACTATCAAGACGCCGGTATCCTGGCGGAAGTCAGCCGCAACCTGGGCGAGCCTATGGTCGGGCGGCAGATTTCCAGCATCCCTGAAAGTGAACTCATCGCAGACCGCGGCTGGTAACCCATGAAAATCGGCGTACTGGCGCTGCAAGGCGCATTTGCAGAGCATGAAACCATGCTCAAAGGATTGGGCGTGCAGACCGTGCAGGTGCGGTTACCCGAGCAACTGGAAGGATTGGATGGGTTGATTCTCCCTGGTGGGGAATCAACCACCATCGGCAAGCTGATGCTGGACTACAACCTGCTGGAACCGCTGCGTGTTTTTGGTGAGACCAGAGCCATCTGGGGCACCTGCGCCGGGGCGATCCTACTCTCGCGAGATATTCACCGTGATCAGCCGTTGTTGTGTTTGATGGATATCGTCATTGCTCGTAACGCCTTTGGCAGGCAGGTGGACAGCTTTTCAGTTGATTTGCAGATCCCCTGCCTGAGCAGCAATGGCAACCATGCCGCGCCGTACCATGCGGTATTCATCCGTGCGCCACTAATTGAAGCAGTTCATGGTGATGCGGTTGTGCTTGCTGAGTTGCCAAATGGTAAAATAATAGCAGCCCAACAAAGGCATTTGCTGGCGACATCCTTTCATCCGGAATTGACCGGGGATGATCGCTTCCATCGTTATTTTTTGGAGCAGGTTGTATAGAATTTCGCAAACCCGAATGGCGTGACCTGGTTACGCTTTACCGCTACCGAAACCGGGCGGTCTGGCTGGACAGTGCCCTCTATTTGACGCGTGGCAGCCCGATCGGTTTTTCCGCCCTGCTCTCGCACCTTAACCCGCACAATGGAATCTTTACCGGCATAGCTTCCCACGGACGTGAAGAGATACCCGTCATCGGGCAGGTGAAATGCGTTGAAGGTCGGCGCAGTGCCCACCTGACGTTTTTACTGCCCGATGATGCCGCACAGTCACCTGCCCTGCCCCTGCTGCTGGATAACCTGGCTGTCAAATCTGGGGAGTGGGGGGCGATGGGTATTCTGGCAGAGGTGGAAGAAACCAGCCTCTTTTTTGAAAGCCTGCGGCGGACAGGTTATTCGGTGTATGGCTGGCAGCGAGTTTACCAGGTACCTTTCACCGGCACGTATCATGAGAACCAGTCTGATTTGTGGAGATTTGCCACACCAATGGATGAAATCCCGATCCGCCAGTTGTTCCAGGCGCTTGTCCCTCCCTTGGCGCAGGCTGCCGACCCACTGCCTGCCGGGCGTTTGTTTGGTCTGGTTCACCGTGACAAAGGGCAGCTCCTTGCCTATGTGGAGAGCGTGTACGGTCCAGACGGCATCTTTTTGCGACCCTTGATTCACCCTGATATTGATCGGGTAAGCGCATTGATCAGCGGTCTTGAGGGTTATTTGCTGCCGCTTTTAGGGCGCCGAGTGTACCTGGCGGTACGGTCACACCAGGCATGGCTGGAGAGCTCGATTGCATCCATTACCCAACAATCCAACCGTCGCCAGGCGCTGATGGTGAAATACCTTTCATCCTTGCAGCGCGTTCCCGTAACCCCGGTGCACCGCTCGGTGATCGAAGAAACTGGTGCTGAGCCATCTGCACCGCCGATGACGCGGCGGGTGACGAAACCATAAGATTTAAAATGGACAAAAAAGAGATTGATCGTTCTCTAATTGGAAAAAACACCGAACACACATCACATGCCAGTATTTGCGGGTTTTGTACTCATATTTCAAAAATAAAACGCAGGTATTGCAAGGCTTTTGAATACATCCCCGATGAAATCTGGGAAAGATTTGACGATCATACATCTCCATTTCCTGGCGATCATGGCTATTTGTATGAATTAGATGATAAGGGGAAGAAAAAAGTAAACAAAAAGCCCGACCGGTTAGGGTCGGGGAAGGGATAAGACAGTTTATTAAATGGGGTTAACGAGCCAGACGGATGGATGTTTTCTGAGTGCTATTTTTTGGATGGACTCTCAGATTTGCTGAGGTACTTTTTCCGCAAGCGGTAAGCAATAAATACGACCACAGCTGCAACGCAGACGACAATCACGATATTCTGGTACACGCCGATCCATTCCGCCACGACCTCCCAGCTTGCGCCCAGTAGTCTGCCGGCAAACGAGAGCATAAAATTCCACAGCGAAGTCCCCAGGATGGTGAAAAATACAAACTTCACCAGGTTCATCCGCGCCAGACCTGCCGGGATAGAGATCAGGCTGCGCACTATGGGCACCATTCGCCCGAAGAAGATCACCCAGTCACCATAGCGTTCAAACCAGTGCAGCGAACGATTAAAATCTTCGTTGGAGATGGTGAAGTATTTACCAAAGCGGTCAATCAGCCAGCGAATCCGGGCTTCGCCCAACAAACTTCCTAAACCATAGAAAACGAATGCCCCTGCCAATGACCCCAACATCCCCCAGGCGACGACCCCCAGGATGGAAAAGCGCCCAGTCAGGGTCAGGCTGCCTGCCAGCGGAAGAACAATCTCCGAGGGGATCGGTGGGAAGATGTTTTCCAGGAACATCACCAGCGTCAACCCCGGATAACCCATTGTGCTGATCACCGACTCTGCCCAGTTCTTAATCAGATCTAATATTTGTCCTAAATTCATTCCTTATTCTCTCTTTTTACATTCGCCAAACGCCGGTGATATGTTTTTTACATCCGATGCGTTTTCCACGCCAACAACCTGTTGAAATGATTCCAGTGTTGTTTCATTGCGGGCGGCGAATGGTAAAACGGGTTCATTTTAACATGTATTTACCGGAAAAAGAAATATAACCTGTTTCAGTCAATGCAGCAATTGCATCTGTTTTTCAAATCCCTGCACTGAGGTGGGGGTAAATCTTTCACAGGGGCGCTCCATCACCCAATCACGAATCCCCTGTCACGGATTACTATACTGCAACGTGCTTTTTTGACAGCCCTTTTTTCTTTATTGGGGTTGGGATAAACCTTTCTTTTTATATACAAACCCAATATTGACGTGATTGCTCTGAAATCAAATGAACCTGGTCAACAGTGGATGATAAAATGAGTTAAAATTAAAGGGAGAGACTTGTTGTTTGTTGTATCAGGCGTTAGCGTGTTTTTGTGCTGGCAGACAGAATGCAAACATCTTTGAGTTGAATCATTTTTATCAGTATGTAGCGGTTGGGGCGGGCAATGATGGTAAGACAATGTGAATTGTTCTTCATTGAAGCCAGACCTGACCCTAAGAAAGGCAACATCTATAACCATCATGTCGGAAAGACGTATAACCGATGATTTACAGGCACTATTAGACGTTTTACCACAGCATATCGCAAAAGCCGTGAGAGCGGAGGGAAAAACTGACCATCTTCTCGAAGTGGTGATGGATTTGGGCAGGCTGCCTGTCGCACGATTCACCACCGGCGAGGTTTTGTTAAGCGACCGGGAGAGCACACAGGAAGATATCGATCACGTGGTGACGCGCATCGGCGATTTTGACGCCGACAACCGAGCCGGTTTAGAGCGCACCCTGCACCGCATTTCTGCCATCCGCAACCGGCGCGGCAGTATCGTCGGGCTGACCTGTCGGGTGGGTCGTGCGGTATATGGCACCATTGACATCATCAAAGACCTGATCGAGTCGGGCAAGAGTGTGCTGATCCTGGGACGTCCCGGTATTGGCAAAACCACCATGCTGCGCGAAGCTGCGCGTATCCTGGCGGAAAAGAAGCGCGTCATCATCGTGGATACCTCCAATGAAATCGGCGGTGATGGCGACGTACGCCACCCCGCCGTGGGGAAAGCGCGCCGGATGCAGGTAGCCATGCCGACCCTTCAGCACGAGGTCATGATCGAGGCAGTGGAGAACCATAACCCTGAGGTAATCGTCATTGACGAAATCGGACGCGAGCTGGAAGCCGTGGCTGCGCGTACGATTGCCGAGCGCGGCGTTCAACTCGTCGGTACAGCGCATGGGCGCACCATGGAAAACCTGCTGATTAACCCCACCCTGTCCGATCTCATCGGTGGGATTGAGTCGGTCACCCTATCGGACGAGGAAGCGCGCCGCCGCCGTACACAAAAAACCGTGCTGGAGCGCCGTTCACCACCCACCTTTGACGTGCTGATTGAAATTCAAGAACGCGAACACCTGGTCATCCACGCTGATGTTTCTGAAGCCGTCGACAACATGGTGCGCGGCATACCGCTTCGCCCTGAAATTCGCTACCGGGACGAAAAAGGCGACGTGCACATTGAAAAAGCCCCTGCTCAAAGCCGCACCTCGTCCACCTCGCCCGATCAAGGCATGCGCCGGTTAAACGGCAGTGGCTGGCAGCAACGGGAAAGTATTTCGCAGCGCCGTGTTTTTCAGGAAGAGTCAGGCAGACCCGATGTGGAGGCTTTCCTGCCAGAGGAACCGGCAGGAGAAACCAGGCGCACACTGCGCATCTTCCCTTACGGTGTGGCGCGCAATCGTTTGATCCAGGCGGTAAAACGCCTGGGTGTTCCAGCCATCATCGAGCGCGAGATGGGCTCATCCGATGTCATGATTACCCTGCGCACCTATTACCGCAGCCGGCAGCAGGCAGTGCTGGAGGCGGAGAACCGCGCCATGCCCATTTATGTACTGCGCGCCAATACCATCACGCAGATGGAAAACGCGCTCGCTGAAATGTTCAACCTTTCTGTTGAGCCCGCAGCCAGTAATTGGGAAGACGCCACTCAGAATGCGCAATCTGCCATCGAAGCGGTGCTCAACGGGCAGCGCTGGATGGATTTACCTCCCGCAACTGCCGCAGTACGGCGTTTGCAGCACGAGATGGCGCGCCAGGCAAACCTGGTCTCTCATTCGTATGGCAAAGAACCCAACCGGCGCGTTCGGATTTTCAAGGAACAGCCGTAACGCATTTCAAAAAAAGAGAGCAACTCAATGTTCATTTCTTTGGAAGGACCTGAAGGCGGTGGAAAGTCGTCGCATGTCAAACCACTGGTAGATTTTCTCAGGCAGCGCGGCTGCCAGGTTTGTGCCACTTATGAACCCGGCGGTACCCGCATCAGCGACCAGGTGCGCGACATTCTCAAGAATATCGAGAACACCGAGATGCACCCGCGCACAGAAATCCTGTTATTTTGTGCTGCCCGGGCGCAGCTTGTTGAGCAGGTAATTCAGCCCGCCCTGGCACAGGGTGCCGTGGTCATCAGTGACCGCTATGCCGATTCCACCCTGGCGTATCAAGGTTACGGGCATGGCGTTGACCTTTCTGTTTTGCGCCAGTTGCTCAATTTTGCCACGGGAAACCGTATGCCCGACTTTACCTTGCTGCTGGATATTGAAACCGATATGGGTTTGAACCGTAAACGCGCCCAGGCAGCGGATTGGAACCGTTTTGAGGATTATGAGCTTGAATTTCACCGGCGCGTCAGGGATGGATACCTCGAACTAGCCGCGCAAGAACCCAATCGGTGGAAACGGATTGATGCCAGCCAGGTGTGGGGTGTGGTGCAAGACAGCCTGCAAAAAGCGATTCTGGAACGCCTGGACGAAGCAGGCTTCGTTTTGAAATAGAGCCCTGTCTATCTGCAGGGGGTTAGGTCAGAAAGAAAAAGGTCTTTCTGGCATTCTTTAAAATTTCCCGCCCTGGGGCGGGGTAGGGGTGTGGATAAATCTTTCATTTGATATATACAACCGATTTAGATGTGATAACCCTGTTTCTCGTACTCACGTTAATTAATTTTTAACAATTTCAAGGTACAATTGTTATTTATTCACCTGGATATGCCAGGGAAACCACAGTAGAAAAGGAATAACGTATGCGAAAATTATTCTGGATTGGGCTGGTTATTGTACTAACCATGCTGTTAAGTGCTTGCGGTCAGCAAACAGCCGTTCCCGCAACGGAAACAGCCGCGTCCCAACCTGTAGACACCGGTGTCCCCGTTGAAGAAGAAGCAGAAGAAATTACTGATACACAGACCGTTGAAGAAGTAGGTCAAACGAGTGGGGCAGTGCAATGCAAACCGTACAATCTTCTGGACGACATTCTAGCAGCCCCCGATGCAAACCTGTCGCCCATTTCGGAAACCGATCACGTCATCGGTCCGGAGGATGCCAGGATGACCATTCTGGAGTTCAGCGACATTGAATGTCCATACTGCCAGATGATTACCCCTCTTTTAACCCAATTCCAGGCAATGTTCCCTGATGACGTGCGCATGGTCTACCGGCATTTTCCCCTCAGTTATCATGACAAATCCCAATTGGGTTCACAGGCAACAGAAGCCGCGGGAATGCAAGGTAAATTTTGGGAGATGTTAGATGCGATTTATCTCAACACCTCGGAATGGGGCGAACTGACACCGGAGGAATTTGCTGAATGGCTGGATGCGAAGGCAGCAGCACTTGACCTGGACGTAGCCCAGTTCCAAGAAGATATCGAGTCGGATGCGGTCATCGAAAAAGTCGAAAGTGATGTTACATCAGGTCGACAGGCAAATATCACCGGCACCCCAACAGTGTACTTGAATGGCGGGGTCTATTCCGGCAACCGCAGCATCGAGGTATTGTCGGCGATTTTAGACCTCATGAAACTGGAAGACCGCCAGTACACCGAATGCCCTCCGATGGTGATTGACACCAGCAAAACCTATACTGCCACATTAAAAACCGAAAAAGGCGATATTGTGATTGAGTTGTATGACGATGAAGCTCCCGTTGCCGTCAACAGTTTCGTCTTCCTGGCACGTGAAGGTTGGTTTGACAACGTGATTTTTCACAGAGTGCTCTCCGGTTTTGTGGCACAAGCCGGTGACCCGCTGGGCTTGGGCTACGGTGGTCCTGGATATGCCTTTAGCAACGAGATTAATGCAGACCTGAGTTTTGACAGCGCTGGTATTGTTGGTATGGCAAATTCCGGTCCGGAGAACAACGGAAGCCAGTTCTTCATCACCTACGATGCCCTGCCGGACCTCAACGGAAATTACACCGTGTTTGGCAAGGTGATCGAAGGGATGGATGTAGCAGAAAGCCTGACAGCACGCGATCCGTCACAAGGTGGCGATTTACCTCAAGGCGATAAAATCCTCTCCGTTGTGATCGAGGAAAAATAATCCATGTCATTGAGTCATGAACAGCCCCGAAAAACGGGGCTGTTTCTACCACCACTTCTTCAACTGATAATCAGCGCTTTGGGGCTGTTAATTTCCATTTCGGTCTCCATCCTCATTTTCATCTCTGGAACGCTGATTATCGTCACGGAAGGTTATGCGAGCGAAGAAATCCTGCCGCTTTTCTCGATGGTTTTTTCAGGTCTGTTTCTGGCTGGTTTATTAATGCCTTCGATCATTTCTTCTGCCCGTTTGCTTGCCGGAAAACCCGTAAAACCTGCGAACCACCGTCTCTTTTCACTGGCTCTGGTGGGAATTTTGTTATGGATACCGCTGGTTCTTGCAGGAAACTGGATCGCCCAACAGGGATGGCTGCCCTGGTTGTTCTTGCCCCCGCTTCAACTTTTGGGCGTTGCACTTCCTATCTTTTTCTTTATTGAACTGGGTCGAAGAAAACTATCTCAGCCTGATGATGGCAGATCATGGGGCGTTTTCAGCCTGAGCGTTGTGATTACCCAACCGCTCGTTATTCTGCTGGAATTCGTTCTGTTATTTTTTATCGGCGCAGTGGTTTTGGTCTGGATAGCCCTGAACCCCGAACTGTTGGAAAACTTTACACGACTGGGGCAAAGACTGATGGACAGCCAGATGGACCCGCGGTTTCTTGAGAATATCGTGCTCCCTTACTTACAGAAGCCCGGTGTGTTGGCACTGATTTTGGGAGTGGGCGCTGGTTTTATTCCCCTTTTGGAGGAACTCCTTAAACCGCTGGCTCTCTGGGTGATGGTGGGTAGGAAGTTCACTGAAAAAGAGGGGTTTATGCTCGGTCTGATTGCCGGCGGGACATTTGCGCTGCTGGAAAGCCTGGGTGTGCTGGCATCGGCGACCACATTGGATTGGGCTTCAATTTTAGTTGCCCGGTTTGGTACCTGTATCTTGCATATTACCACAACGGGTCTGGTGGGATGGGGTCTTGGAGCGGCATGGAAAAATCGTAAATACCTGCACCTGGGTATCATCATTTTGATTTCCTTTTTACTGCATGCGATCTGGAATAGTTTTGGTCTGTTGCTTGGCGTTTCCCCCTATCTAAGTGAATCTCAGTTGTTTGCTCGTCTGAACAGCATTGGACCTCTCGCTTTAATTGTTTTGGCTGTTATAATGATTTTAATCCTGGTTGGCAGCAACCTGATCCTGCAAAGACGGCAGGCATCCCAGACAGATGTCATCTCGTTGGAAACAGCTGGATTGCATTCTGATAAGGAAGATGAAGACATTGGCGCACAACAGGAAACAAATGCTGCCCCATGAAAAAACCAGAAGTATCGTTCTTCACTGTTCACGCTGTATCGAATTATTCTTTGTTCAAATATTTATGCTGGTTCAGCCATCTTTTTTATTGTTATCTGGAAATTGATTAACAGGAGTAAATATTGAACGTAGAAAATCTGCAAACGAACCGAAGAATGGCGGTAAAGCGGGCGTCGCAGCGAAAATCATTTAAACAGTGGTTCATCAAAGGCGGTATTTCGTTTCTGGCGCGTGTGTTGCTGAAGCTTTCATTTGAAGGAACAGAGCATATCCCCAAAGAAGGCGGTATCCTCATCGCAACCAATCACATGAGCTTGATCGATACGGCAATTTTGCTGTTGGCGCCGGTGCGTAAAGACCTTGCTGCTGTGGTAACGGATAAATACAAGAAACATATCATCATCAGTTTCTTGGTCAATGCGATGCCGCATATCTGGATTGACCGCACCCGGGCTGATTTTGCTGCTTTCGGGGCGGCGGTGGACTATCTAAAAAAAGGTGGGGCATTGGGAATCGCGCCCGAAGGCACGCGCAGCAAAGTGGGCGCGCTGATTGAGGGAAAACCCGGCGCGGTGCTGATTGCCATGAAAAGCGGAGTGCCCATTATCCCGGTGGGCATTACCGGTACGGAGAATTTTGTTGCCAATTTGCGCCGCTTGCGACGCACCACGGTTGTAGCGCGATATGGTCCAGCCTTTGTGCTTCCGCCGATCGATAACGAGAAGCGTAGCGTAGCCTTGCAGCATTACACAGATGAAGTAATGTGCCGTATCGCTGCACAACTCCCGGCAAAGAACCACGGTTTTTATGCCGACCACCCGCGATTGAAAGAACTACTTTCCTGAAAGAAAAAACCAGGTTCAGGGCAACCGACCGCGTCTATTCCTCCTGAACCTGGTAAATGCGAGCCATCTGCCGGTTATTTGCGAGTTTACTCGTAACGTAACGCTTCAACAATTTGCAGCCGTGCAGCCTGCCGCGAAGGAATCACCGCCGCGATGAGCCCCAGTAGGATACTGGCTGCAATCGCGACCAGTACACCGGCTGCCGGGAAGGCAAACTCCATTGGAAACCCCAATCCCTTTAGCGTTGTCACAGCCATGTAGCCCAGATAAAGACCTGCCAGCATTCCAAACGCCGTTCCCAACACCGAGAGGATCAAGGCTTCGATAACGATAATGGTGCGCACTTGTTTGCGGGTTGCACCGACCGCGCGCAGCATTCCAATTTCGCGCGTGCGCTCAATCACCCCAATGGCAAGCGTGTTGACCATCGCTATGAGAGAGGGTACAGACAGGAAAATGACAAGGGCGATGATGCCAGAAAATGCCATCCTGATCAGTTCCAACATCTGGTCAATGTAAGCTTTTCCCTTGAACAATGTGAACTGCGGGTATTTTTTCATCAAGGTTTCCAATGCCTGGTCAACCGCTTCTTCATCGGCTTGCGGAGCCAGGTTAATTTGCACAAACATGGTCTCCGTGTGCTGAAAATCAGCTTCCAGGTTGGCGTGGCTGATATACCCGGTGGAGATTTTGATATTGAACATATCTGACCCCAATGCAACCACGTGGTAGATTTGTGTGCCGGTGGGCGTAACGATTTCAATCTCATCACCTACCTTTACCCCGGCGCTCATTGCAAGGATGCCGTTCACAATCATGTTGCGCCCCTCTGCCAGCGCAGCATACGCCTCAGCCTCATCTCCCTGGGTAAAATCAAGCCCGCTGACTTGCGGATACTTCACGGGGTCAATCGATACCAAAGAGAAAGGTATGTCGTTGACCAGTGATGGGGCGTAACGCAACCCGCTGACGGCGCCTACACCTTCAACTTTTGCCAGTTCTTCGTCCAGCATCGCGCTCGCCCCAACATTGGATCCCCAAAGCCCGACCGAAGGGGGAACGAGTAAATAATCACTGCCCAGGTTTCTGCGAATAACGCTCTCAAAACCGAGCACCATGCTGGAAATCATTGCAGCTGCTGTGACCAAAATTGCCATACCAATCATAATGGTGCTGGCTGTTATCGCTGCACGGGTTGGCTGGCGCGTGATGTTGCCCTGTGCCAGGTGTGCCGTGCCGCTACGGGCAAAAACCACTGCCAGGAGGTTGCCAATAAGATTGGCAATCGGGTTGATCAAGGTAGGCGCGATCAGCACCAGCCCGGTAATAAATAAAGCTCCGCCAACCCCTAAAAATGCAGCTTCTTGCGTCAGCAAAGCAGCCAGTGCAACAGCAATCATACCTGCGCCAGCCCAGAATGCCGGTCCTATGATTTGTTTCATTGTGACCGCACCAAACACCGGACGCAGCGCTTCCAATGGGGTGATCCGGCTGGCATTGCGTGCTGGCAGCCAACCTGCCAGCAGGGTCACGCCAATACCCAACGCCGCACTGCCCAGCAGTAGCCAGATGGAAAATACCGGCATACCGATGCTGACGTTAAAAAACTGCTGCATCACTGTTTCCAATACTTTTGTCATGCCCCAAGCCAACAAATAACCTAAGAGAATACCCAATGCGGTTCCAATCAATCCTTGCGCCAACCCTTCATACAGGATCACGTGGCTCACCATGCTGCGAGTGGCTCCCAATGCGCGCAACATGCCAATATCCCGCCGGCGTTCTGCCACCAACGTGCGGAAGGTGTTAAAGATGATGAAGCCGCCCATCAGCAGGCTGAGAACACCCAAAAGGTTGAGCACAACCTGTCCGGTTTGCAGGTTGGCGAGCAGTTCAGAGTTTGCCTCCAGTGTTCCGCTTTGAAAGTTGCTGCCAAGAACCGACAAAATATTTTCCTCAATTTCCTGGCGGCGCTTTTCATCAAGCGTATCGAAGTTGACCTCGATGGTATTCACCTGTCCGGGCAGATTGAAAATAGCCTGTGCATCTGGCAGTGTTACGTAAATTTCTTCATTGCCCGGTCCGGCATGAGGTGGAAGAATGCCGACAATCTGTAAAGTCACCTCACCATTCACGCCGGGCAGCCGCAGGCTGTCACCTATTTGCAATGCAAGGGTATCCGCCAGGCTCTCAGTGATCACTGCCTTCTGCGTGTCACCCACAGATAGGAAAGAGCCCTTTTGAACCAGATAGACATGCATTGCAGATGCCTGCTCCGGGTTTATACCCAAAAGTGTAAATGCGCTCAGGTTGGCATCGCCGTAGTAATTTTCCGGGATGTTCATGATGCGGTTGAGATACCCGGAAACATTGCTGACTCCCTCTACGGAAGCGGTTTTTTGCACATTGAGTGCATTAAATGTATCCGAGGTTTTCAGGGTGATGGTTGTATCAACCTGACCCGACATTGCCATCAGGTTGGCTTGCAGCGCCTGCCCGAAGGAAGGCAAAAGGATATTGAGACCAAAAATTACCAGCACGCCAAAAGCAATTGCCAGGGTGGTCAAAACAGTGCGTAGCTTACGACCGCCAAGATAACGGGCAGCCAGCGTCATTTGAATGTTCATCTTCGCTCCTTTCTGCACTCAATCGCCAAAGATGCGAATTTTTTCAACTCTTTTTGCCGGGTCACTGGATGGCTCCAGGATGGTTTCATCGGCAACCACCCCGTCTTTCAAAAAGAGGATGCGGTCAGCGTGTGCAGCGATGCGCGGGTCATGGGTTACCATAACAACGGCGCGGCTCCACTCATCTGCCACCTGGCGCAGCAGCATGACAATCTCGTCAGAAACGCGTGTATCCAGGTTCCCGGTGGGTTCATCCGCCAGGATCAGCGCCGGTTCAGAAACCAGGGCGCGGGCAATCGCCACGCGCTGTTGCTCACCACCCGAAAGTTGATCGGGACGATGCGAGAGCCTGTCGCCCAACCCAAACCGGGTCAGCCATTCGGTTGCCTTCAGCCTGGCTTGCGCAATACGCACCCCATCCAGTGTTACCGGCAATGCAGCATTCTCGACGGCTGTCAAAACGGGGATCAGGTTGAAAAACTGGAAAATAAAGCCAATTCTGCGGCGGCGAAGCTCGGTTAGGGCAACATCAGAGAGGGAGGCAAGGTCTTGCCCATCGATCATAATGGAGCCTGCGCTTGGGCGGTCTAACCCACCCAACAAGTGAAGCAGCGTCGATTTGCCGCATCCGCTGGGACCCATAATCGCGACAAATTCACCTGATTTAACTTCCAGTGAGACACCTTTTATTGCTGTTACAGCGGTTTCACCGCTGCCGTAAATTTTCGTTAATTGTTTTGTTGTAATGATTGACATGATTAGCTCCTAACAGGGTAAGAATAAAAACACCTGAATTCTGTATGTAGTTGAATGATACCGGATGGGCACATAACCTCGCACTTGTTCTTTGCGCTCGATGGGTTATTCGGGGGGAGGATAATCCGATCCGCTGATGCCTTTCCGCGGTCTGCCGCGCGGTTTTGCTTCCGGTTCAGGCAGGGGTTGGTGACGGATATCATCCAGGCGGGCTTCCATCAAATCCAACCAGCGCAGGTCGGCTTCCAGATGCATGATGGCTTTGTCCAGCAGAAAAATCTGTGCCAGTTCGGTTTCGGGGTTAGCCAGGTTACGCCGGACGGTGCGTTGGTGTAAATCCTGGTAAAGCTGTCTGCGCTGCGCCTGGATGACACGGTGAGGGTTGGTATCTTCGATTGCCAGGCTGAGCATCAGCTTGATGAAAAATTCATCGCGCTGATGTTCATCGGGCACACCGCTGGAAAACCATTCTTCCAGCTCGGTTTTACCTTTCCCGGTCAGCGCATAGATGCGTTTTTCCGGTCCACCTTCCTGTTCAACGCTTTCTTGATGCACCAAGCCAGCTTCCTCAAGGCGCGCCAGGGTGGTGTACACCTGCGCAGGTTTGACATCCCATACACTCTCACCGCCAACCAATGCCTGGATGGCTGCCCTGAGGTCGTAACCATGGCGTGGGTGCTGCGAAAGAAAGCCAAGAATTGCATAACGAACTGACATAATTAATTTACTCAACAAGTTACTAGATAATGCAATAATATAAAACAAGTTACTAGTTTTGTCAATGGTTCGCGGAGGAAACTTGCCTGTGGGAACGGCGTTCCGGTGGTTTCAAAAAGGACTGCCTGGAAGTGGTAATGTTTTATTAAACGCAGTAAAGACGAAATCAGCCAGGGCGGCATTCTCTGGGAGCTTGAGAAAAACAAATATATTATCTAATTTATAGAAAACATATAAAATATGACATTTATCACTTGTGTTAAAACTAATTATATCTTATTATAACAAAGTATAACATTATATAACATGATATAACCAAGAAAAACAAATGGAAAATTTTCTCACTACCAAACAGGTTCAGGATTTATTCAAAATTGACCGCATCACCATTTACCGTATGTTACAAGATGGGCGTTTGAAAGGAGTCAAGATTGGCAACCAGTGGCGTTTCCCGCAGCGCGAGGTAGACCGCCTTCTAAGCGGAACGCCGGTAGAAACTGTACCTGCAGCAACAGGCGCAGAATCCGTTTTCCCTATTCACTGTGTTCAGACCATTCAAGACCTTTTCACCTCTGTAAGCCAATGCAGCGCATTGATCATTGACCAGGACGGCGAACAGGTCACAAAAATCAGCCAACCCGGACCGATTTGTGCACTGCTGTTATCAACCCCCACCGGTGCAGAAGCCTGTGCTGCTTCCTGGCGTGAATTTGCAGAACGGGCAAACGGACGGGAGGAAATCTTCACCTGTCACTCCGGGTTGACCTATTTTGGCTCGGTTATTCTCAACCAGAACAAAAAACAGGGCGTTTTCCTGGCAGGTGAGTTTTACCTGGAAGAAACCGATTGGGCAGGAGAAGTCGACCGGCTGAAAAAATTAGCTCAAATTCACGGTATCGACGAGGACAAGCTGCTGGAAGCTTCCCGACAGGTTCCGCGCCTGACCCAAACGCAGCAAAAACATCTCATCAAGCAGCCGGCTGCTGCCGCTGCTGCAGTGGAGAGCATCTTAAATGAACGCACCGCTTTTATCGGTCGTTTGCAACAAATTGCGCATCTTACACAAGAGCTTTGAGGAGTATCTGAATGAAGAAAATTGTCATTTTAGGAGCTGGAACTGCCGGAACGATGGCAGCCAATCACCTTGTCCGCCTGATGGATCTAAATCAATGGGAAATCACCGTTGTGGATGAAGACCCCATCCATTATTACCAGGCTGGTTATATTTTTGTGCCGTTTGGCATGGCTTCGGCAGACCGGTTGATGAAACCCAAGCAGAAATATATCCCATCGAAGGTAAAGATGATCCAGTCCAGGGTTGAATTAATTGCTCCGGAAAACAACAAAGTTCACCTGGAAAACAAAACGGTTCTGGATTACGACTTTCTGATGATTGCCACCGGCGCAGAGATATACCCGGAAGAAACCCCCGGTCTTGCAGAACACGAATGGGGAAAGTCGATTCATTCATTCTATACGCTCAAATCTTCTGTTGCATTGGCGGAAAAAATGAAAAATTTCCAAGGCGGCAGGATTGTGGTCAACGTAGTTGAAAATCCAATCAAGTGCCCGGTTGCCCCCATGGAATTTTTGATGCTCTCAGATGCATATTTTTCTAAGAAAGGGATCCGTGATCGGGTGGAACTGGTCTATGCCACGCCGTTATCCGGCGCTTTTACTAAACCAGTTGCATCCAAACTGGTTGGCGATTTGCTGGATCGCAAGGGCATCATTGTTGAAAGCGATTTTTACATTGAGCGTGCTGAACCGGATGCAAAGAAAATTGTGTCTTATGATGAGCGTGAGCTGGATTATGATCTGCTGGTCAGCATCCCTCTCAACAAAGGCGCTGATGTAATAGGGAAATCTGGTTTGGGCAATGACCTGAATTTCTCTCCCGTCAACCAGCACACTTTTCAGTCAACGAAATTCGATAACATCTTTGTGCTCGGGGATGCAGCCGACGTACCGACATCCAAAGCCGGTTCTGTAGCTCATTATGCAGTGGATTTATGGAGTGAGAATTTCAAACATTTTACACAAGGCAAGGAACTCAAAGAAAGCTTCGATGGGCACACGAACTGTTTTATTGAATCCGGTTTTGGAAAGGGCGTCTTGCTCGACTTCAATTATGAGCAGGAACCCCTGCCTGGACGTTTCCCAATCCCTGGCGTGGGACCTTTTTCCCTGCTGGAAGAGTCCAGGTTGAACCATCTTGGAAAGCTGGCGTTTGAATGGATGTATTGGAACATTCTGATGCGCGGTTTGAAATTACCCCTTGCCCCCACCATGAGCATGGCTGGCAAACGAATCGATTGGGAAAAACGCTATGATGCGTCCTACGGGAATTAGAGTGGATGCGTAATTATTTCATAAAGGAGACAAAATAATGGCTACAAAAGAAATTGCAGGAAAATCAGTTGAAGTAAATGAAGAGGGTTTCTTGGTTAACTCATCTGAATGGACAAAAGAAATCGCAGCCGAGCTGGCAAAAGAAGAAGGTATTGCCGAGTTGACTGAAGCGCATTGGAAAGTGATTGATTTCTGCCGCCAGAGCGCTGGTGCTGCAGGCAGTTCACCCACCTTGCGCGCCATTAGCAGCGGGTCTGGCGTGACCACAAAAGAACTTTTCTCGTTGTTCTCCAAAGGACCTGCTAAAAAAGTGGCAAAAATCGCCGGGTTGGGAAAACCGGAAGGTTGTGTCTAATCCGTTGTCTTGTGATACAGACTGATCCAAGGAGTTTATGAAAATGGCTGAAAAAGAAAGAAAAATGGCATTTATTTGCTCAAAGGGCACATTGGATATGGCGTACCCGGCATTGATTATGGGTTGGGCGGCATTGGGTAATGGCGTCGATGTGACCCTTTTCTTTACCTTCTGGGGTATGGATATGATTAACAAACACCGCGTTGACCATCTTGAACTGGCACCGGTGGCGAACACCAGCATGAAGATGAGCATGATGGGGCTTAAAACGGGCAATCTTGGCATTCCCAACATCATGGGTATCCTGCCCGGAATGACTGCCTTTTCAACCAAGTTGATGCGGGATAAGATCGCTGATCTCGATGTACCGCCGGTGAGCGAGTTTATGCAGATGCTTTCCGATGCCGGTGCTCACCTCTATGCCTGCAAGATGTCGGTGGATATGATGGGATTGACAAAGGATGATTTTATCGATGGTGTTGAAGACATCGTTACTGCAGCAGAGTTTATCGACATGACCGAGGATTCGCAAATTATTTTCATCTAATCCGATGTAAACACCTTACTTGAGACGGGCTATTACCGGTATACCTGACCCTGCTCGTCTCAAGAACAACAAAAGCTCAAAGCGGGTTCGTGTGTGAACCCCTTTGAGCCTTTTTTCTCAGGAAGTAATCCCCTGTTGCTGCTGGTTAACCTTGCGGCAGATCGGCGAAAATCTCGTGAATATTGCCGTCAGGGTCGGCAAAGAAAGCGGTGCGCTGGTTCCAGGGCATGGTGGTGGGTGCTTGAACAGGGGTTGCGCCTTTGGCAACCAGGTCGGCATAAACCTGATCCACATCGTCTGTTGTAGCAGCATCAAAAGCAAGCTCAAACGGTTGTCCGCTGCGCGCTTCCTTGAAACTCG
>CAYRRA010000093.1:0-17376 GCA_964426355.1 uncultured Anaerolineaceae bacterium
CCTGTGCTCATTTGCACTCGGAAAGATACACTTTGCCCGGCGGCGCATTCAAATTCCATCTGAGAAAGGATTACCCAGCTCACCTGTGCTAATACCCGACCTTTCAGCACACTCCCACCGCAATTGGTTACCGTCACTGCCAGGCTGGGCTGATTTGTCAAAGGGTTTTCAGGTCGGTAGGCGCCAAAATCGAGGTGTTCCGGCTCCACACATAATTGTGGCGGAAGATTCACTTTTTCGGTTTCATTCATGATAACTTCTGTTATATTACGGTCCTTTTTTACTGACCACTATCCGATCTATTGGATGACCTTCACTGATATATTGATTTTATCCTTTTTTCGCAGATAAAAAATACTATCCTGACCGGGCTTAACGATGCATGCTTGAACAAGTGAAATTCCAAATAGTTTTTACGTGATTTTTATGGTGGTTTTCTCGTCATTAATCCGATAAATTATATGTTGATTGGTTTCTCAACCGTCGCTGGAGAATAGATGAGTAAAGTGATGGTTTTTCTGCTTTATACCATTAAAGAGAGAGGAAAAATCAAAAAAAGGAACAGGAATCATTTATGAAAAAAATCCTCTTCGTGGATGACAACCACGCAGTTTTACAGCAAGCCTACGATATGCTGCAATCCTATAAAGCAGACCATCAAATCACCCTGGCTGATACCGGAGAAAAAGCCCTGAAGCTGGTTTTGCGCGATTCTTACGATATTGTCATATCTGACATCCAAATGCCCGGCATGAACGGGGTTGAACTGCTCCGGCACATCCAGCGACATTCACCGCACACGGTTCGAGTGATCCTCTCGCAAAATTCACATAATTACGAGATTCTTCGCCGCATGGCAGAACTGGCGCATCAATTTATCGCCAAACCACTGGACAAGAAATCGCTCTACACTTCGCTTGAGAAAGCATTTGCGCTTACTGCACTGGTACAGGATGACAACCTGCAAAAACTGCTCCTGGGAGTTCGCTCCTTGCCCAGCTACCCATCTGTTTATATGGAAATTGTTGATGAGCTTAAAAAACAAAATCCTTCTGCTGACCGGGTAGGTGAAATCGTCTCCAGAGATATCGGTATGAGCGCAAAAGTGGTCCAACTGGTCAACTCCGCTTACTTTGGCATTTCGCGCACCATAACCGACCCAGCCCACGCAGCAGTAATTCTTGGGTTGGAGACCATCCGAGATTTGGTTCTGACCCTGCAAGTTTTTTCGCAATTCGACATGAACAAGATTCGTCGCCTGGGGTTGGAAGACATTTGGGATCACAGCCTGGTAGTAGGCATGTACAGCCGAACGATAACGAAAACCATGTCGCCAGATAAAAATATCATCAATGCTGCTTTCCTGGCTGGTCTGCTGCATGATATGGGCAAGTTGTTGCTGGCTGAACATTTCACGATGAAATACTACTCCACATTGGGCGCTGCCCGGCAGCAAAATATCCCTCTGTTCGAAAGCGAAATGCGCTCTTTTGGCAGCACTCACGGCAAGCTTGGCGCGTACCTGTTGGGCTGTTGGGGATTGCCAGTCGATGTGGTAGAAGCCCTGGCTTATCATCATGCCATTGAAGAATATCCCAAGAAAGGTTTTTCCCTCGCCCTTGCGGTTCATATTGCCGATTACTTTTTCCATGTACAGAAATCGCGGTCCGGAAGAATACCAGCTCCATCTTTGAACATCAAATATATTAAAAATGCTGGTTTTGAAGCCAAGCTAGAAGAATGGCAAGAAAAATGCGCAATATCATCATACGATCCGACTGCTTGAGGGTAAGGAATTAGCAGCACAAATGGAAGGAAAAAGTACAGAAAATTACTCTCTTAATATTCCATCCTTATCTGTATTGAAAATCATCGGTGACATTGCAAGAGAGTTCTTACAATCTTCCGACCTCGAAATGGATGTCATCCAGGCGATAAAACATCTTGCGGTTACTACGGGAGCTGAAAGAGTTTATATCATCCAAAATGTTTGGGGAAAAACAGACCTGTGCATGGAATTATGGGTTGATTGGGCACAGACTGACTTGCCCGCAATTCGGGATAGCGGTATTTTCTCGGAACTTCCCTACGAAACAAACGGTTTACAACGTTGGATGGACCTCTTAAGCCAGGGAGAAGCTATCCGCGGACCGGTAGACCGTTTGCCAGAACCTGAAAAAAAGCTCTTCACCCTTTTGAAAACCGTGGATTTATTAGCTGTGCCGGTTTTTGTGGAATGGGATTGGTGGGGTTTTGTTTGCCTGGATACGGTTACAGAAAAACACGTCAAAAAACCTGGCGAGCTTGAATTGACACAGCTATTCGCAAATATGCTTGGTACTGCACTGCAACGAATGGAAGCAGAAAAGGAGTTGAAAACAAGCAAAGAACGTTTCCGTACAGTGGCTGACTTTACCTTCGGGTGGGAATATTGGGTTGATCCAGAAGAGCGTTTATTATACAGCTCTCCTTCATTCACCCAGTTGACCGGGTTTTTCCACGTGCAAACCGCAGAAGACCTGGGGTTCTTCATCGAGATCATTCACCCTGATGATCGGAACAATGTCGAGCGTTTCCTGCATGAGCGCAATGTACTGCACGATTTTGGTGAAATCGAGTTCCGCATCATAAACGAGAAAAATCAGGTTCTTTGGATCAGCCATGTCAGCAGACCCGTTTTTGGCGATGTGGGCGAATACCTGGGGCAGCGCGCCAGTAACCGAGATATCACCACGCAGAAAACAATCGAAATTGAATTGCATCGGGTTAACCAGGAAATGAACGACAACATCGCACAACTGGAAATGCTCAACAAGGCGCTGTTGTTAAGTAATGATATGAGCGAGATGCTTCAGCGCTGTTTCTCAGATGAAGATGTTTTCAGTGTGATCAAGGATTACAGTGAACAATTTTTTTCCGGATGTAGTGGCGCACTATACCTGATTGACAAAGACCCTCACCAGCTTAATACCGTTATGAAATTTGGCGAAATTAAGCTGCAAGAGTCATTTGAAAAAGAAGATTGTTGGGCATTTAGATTGAGCTGCCTGTTCCAGTCCGATGTGCACCGATCACACATGGCTTGCAAACATCTTAATCTTTCTAAAGACAAAGAAAATAAAGGCTTATGTGTTCCTCTCATTTTTCAGGATCAATTCTTTGGATTATTCAGCTTACTTCTGACAACTGAGGAAACGGTGGAAACCCGCCAGCTTGTGTTAATGGTGGCAAACCGCGCCGCTGCCACCCTGGCAAACATTCGTCTGGTAGAAAAATTGCGCCGGCAATCCCTGATCGACCCGCTGACAGGTCTTTCAAACCGCCGGCACATGACCAAAGTCTTGAACGAAACATTCGATCTTTCCAACAACTGCAAATCCACGTTTGCGGTCGTCATGATTGATTTAGACAATTTCAAACAATTGAACGATTGTTACGGGCATAGAATGGGCGATGAAATCCTTGAAAAAGTGGGGGACTTTTTAAGCACACACATCCGTTCCACGGATACAGCCTGCAGATACGGCGGAGATGAATTTACGCTGATCCTGCCGGGTATGTCACTTAACGATGTCATCGCCCGAACACAAACGCTTTTTTCCAAAATGAAAAATCTTTCCTTTACTGTCAATGGGGAAATTGTTTACCAGTTGGAAGCTTCTATCGGCATTGCCTGCTATCCGGAACATGGGCACAATTACGACCAGATATTACAGGCAGCGGATGCAGCCCTGTACAAAGCAAAAGAGAGAGGCAGAAACCAGGTGGTGCTTGCAGAAGAATTCCCTGATAGTTAATAATCCTTCAGTCTTGCAGTTTATTTGAGCAGTTTTATTGCGATTGCGATAAAATTGCATCCTGATGAATAAATCCCAGGTATTCCTTCCCGAAATCGTCATCACCATCAGCGTCCTGGCAGTTTCTACCGGCGCTCTTTTTATTCGTTTTGCCCAGCAGGAAGCCTCATCGCTGGTAGTGGCAGCCTATCGCCTGGGAATCGGCACGCTTGTCCTCACCCCCTTTGCGCTCACTCAATACCGGAAGACATTGTGCAGTCTCACTCGCCAGCAATGGCGGCTGGCATTGCTCTCTGGGTTTTTTCTGGCACTTCACTTTGGTTTTTGGGTCACATCGCTTGAATACACCACCGTCGCCAGTTCCGTTGTGCTGGTCTGCCTGTCCCCGCTGATGGTTGCAATTCTATCCACGCTGCTGCTGCACGAACCCCTGTCAAAAGGGACATGGGTCGGAATGGCAGTGGCACTTGCAGGCAGCGTTTTCGTGGCGTTCAACCAGTCATTCGGTGAACCCGCCACGCTAACCCATGTCGAAAACAACCTTTTAGGAAATATTCTGGCACTCGCAGGAGCGGTTTTTATTGCCGGCAACCTGATTATTGGCAGAAAATTGCGCAGCAGTTTACCACTTGTTCCGTATGCATTTGTTGTTTTTGGCAGCGCGGCTGTTCTTCTAACCACAGCGGCGTTGTTAAGTGGTGAAAAAATGGGTGGTTTCCCACCCATCACCTATCTCTGGTTTTTTGCACTGGGTTTGATCCCACAGACCGTGGGTCATGCGGGCTTCAACTGGGCTCTGGGTTACCTGCCCGCCTCTTTTGTCTCCATTGCCCTGCTGGGTGAGCCGGTCGGCTCCAGCCTTTTTGCGCTCTTCCTGCTTAATGAAATCCCTTCTGCATTTGAAATCATCGGGGGTGTGATGATTCTGTGTGGGATTTACCTGGCTTCGCGCCGCAAGGGCAAATCGCACTAATGGGGGTACCGTTATTCGCCGAACGCCGGGAGGGCATTCTGAGCGATCACGGATGCGTACCAGTTCGCACTGTCCTTGACCGTCCGTTTCAAGGTCTCAAAGTCTATATGAACCATCCCAAAGCGCATCTGGTAACCAAACGACCACTCGAAGTTATCGATCAACGACCAGACAAAGTAGCCATCCAGAGGAACCCCTTCTGCAATAGCCCGGTGAACTTGCGCCAGGTGCCGGTGCAAATAGCGAATACGCCTTTCATCGCGCACACGACCATCATAATCAATCCCATCCGGAACACAGATGCCGTTCTCTGTAATTAACACTCGCAACCCGGGAAAACTGGCAGGCAAATATTCTGTCTGCACCATTTTGAGCAGCTCATAGATTCCTTCCGGGTATATTTCCCACATCTGCGAGTACTCATTTCCAATCGGATTGACCTGCCCAGCCATAAGATGTTGCCCCTGGGGATCATGCTGGATGACGGCGCGTGAATAGTAATTGATTCCCAAAAAATCGATCGGTTCAGCAGCTTTTTTCACTTCTTCTGGTGCAAGTTGAACCCCCATTGTCCCAAGCAGGTCATACAATTCGGCTGGCAGGCTGCCCAATAACGGCGGATTGAGGAAAAAGCGATTGGTGATTAAGTCATACTCGCGGGCGGCGCGGATATCTTCTGGTTTATCGCTGGCAGGATGCACCGGGCTTAGATTAATGGTAATCCCAATTTTGGGTGGTTTGGTACAACTGGCGCGCAGTGCACGCACCGCAGCAGCATGTGATTGTAAGAGGTGTAAACCAGTAGAGAAAGCCGCTCCGGGGTCCCGCAGACCAGGCGCATGAATCCCCAGATAATGACCCAACAATGCAGCAACCATGGGTTCGTTGTGCGTGATCCACTGGCTCACACGGTCACCCAGGCGTTGCCCAACCACTTCAGCGTACCGGGCAAAATCATCTACAATTCGCGGCTGCATCCAGCCGCCCTGGTCTTGCAATGCCTGGGGCAGGTCCCAGTGGTACAGCGTAACGTAAGGTTCAATATTCTTTTCCAATAAAGAGTCCACCAACCGGTCATAAAAATCCAATCCGGTTTGATTAATCTCCCCTCTGCCCTGTGGAAGGACGCGCGACCAGGAAATTGAAAAGCGGTAGGCGGGCAGCCCTAATTGAGCCATCAGCGCAATATCCTCCTGCCAGCGGTGATAATGGTCTGCCGCGGTATCACCGTTTTCATTCCGCTCAATATTGCCTGCAACATGGCTAAAGGTATCCCAGATGGATAAGCCGCGCCCGCCAATATCCCATGCGCCTTCAATCTGGTAAGCGGATGAAGCTGTGCCCCATACAAAATTGGGTGGAAAGACGAGGTTTTTTTCTGTTTGCATTAATTGTTCTCCTCAGGAAGCTTATTTTTGATATTCGACCAGTTCGGATAACGGTTTTCGCCGTTTAGGACGCATCGGTGAATCAGGATAACCGAGGGGGGTAAATACGACCGGGGTTAAGGCATCAGGTAAATTAAGTACTCTGCGAGCTTCAACGGGATCAAAAGCTGCAATCCAACAGGTCCCCAGACCTAATTCGGTTGCGGCTAAAATCAGATGATCAAAAGCAATGGCAACATCCACCATACCATAACTTTGCTCATCCCCCTGTCGTTTCCATGCCAACGCCTCAATCGCACAGGCACAAATGACATAAGGCGCCTGCACAAACCACTCACTGTTATAGATGCGCCGTAATTCCTCTTTTCGCCCTTCAGTGGAGATGACAATCAATTTGAAAGGTTGTCGATTAGCAGCACTGGGAGCCATTCGAGCAGCCTCTAAGACTTGCTCAAGTTTTGCTTGTTCAACCGGGTCTGTTTTATATCCTCTCACACTATATCGGTCAACGACCAGCTTTGAAAAATCCATTTGCAGCTCCTTCTTTTTTCCAATCGAAAACCAGCCGTATCACGGCTTGACTGAGTCAATTATAAAATACATTCGAGACAATCACAGCCGCACCGGGCAAAAAATCCAAAAACCATCCAGGGGTACAATCGCATATCTTTTTTTGAACGAACATTGTTTTTTTACCCGTCTCCCACCCTCAAAAGTAAGGATAGTCTTTGCTGGCAAAGATAGAGCTACTCGCGAGAATATCTGATCCGAGCTCTAGCGCAGTAGCATACATTTCTTGCGAGAAAACAATCAACAACCCTGCCTTTTTAGATAGCCTCTTTTTTCGGATGGGGATAAATCTTTCTGTTTCTTCATATAATCCAATCCGGATGGGATTGTTGGAAAACCATCCCCAAGCTGTCTGTACATTCACTGGCTGTATAGGCGTTGCGCCTATCCATTCCCTTCATAAACTAAACAACTATAAATTTCATGTAAAAATACCGCCAAGCCATTGCATGTAAACAAGTATTGAACAACTTCTTAATAGCAGCGTGCTATCCTGGATTTGCACCAAACAAAACAGACAAAAAAAAGGAGCGAATACAATATGGTAGATCAAATTCAAGGAGCAAGCCAGGCTGGACGGATGATGCAGGCAATGGGGGGAAGACCCCCGGCGAAACCAATGGAACCCACAGACGAACTGCTCGAAAAACTTTCAGAAGCAACCGGCTTAACCACAGAAGAACTAGAATCAAAATTTGAAGATGGCTCAATCTTTAAAACGCTAAAAGAAAGCGGCATTAGCCGCAGTGATTTTACAGCCATGAACATTGAAGCATTAAACGAAGCTGTTGAAGCTGGCACAATCACGCAGGCAGAAGCAGATGCAGAGATCAGCAGGATGAGCAACCCACCGCCTCCACCACCTGATGCCCAAAAACAGGGGGGGATGGTCATAAATTCGGGCACCGAATTTACAAACCTGCTTTCGCAGATCATGGAAAGTACCGGCGCACAGACGCTGCAAGACCTGATCGACAAGTTTCCAAGCGGGGAATCGCTTTGGCAGTATATGACCGAACAAGGCTTTACAAGCACCAATTACGGCACCACTCAATCGATTGTGGATGCGTCTGTTTAGTTGACTATCTTGACCCGCAGAATGATGGTTTTTTGCTGCCTGTCCGATTTCCGCAGGTGCAGGCAGAAAAAAAGAAACCGCACCAGCCTGGGCTTAGTTTCAGATCAAACAAAGAAATGATTGCTTATCCCAGGCTGGTTGCTTTGCATCTTGCACCCACAAAAATCTAAGCTCATTCTCTTCAAACCATGCAAATAAGGTAAAATGGTGGGTAGTTCACGCCAATAAATCGGATGGAGAGAGGAGAAATAAGGTCGTATGCGGTATCGCAGACGGATCATCACCTGGGCAATCGTATTTGTGGTGTTGATTTTCGTCTACCTGTATGTTGCACTGGAACTCATCAACCCCGTTCTCAAACAAAATACAAATACCCTTGCTATCGGGCAGCTCGCGATTATCGATTCAATCACCATCCCCGTTGTTCCTCCGATAGAGCTTAACGGAAAAACCCGCAACGAAATTTACGACCTTCGCCAGGATGCCGTATTGGAATTTTCCTGGCTGATCTATACAAAGTACAAGCCTTCTCATGCTGTATTTTCCCAAATTGAAGACAAGCGCCCCTGGTGGGGTGTGACCGGACATTACTATTACGGCAGTGGAGATCAAAGCATTTTAGGCGCAGCAGAGGAATCACGCTTCATCCTGAATCCCTACCTGCTAGTCGGCGCGGAGTTTTCAGGAGTCTCGATCTGGAACGAACAATACGGAAGCGCATTTTGGAACCAGAACATCATCACACCAGCCGCCCTGGAAACAGGTCGTTTTCCGTTCTATGTCTCCCCCCAAAACCTCCGTTGGTGGCCCCCCAGGAACCGGGTAGAAGTGACCTACGACCTCACTTCTTACCTGCAGCAGCTCAACAACTGGACGACAAAAAAACATACCTTTCGGGACGCTTCTTTTGACTTGATTGCTTACAACGCCCGTGATCTAAATCTGAATTATCTGTGGATTGATACCACGCAGTCGATTAACATCATCCCCAATATCACAATGCAGGAAGCTATAGAAATACCTCAGTATTTGCACAAAGGCGATAGCTGTGGTTACCCAGGCGGCTGTAACAACATGAGCCCGGTTACGCCGGAACTGCAAGATATTTCGCCGGGTAAACTTCCCGCAAAGCTGATTCTCTATCTCTGGCGGGACAAACCTGTCGTTAATGAAACACCCCCTGACATCACCTACGTCATCAACATTAAGTAAACCGGTTTTTCCAAAAAAAAGAAAAGTGACTGACTCATGGAACAATTGATTTGCACGCTTTGTCATCAGGCGTATCCCTCTCATCAGCCGCGTTGGCGTTGTGACTGCGGCGGCATGCTCGACCTTCAATTTACTCCTCGTTTCGATTTAGAAAAAATCCATTGCCGCCAGCCAAACCTTTGGCGCTACCGCGAAGCGCTTCCCCTCGAACGAGACGAGAACATCATCTCGTTTGGCGAAGGCTATACACCGCTTCTCCCCGTCGATATCGGCGGTAAAGAGGTCTGGATTAAACAAGACCAGTTGTTCCCCTCCGGCTCATATAAAGACCGCGGCGCTGCCCTGATGATCAGCAAGGCTCGTGAAACCGGTATCCGTTCTGTGGTGGAGGATTCCTCAGGCAATGCTGGCTGTGCAGTGGCAGCATACTGTGCCCGCGTTCAAATCGACTGCGAAATTTTTGTCCCCGCAGATAATTCACCCGGCAAGCTGGCACAAATCCGCATGTACGGAGCCAGGCTGAACCTGGTTCCGGGCAGTCGTGAGGATACTGCCAATGCCGTCTGGCAGGCAGCGCAGCAACGTTTTTATGCCAGCCATGTCTGGAGCCCGTATTTCTTTCACGGAACAAAAACCTGGGCTTTCGAGGTCAGCGAGCAGCTCGGATGGCGCGCCCCGGACAGCGTGGTTTTGCCAGCAGGCAACGGAACGCTGTTGCTCGGGGTTGCCATCGGCTTCACGGAATTGTTCGAAGCCGGTGTAACTTCGAAAATTCCCAAGATCATCGCCGTGCAGGCACAAAACTGCTCACCCCTTTACAGAGCCTTTGTAAATGGACAGAATCAACCGGCCGCAGTAGAGACCCACAGCACTCTGGCGGAAGGGATTGCCATTGCTCTGCCGGCGCGCGGGTGGCAAATTCTCAAATCGGTACGCGAAAGCCGCGGCACTTTTATCCCTGTTACGGAAGAACAAATTTTGACTGCCCTGCATAAAATGGCGCGTAAAGGCTTTTACATCGAACCTACCTCCGCTGCGGTAATTGCCGGGTTGGAACAGTATGCGGCTAGTTGTCCGCGGGATGAACTGGTGGTATCGGTGTTCACCGGTCACGGGCTGAAAGCCACCGAAAAACTCGCAACGCTGGTGAGGCAGTAAGCAGATTAGTGCATCTGACGAATGAACAAGAGCGTCTTTTGTTTTAGAAATTACCGTATTCAGCCTGACAAGGAGGATTTAGAATATGACGCGAATTGAAGAATATCAACAAACCCTGGCATCGCTGTCAGATTGGGAACCGTTTCTCCTTCAAGAATCCGGGTTGCCTGGTCCACGCGGTAACCTGGAATTAATGCAGGCTGTGGCGAACCAGGGCACGCGTGCATGGTTCGAAAAATACCAGGCGCTCACCCCAGAAGAAGCCCCCGAAAACACACCGCAAGTCTTCCTGGTTTGCTGTGCAATTGTCGGGTTGGGCAGGTTATGTGCAGAGGGCGACACAGGCAGCCTACCGCGCCTGCGCCTGTTGGCGTCTGATCCGCGCTGGCGTGTGCGTGAAGCGGTTTGCATGGCTTTACAGCGCTTCGGACGCGCAGATATGGCTGCATTGTTGAACGCAATGCGTCTTTGGGCGGAGGGCAACCTGCTGGAGAAACGCGCTGTCGCCGCAGCGCTTTGCGAACCCGATTTGTTGAAACAACCCGAAAACGTCCTGGTTGTGCTGGATATTTTGGACCATATTACTGAATCCCTTGAAACCTGCACAGAAAGCAATGGGGAAGACTTCCGGGTTTTACGCCAGGGATTAGCATACTGCTGGAGCGTCTGCGTGGCAGCCCATCCGGAAGAAGGCAAAAAGAGGATGGAACGGTGGTTTGTCAACCCCAATGCACAGATCCGATGGATCATGAAACAGAATCTAAAGAAAAACCGCCTCATACGAATGGATGCAGACTGGGTAGAGAAGTACCTGGATCAAATGGAACGTGAGTAAGACCAGATAGAGTTCTCCTGAACTGAGATAATTTTAATACTGGGGTTATATAATTTTTTATACCTGTATTTCCAATGCTTCATAAATACGCTGATGGGTTGATTATAAAAAAACTCTGACAGGCATAACAGGTTGAGAGAAGAGAGATTTGTGAACAATCGGTTGATTTGGGATAGATATCAGACGGTCATCTGATTTTCATCACATCAAATCACATTTCATTATTTGTTATGATTGTATGGGTTTAAGTGATACATTGTGAATCGTTATACAGAGAAGAAAGGAAACGAATATGTCATCTAGCAAACCGTTTGAACTGACTTATGGATCGATGTTTGATCCGCCGGAAGAACTACATACAAACTTTGAAAACGCGCTTCAAACCGTAAAAGCAAACCTGGGCAAAGAATACAGTCTTTTGATTGCCAACCAGGAGCGCTTTGCAGAACAAAAGTTTGAAGACCTCTCCCCGTCAAACACCGGGCTTGTTCTGGGTGTTTTCCAAAAAGGCACGGCGCAAGATGCAATCGATGCCGTAGCCGCCGCAAAAGCTGCTTTTCCCGCCTGGAGTCACACTCCCTGGCAGGAGAGGATTGCATTGGTGCGCAAGGCAGCAGCTTTGATCGATGAACGGCTTTTTGAGATCAGCGCAGCGATGGCGCTGGAGGTGGGTAAGAACCGGATGGAGTCACTGGGCGATACCGCCGAGACGGCTGCATTAATCCGTTACGCTTGCGACCAGGTTGAAGCGAACCAGGGCTTCGTCCGACAGATGGGTAAAGACCCCATTCCGGGTTTCGATTTCACCAACGTTTCCGTTCTGCGCCCTTACGGGGTCTGGCTTGTCATCAGTCCGTTCAATTTCCCCGGCGCCTTAAGTTTCGGACCTACCGGAGCAGCCCTGGCTGCCGGTAACACCGTGGTGCTTAAACCAGCCACCGACACCCCCTGGGTGCCCTGGTTGATTTCGAAATGCTTCTTAGATGCGGGTATCCCCGAGGGCGTGTTTAACTTTGTCACCGGTCCAGGAAGCTCAGTGGGGCAAACGCTGGTGGATCATCCGGATATCGCTGGCGTCACCTTCACCGGTTCGTACGATATCGGCATGGGGATTTACCGCGACTTCGCCAATGGCAAATGGGTACGCCCCACCATATTGGAATTAGGCGGCAAAAACCCCACTATCGTCTCCCGACATGCAAACCTGGATGATGCCGCCATCGGAATCGTTCGTTCAGCTTTTGGTCTGCAAGGACAAAAATGCTCGGCGAACTCGCGAGTCTTCATTGAAGAGCCGGTCTATAACGCGCTCAAGGATCGCATTGTAGCCCTGACCGAAAAACTGGTCATTGGCGACCCCACCCGCCGCGAGGTCAACATGGGTCCGGTCATCAACCGAAGCTCCTATCGGGATTTCCAGAATTTCTCTGAGGAACTCAACCAGAATGGGCGAATACTCACCGGCGGAAAGATTTTAACCGAAGGCGAATATCAGCATGGATATTTCTGTACGCCAACGCTGGTAGACCAACTGCCCATCGACAATCACCTCTGGAAGCACGAGATGTTCCTGCCCATCACAACGCTGGCTCCGGTCAAGGACCTGGAGGAAGGCATGCGCCTGTCCAATGACGTGGCTTACGGTCTGACTGCCGGCTTTTACGGCGCACCCGATGAGGTGGATTGGTTCTTCGACAAGATCGAAGCCGGTGTAGTCTATGCCAACCGCCCGCAAGGCGCAACCACCGGCGCATGGCCCGGCTTCCAACCGTTCGGCGGGTGGAAGGGCTCCGGCTCCAGCGGCAAGAATGGCGGCGGGTTGTATTACGTTCAGCTCTATATGCATGAGCAGATCCACACGCTGGCAAAAAGAAGCTGATTTACATCTCTCTGTCTCGTAAAAGTAGATGATTTAAAAGACACTGCTGCATGTGACCATCCCCCCTGCCCCCCTTTGAAAAGGGGGGTTAGGGGAGATTCTTATTCAGGTTTCGGGCACGACCCTATAGAAGGGTGCTCATTCTGCAGACGAATGCCTGGCTAACCGCCCTGCACCCGACCTCCGCTAAGGCTGCGTGAAAAATCCTACTTTCGTGGACAACTCCCACAATGGTGCAATTCCGCAGCGGCTCATTTCTGTAAAACATTGACCTTGCAGGGCTGCAGCACCAACCCCAATCACAGATTACCGATCACGGATCACAGGTGGAATGAACTAATCTCAGTTGACGCAGCTTGAGATTAACCATATACTTAAAAAATAATGTTTTGTGAAACATCATCGCCCTGCATTACACGCACACTGTTTAACAACTGCATTCCTATTATCTATCGGTGTTTTCATGTTTATTTTATTTGAAGAACACCAGGTATTGCTTCAATTAAATAAAAAGGGAGCGGTTTCGGGAGGGAAAATGTCCAAACGCCAGGTTAACTTACCGGTATCTATTCGCATTCTATTATTGGTTCTCGTGCTGGCTTCGGCGGGGTTGTTCCCTGTGCGCGTGCTGGCTGCCTCTACGTATGACCTCGTCATTCATCACGTTCTTGCTGAACCACGCACAGGCGAAGCGGCTTATGATGTCAGCGTGTTTCTCTCTGTGCTGGATGAAAAAGGCAACCCAGTTAACGACCTGGAAGCGGAGGACTTCTCCATCACCGAAGGCAATACGGCTGTCGAGATCGATTCACTCGACCTGGTGCGTGACGAACCGAACCATATCATCCTGGTGATGGATGCCAGCGGCAGCATGGCAGGAGAGAATATGAACGCAGCGCGCGAGGCTGCTTCAAGATTTGTACAGACATTGGAACGCGGTGACCGGGTAGCGGTAATCAGTTTCACTCGCGAAATCCGCCGCGAGATCGACTTTACCGATCAGCGCGAAGACGCCCGCAATGCCATTGAAAAAATCCAGGCAGTACCCAACTCGGACACCTGCCTGTATGATGCAATATATGAGGCACTGCAGAGACTGGCAATTGAGCCCGAAGGACGGCGCGCCGTGGTTGTGCTGACCGATGGCGTTGATGAAACCATCAACGGGAGTGGATGCAGTATCCACACGCTGGATGACGTGACCAATCTCGCTGCCACCGGGCGTACGCGCGCGCCCATCTACACCATCGGGCTGACCAATCGCAGCGATGAACGCAACCTGGAGCGCATGTCTGCGCTCAGCGGTGGGCGTTACCGACTTTCTCCCACGCGGGATGATTTGGAAGACACTTTTGATGCCCTTACCGAGCAGTTCCGCAATGAATACGTACTGAAGTACACATCCACCAACACGATTGGCACTTACCAGATTCTCGTCGAAGTCAACCACCGCGATAACAAAGACCAGGACACCCATGAATTTGATTTACCGGAACTGACCGCAGGTATATTTTTCAACACCCCCGAGCCAGGCGCTGAACTCAGCGGTATTTTCACGGTGGAAGCCGGGGCAACCGCGCTCAACCAGATCAAAAAAGTCATCTTCCGCAGCAACGATACCGATGTCGGCGCAGCCAACGCTGCGCCCTTCAGGCTGCAATATGATTTCAGTCTGCTGGCACCCGGTGAATACACTCTCACGGTGATTGCGCGCGGCTATAACAATCAGGACCTGGCACAGGAAAGTATCCCCTTCACAGTTGTTGCTGCCGGCGCAGCCACCAGCGCAGAGACGGAAGAAGAGCAGGCAACCGCCACCCCGCAGCCAACTGCCACTCCCCAGCCCTCTGGGTTAAACCTCTCCAATGAGACCTTGCTGCTGATCGGAGTCGGCGTGTTAATCTTGCTGGTAGTGGTCATTGCAGTGGCAGTTATCCTGGTGATCGCTGCTCGCCGCCGTAAAAATGAAGCCGCCGAAATCCCCCAGGTGAAGCCGGTTGAAGACGAGCGCACGGTCAATTATGCCTCAGCGTACGCAGCACATGCCCCGCAGAAAGCGCAGCAACCAGCCGGAATGCTGGCAGTACTGCGTGTACTGGCAAGCGAAGACACCATGATGGTCGGTCAGATGATCAACATCACCAAAGCGTGTACCAGCATCGGGCGTGGGGCTGATAACGATGTGGTGCTCTCCGGCGACAAAGCGGTTTCACGCCAACACGTCCTGATCGAAATGACGGGAGCAGAATTCTTCCTGAGTGAATTTATCACCCAAGAAGCCAATGGCTCGGTAAAACGCCCCACCTACGGCACGTTCGTCAACGACCAGAAGGTGGGTACCATACCGGTGCAGCTTAAATCGGGTGATGAGATACAGCTTGGCACACGTCTCAGGTTGAAGTTTGACCGGCTTGACAACGCATTCAAACCGCATGGAAACGCTGAAAAGACGCTGGATGACCTGGGTCGGGATGATGACAAGACCATGGTGATGTGAACAAATGATTTACTGGTAGATTAAAGTTTTAGCAAGAAAAATTAATTTTCTAGGGATGATGGTATGCTCGAAATTGGCACCGCAATCAATGTTGGCGTCAAACGCCGTGATCACGAAAACCAGGATTCGCTCCTGGTAGTTGAACCTTCTCTTTTTAAACGCAAACCTCCGCTTCTGATCATCGCCGATGGCATGGGCGGATATCAGGGTGGTGCGCTCGCCAGCCAGACCGTGGTCGAAACACTGCGCCAGGAATACAAAAAGGCGAGCCGAGGCGCAGACTTGATTAATGTCCTCTATGATGCCGTCCTGGCTGCCCATGCCGAGATTCGCCGGCTGGCAATGCTATCGCCGCAATTGGGACAGATGGGCAGCACCGTCGTCGCTGCGGTGATCGATGAGGACATGCTCTACCTGGTCAACGTCGGCGACAGCCGCGCCTATTTGATTAGCGACCAGAAGATGGAGCAGGTCAACTGGGATCACAGCCTGCTGGCGGAGGAGATTCGCAACAACAACCTGACGCCGGACGAGGTGCGCAATTACCCGCGCAAAAACGTGCTCACCATGTCGCTCAGCGCCCAGCGCGGCGAGATTGAACCGTTCACTTTACAGCGAAAACTGAACCCGGAAGACAACCTGCTGCTCTGTTCGGACGGTTTGTGGGGTGTGGTGACCGAGGCGCAGATCCAGGCGGTGGTGATGCAGTTCCCGGCGCAGCGCGCTGCCGACAAACTGGTGGAAATGGCAAACGCCAACCAGGGACCCGATAACATCTCCATCATCATCGCCCGGCGGTCAAATAAATACAATTTGGGGAACGACGCCACCCAGCGCATCAGCCAGCCGAAGTAGAAAGCGCAGCCGGTCAGTTCATGTCAAAACCCGGGAAGACCTCTGCGCGAAAAAAGTTACCCGGATGGGTAAGAGAAACCGCTCGCGAGGGTCTCTGACCTGAGCTTTGGCGCGGCAGCACACACCTCTTGCAAGAAAAAACGCTCACTTCACCAACCAGCAGGGATACCGCAAAAGACAGTGATAACCTCGTTGTTTATTGCATGGGATAAGCTTCTCGTTTCCCAAGCGATAGGATCTATCCGGTTCGATTTGCCACACATCGCGGGGGTGCAGCCCCGCAGGGGCGCCGTTTTGAAGCCGGAAGGATTTATCCTCCGGCGGATGAGGATGAATCGCTAACGCTATAAGATAAGTCTCTTAGAGAATCAATTTCAATACGATTGCTGAATTTCCGTACCATTGCAGAAATTAATCTTGTTCATCCGTGCTACAATATGGATAACTAACATAAAATTCAGCAAGATAGGAGATACTGATGGCATTTGAACTTCCACCCCTTCCCTATGCAGATGACGCACTGGAACCGCATTACTCGGCGAAGACCTTCAGCTTTCATCACGGCAAACACCATAAAGCGTATGTCGACAACCTCAATAAACTGATTGCGGGCACAGAGCTCGAGAAAAAGACCTTAGAAGAGATCATCCTCGCTTCCGCAGGCGACCCGGCAAAAGCCGGCTTGTTTAACAACAGCGCACAGGTGTGGAACCACACCTTTTTCTGGAACTGCATGAAACCCGGCGGCGGCGGTGCGCCCGGCGGTGTACTGCTGGAAAAGATCGAGGCGGCTTTTGGCAGCTACGCGGCTTTTGCAGAACAGTTCAAAGCCGCCGCGGTAGGTCGCTTTGGCAGCGGCTGGGCATGGCTGGTTCTGGACGGCGGCGCATTGAAGATTGTCTCCACCTCCAACGCCGAGACGCCCATGACCCAGGGGCAAACCGCCCTCCTGACGGTGGATGTCTGGGAGCACGCCTACTACCTGGATTATCAAAACCGCCGCCCGGATTTTGTGCAGGTCTTCCTGGACAAACTGGTCAACTGGGATTTTGTTGCATCCAATCTAAAGTAAATTTTCCCCATCGAATAGAGCAAGGAACTGGCATATACCGGTCTACCCCGCCCGGTATATGC
>CAYRRA010000094.1:0-17258 GCA_964426355.1 uncultured Anaerolineaceae bacterium
TCCTTAACCGTGGAAGAAGAAAGAAAAGTGTGTTCTTCGTTGGTAATCAACATAATTGATTCAATTTCCGGTGCCAGGCGATGATTTGCAAGCGCCATTTTAAATTCTTGCTCATAATCAGAAAACACTCTTAAACCTCGAACAATCACCTGTGCACCGATTTGCCTGCAAAATTCTACCGTAAGAGTGTTGTATCCGGTTACGCTGATATTTGAATGGTTCGCAAAAGTTCTTTTCACCAAATCAATCCTCTCCTCTGGTGAAAAAAGCAATGATTTCAAAGGGCGATCATATACAGCTATGACTACTTCATCAAACATCCGTGCAGCTCTCACGGCGATGTCAATGTGTCCGTAATGGATAGGGTCAAATGTACCAGGAAATACTGCTTTTACCATGTTTAACTTATGTCTCCTCTGCCCTCTTCCCAGTAATATTGAATTAGAGGTTTTAGATTACGATTTTCAGCAAGCTGCAAATCCGGATCGTGGTCGAATAACTCGCGCGAGAAATGCCGGGCTTTTTCAATGAGTTTTACGTCAGTAAGTTTTGCGATTTTCAAATTTGAATAACCTGACTGGCGTGTACCAAGAAATTCACCTGGACCACGTTGGTTAAGGTCTTGTTCAGCAAGGAGAAAACCGTCGTTGGTGGCGCTCATGACAGCCAACCGCTCGTTTTCAACTGCGTCTTGAGTTTCTGGGATCAAAATGCAGTAAGATTTCGCGTCACCCCGACCAACACGCCCGCGCAGTTGATGGAGTTGTGCCAGACCAAAACGATTTGCCCCTTCAATCAACATCACAGTCGCATTCGGTACATCAACACCAACCTCGATTACCGTAGTGGATACCAGAATATCATACTGCCCATCCCTGAAAGCAGTCATGATGGCATCTTTTTCTTCCTGCTTCATTCTGCCGTGTAACAATCCCAATCGATCATTGGAAAAGATATGCTCTTTTAATCTTTCATATTCCGAGACAGCAGCCTTAGAGTTTTCGTTTTCGCCCTCTTCGATTAATGGGTAAACGATAAATGCCTGGTATCCGTGTTCGATCTGCGAACGGATTAATGAATACGCCCTTTCACGCTCGATTGGGTGTAGAACGTGGGTTTGAATTACCTGTCGTCCGACTGGCATTTCGTCTAAGACTGAGACATCCAGATCGCCATAAATTGTTAGTGCCAATGATCTTGGGATTGGGGTAGCTGTCATGACGAGAAGATGAGGGTTATCCCCCTTCATTCGTAGAGTTGCTCTTTGTTTCACACCAAAGCGGTGTTGTTCGTCTATGACCGCCAATTGCAGATTGTTGAATTGCACTGGCTCTTCTAAAATGGCATGTGTTCCAATCAAAACTTTGATCTCGCCGGAAGATAATGACTCGATGATTTCTGTCTTTTCTTTCTCCGGTGTATCACCAATCAGTAGTTTGATAGCATTTTCACCCATCATTTGAAGCGCTGAATCGGACTCACAAGAAAGAATTCGTTTTAAGGTGTTGTAATGCTGCTCAGCCAGAATACTAGTCGGTGCTAGTACAGCCACCTGTGCTCCATTCTGATAGACAATAGCGCTGGCTAATGCGGCGATGATGGTTTTGCCAGAACCGACATCCCCTTGAAGCAGGCGGTTCATCGGGACACCCGATGCCAGGTCTTCTTTGATTTCGCGAACGACGCGTTTTTGAGCTTGCGTTAGTGAAAAGGGGATTTTTTCGATTTGCTCATCAAGCCATTGATCTGGTACATCCAATACACTGGCTTTATTGGATTGCCACTCGCGTTTTTGTTGGAGTACGCCCATTTGAAGCAGGAAAATTTCATCAAAAGCGATTCGTTGTTGGGCGAGTTCTAATTCTTCCATTGAGTCAGGAAAATGGATTTGTAACATAGCTGTCGAAAGGTCAATTAGCCCTGCGTTTTGAAGGATTTCCTGAGGCATGTAATCTTCAATTCTCGGAGCCCAATACGATACAGCCTTATAAATCAGATTTCGTAATGAGCGCTGTTTAACATCTGCGGTGAGAGAGTAAACGGGTACAATGCGATTGGTGTGAAGCTGTTCTTTTTCCAGTTTTTCCCATTCGGGGTTGTTGATCACCAGCCTGCCCAAATATCGTTCGATTTTGCCGGACACGACTATTTGCATCTCAGGTGTTATTGTATTTTCCAGATATTTCTGGTTAAACCAGGTAAGCCGTAAAAACCCTGTACCATCTGTGAGTACTGCTTCGGTAATCTCAACTTTTGGATTTTTTGTGGGATGGGTCACGATACTTTTAATCGTGCCAATCGCTGTTACCTCATCACCATATTCCAACCGGTTGATGGGGATCAGTTTGCTGAAATCCTCATATCTCCTGGGGAAATGGAGCAGTAAATCATTGATCGTTGTAATGCCAAGTTGAGCAAGTTTTTTCGCCATACTTGCACCCACACCAGTGATTGTGGTGACTGGCGAATTGAGCATTTTGTTATAGTCAATACGCGAAGAGAGTGGCAAATGTGATTTATCCATCATTTCTGGGATGGGTCTGGGCTGCTCTTCTTGCACCATTGATTGGCTTTCCTCAGGCTCCTGGATATTATCAAAAAGATTGAGCAAATCCAAAATTTGTGTGATAGCTGTAGACCGTTCCCCCTGCGATTGGGCATGATATAGCTCAATACGCATTTTTATCTCGCTTACCTTTTCCGTATCGTCTGTTTCAGCTAATGCTTCTGGAACCCAGGAGGGCAGAATTTTATCAAGCCCTCCAACGATGGCTTTGTTATCAAAATTTCGTTTAATTTCTAAGTTTAAAAATTTTCTTAATTTTTCAATAGAGGAGACCATTACCATATTTTACCCCAAACAAGCGATTTATCTCATATCGGGGGTGTTTTTTTCACATGCCGGGAGATTAGATTTTTTCCAGAGCAATCAAACTGCTGCTGCGTGGTCCTAATAGAATCGAAAGCGGTAGGTTGATGATGTGTTTTGAAAAGGTCAGCTCGGGAAATATCGTTTGAACATTGTCCTGGAATATTTTGGCATCTTTAAAATTTGTTTTTGCGCTTTGAACGTATGCCACGTGGTCTAACTGATCAAATTCCTCCAAAAATTCCTGGTAATAGCCCAAAGAATGCCGAACACTTTTCACCTTTTCAATTGGCGTCAACTGTCCATCTTCAAGAGAAAAAATTGGAAGAACCCCCAGCATTTCACTGATTACCGCTTGGGTTTCGTCGAGGAAACCATTATATTGCAGGTATGATAAGCTGGGGATACAAAACAACGTGTACAAGTGGGGTAGAAGATTGCGAATTTTCCTGTCGATTTGAAGCAAGCTATGACCATCGCGAATGGCTTCAAGCGCGCTCATTATCAGCAGCCCCAAGCCTACCGAAGTGGTTTTTGAATCGATGATGAGAATATCAGCTTTTCCCTTTATTGTTTCTGCAGCTTCAACTGCATTTTGGTAGCATTTATTTAAGCCTGAAGAGAGAAAAATTGCGATGATAGGGTCAAAATGAAAAGACAGTGCTTGAAATTTCTTGTAGAAATAGTCTGCAGATGGAGAAGAAACTTGAGGTTTATTCTTTCCAGTGACGATTTTGGGGAGCAGATTTGCTTTCACATCGTCTTCAGGGTTTATCCTCTGTCCGTTCATTTGTAAATCGAGCGGAACGATATGGATTAAGTTCTGCCCAGGAAAATTGGGTTTTGAAAATTGCGCGCTGTTATCTGTGACCAAACACGCTTGTCTCATGGCTACTCGATCGAAATAATGAAGTGATAGTGAGGTTGTCCCCCTTCAAGAACTTCTATCTCATGTTTGGGGTATTGTTGTTTTATGAGGTCAACAATAGGAGTAACTTGAGCAATATTCAAGTCGTTACCATAGAAGAGAGTGATTCTCTCTCGTTCATCTGCATTAGCTTTTTTCAGTAGGTGCAAACAGGCTTCCTGCAGCGATTCTGAAGCAATAACCAGCTTGCCATTGAGTAAAGCGATGGTTTTTCCTTTCTTTACATCCACTCCATTGATTTGAACATCTCTATTGGCAATGGTGATTTCGCCCGTTAATGGTTCTTGAATGGCTTCTTTCATGTGCTTTACGATTGATTCAAAATCGCCATCGGGTATTAGCTGTAGTATTGCGTTCAAGCCTTGAGGAATACTTACGCTGGGGATGACCTGGATGTTTTTTACTGATGCCTCTGCAGCGGCATTGGCTGCCAGCAAAATGTTCTTATTATTTGGTAGGATGATGATTTTGTCGGTTGGCAGGTCTTCAAAGGATTGTAGGATTTCTTCTGTACTGGGATTCATCGTTTGCCCGCCCTCAACGATGGCTGCTACGCCCAGGCTGGCAAAAATCTTCGAAATTCCAAAACCAGGCGAGACGGCAATGACAGCAATTTGTCCGGGTTCGACAGGTATGCACTCCAATTTTTTCCCATTCCCATTGTTGAATTGATCCAGTTGTTCCATCAAATTTTCAATCGCTACTTTTGAAACACTTCCTAATTCCATGATGTAATCGATCGGTTTGTAACGATTTTCAGTTGGAACATGAATATGCATCCTAAAAAATTCATCTCCTTCTGCAATCTGGATGGAAGTGCCCATTTCTGATAGACGTTTGTGAAAATCATCCAGTATGAGTTGTTGTCGCGGGCGAAAATCGATGACCACTTCATAATCCTGCCCGGGTTCAATTTCAAGGTGGTTATCCATTTCGGGCAGTTTTGCGATCGAGACCGGTTCGTGGGTGGGTGTTTCCAGCGACTCGTTTTGGATGAATTTTTGAACACCCTCAAAGATGAAAAATAGACCTTTGCCACCTGAATCAACCACGCCTGCTTGTTTTAGAATGGGCAATAGTTCAGGGGTGCGTTTCACTGATTCATCGGCTGCTGAAACGACTCTTTTCAGGATTGTGATTAAATCTGAAGTTTCGGTCAATGCCTTTTCCCCTTCAATAGCAATATCCTTTGCCACAGTTAGAATTGTCCCTTCCACCGGTCTAACTACACCTTTATATGCAGTGTCACGTGCTTCAGCCAAAGCCCGTACGAAAATGGCAGCATCCATCGTTTCGTAGTTGTCCAGTGCGCGAGCAAAACCACGCCATAGTTGGGAGAGGATAACGCCTGAATTCCCGCGCGCTCCCATCAGTGCACCCTGCGCGATAGAGTGCGCCATTTTACCGATATTGTTTTCTTCCGTGTTTTTAACCTCATTTTTCGCTGACTGTAAGGTTAAAACCATATTGGTGCCAGTGTCGCCATCAGGAACTGGAAATACATTGAGTGAATTTACAGATTGCTGGTTCGTTTTTAACCACGTGTATGCAGCGTTAACGAGTTTAATAAAACATTGTCCATCAATTTGTGTAACTTCTTCTTGTTTTTGTAAGGTTTTCAGATCTGCGTTGTTCATGTAACTCCTGAAAATTTTAAAGAAAATAGATTAATCTGTATTGCTGATCCGAAGACCTCTGACATGGACGTTGACAATCACATGGTCTGGTGATAACCCCATGGCTTTTTCAACTTTAAACCGGATATTGTTTGCAACACTGTTGGCGACTGAAGTAATGCGCGTTCCGTACTCGATGATGATGTAAAGATTGATTTTGATGATGTCGCCATTGTAATCGACATCCACACCCAGTGTGGGGTCCTTGACAATCGCGTTTGCAAGCCCTTCCGCGAGGTTTTTTGCTGTTAATCCGACAACACCATAGGTTTCCTGGGCTGCAAGATATGCAATGGATGCAATGGCTCGATAAGAGACATAAATATTACCAAGAGGGTTAGTGCCTTGTTTCATGGTTTTCTCCTCATTTCGTGACTATTAACAACATTTCTTGTAATAAGATACGGTTCATGATAAAATATATCCTTGCGTTTATAATAAGGTGATTAATTGTACATTAATCCATGAAAGGAAAAGAAAAATGGCAATATGTGAACAATGCGGGAAAAAGACAACCTTTGGGCACAGCCGCAGTTTCTCGATGCGAGCAACAAATCGTGCTTTTCGACCGAATCTGCAAAAAGTAACCCTTTTTGAGAATGGCAAAAAAGTTAAGAAAGTACTTTGTGCCCGTTGTATTCGTACTCTTTCGAAAAACAAATAAATAATTTTTTTCACTTTTATCTTTCAAGAATCGCGGTGCATCCGTGATTTTTGATTTTAAGAACACGCTACCCGCAACGATTCTATCCCGGCGGCGATACCGCCAGGCGATTTAAAGATTGATGTTGCTGCAACAAAAACCGTAGCACCAGCAGAAGAGAGCAATTTGATGTTGTGTGGATTAATTCCGCCATCGACCTGGATTAAGATGGGTTGATTTTTATCTTCAACCAATTTCCGTACCGCCATGACCTTTTCTACCATTTCGGGCATGAACGTTTGTCCTGAAAAACCGGGATTAACCGTCATTACCAGGATCATATCAACATAATTCACTAATGTTTCTACCGACCCGACCGATGTGCCAGGGTTGATGGCTAAACCGGGGCTGCAGTGTAGTTCTCTAATCTCTTGTAAAGTCCGAACTACGTTTGGATTGTTTTCTGCATGGATACTGATACGATTTGCTCCTGCATCAATAAAAGCCCGGATGTGCCTTTCTGGGTTGTTGATCATCAAATGAACATCCAATGGCAGGTTTGTGATTTGCCGGCAGGTGTCCACGATAAACGCGCCCATGCTGATATTTGGCACAAAGTTTCCATCCATCACATCGATGTGGATCCAGTCTATGCCCGCATCTTCAGTGGTTTTGATATCTCTTTCAAGGTTCTTGAAATTTGCAGATAATATTGAGGCAGAGAGAATGATGTCTGTCATCGAATCACACTGATCTAACGAGCGGCATTAAGTGCAAACCAAATGTAAATCCAGAACGGAATCAATCCACCAACAGCGAAAACAGCAACCAGACCGAGCAGAATTGTCAGCCAGTCAAAACCTGAAGGATGTTCTGCGACCACCTCAGGTTCAATGTTTGTTTCCATATTGGTATCGGCGTAATTGGCATAGGATTGCGGGAATGAATTTGCTGGAATTGAAGAATTTCCTCGGGAAGAGTCTGCAACGGTAAAGCCGGTTTTTTTTCCGGATGTGGTTTCAGATGTTGAATGTTCGCTTTGTTTTAAGAAGGTCTCTAAAATCCTGCCCAATTGGTCTGTGGTCCGATAACGAGCTGAGGGTTCCTTAGCGAGCACTTTGAGGAGGATTTGTTCCAATGCAATAGGGATATTGGTGTTTATTTTTCGAGGAGGAGTGGGTAATACCTCGCGATGCATGCGTGCCAATTCTGCCGGGTCATCTGACTCGAAAGGTAATCTACCGACGAGCATTTCGTATAGGATTACGCCGAGCGAGTATACGTCCGATGCGGGCGAAGGAGCCAAACCTGAAGCCTGTTCGGGAGAAAAGTATTGAGGCGAACCCCAGACCACGTCGTAATGTTCATCGGGCTGAATAGTTGAGAGCGCACGAGCAATGCCAAAGTCAGTGACTTTCACCCGCAAATCCGGGGTGACCAGGATATTATGTGGCTTTATGTCGCAATGGATTAAACCCGCGCGGTGCGCATAACCGATTCCTGCACATGCTTGAATGATGATGGTGAGGGCTTCTTCCAATCGGAATTTGCCAGTTTCACGGATAATCTCCTTCAGGTTTTGCCCTGGGACATTTTCCATCACGATGAACAATCGCCCTTTATGAAATCCAAAATCGTGGACAGTTACAATATTGGGGTGCGATAAGTTAGCTGCGGCTTTTGCTTCTTGCTGAAATCGTTTCCTGAAGGATGGGTTAGTGGACAGGTCTTGTTTTAAAAGCTTGACCGCGACTGGTCTTTCCAGCATTAAATCTCGTGCAAGGTAAACAGTTGCCATCCCACCTCTACCAATTGTTTGCAGAAGCTGGTAACGATTACCAAGCAATGAAGATGAATCGAGACTATTTTCAGCCATACCTCGAAAAATTATAACATACGATTTACTCTGCGTTATAATTGCGCAACAGAGTAGCGACAATGAAAAAAGTGATTAACCTGGTTCGTCAACAACCCTTTTCAATTCTCTTGATTGTATTTCCCATTGCAGTAATTGCGCATTGGCAGCACTGGGGTCCAGGATGGGTATTCTTTCTTTCTGCATTTGGGGTTATTCCGCTGGCAGATTCTATTGGGAAAGGCACAGAAGTGCTTGCATCCTATGTAGGACCCAAAGTTGGCGGATTGCTCAATGCCACCCTGGGGAATGCTGCTGAATTGATTATCACTTTACTTGCCATCCGCGCCGGGCTGCTTGACCTGGTTAAAGCTTCGATTACCGGTTCTATCCTGGGAAATTTACTTTTGGTTTTAGGTGCATCTGTGCTCCTTGGCGGGCTAAAAAACGGTCGTCAAAAATTTGACAAGCAGCAAGCCGGGAATCACTCGATTCTATTAATCTTATCCATCCTGGCTCTGGTAGTACCTTCTATCTTTAGCCATTCTATTGGTGCTGATGGAAGTATGAAGGTCGAAATTCTAAGCCTGGGTGTGGCAGGGGTAATGATTTTGCTGTATGTGTTTGGGTTGATATACAGTTTCAAATCGATTGACAGCCCATTGGCATACAAACCTGCTGAAGAAGAGAATCACCCACACTGGTCAAAAACGACTGCGATTATTGTACTGGCTGCTGCGACCTTTGGCGTTGTTGTGTTGAGTGAACTGCTTGTTGGCGCTGTTGAAGATGTTGTTGCCAATTTGGGTATCTCGGAATTTTTCCTCGGTATTATTCTCATCCCCATCGTTGGAAATGTGGCTGAACATCTTGTTGCTGTGCAGGTTGCCTTGAAAAACAAGATGGACTTAAGTGTCGAAATTGCCATTTCATCCAGTCTGCAAATTGCCCTTTTTGTAGCTCCGCTTCTCGTTTTTATCAGTTTGTTGATGGGCAACCCTCTCACCTTAATTTTCAACCAATTTGAACTCATTGCGATCGGATCGGGTGTCATTATCACGGCGTTGGTAGCAGCGGATGGCGAATCCAACTGGTTAGAAGGCGCTTCGCTGCTTTCGATCTACGTTATTCTGGGATTGGCATTTTTCCTTCTGCCTGCATAGGTTTTAGAATGAGGTTGTTGAAGTACTGGAATAAATATGTCTTTTTAGGGGGGTTATTTATTTTTGCTACTTTATGCGGTGTTACGCTGGCGTTGGTTCGTTTTTTGCCTGGGTTACCCCCTGTTTCAGGAGTACAGGGACAAATAACCATCATCCCTGTGAGCACTTTCACTCCAACGATTGCTAGTATTCCTGAGGTTACACCTACAGCTTCACCGATAAGTTATGACGGGATGCAGATAGGGATTTATGTGCAAATCACCGGTACGGGTAATTCGGGTCTTCGTATCCGTTCTGAACCGGGATTAAACTCGCAAGTGGTTTTTTATGGGCTGGAGAATGAAGTGTTTTTGGTAGAAGATGGACCTGTGTTTTCAGACGATTATTTATGGTGGTTAATTACTACGCCGTATGATTCGACCCGGAAGGGATGGGCTGCATCTGATTATTTGAAAGTTGTACTGGAATAGTATTTCCCCTATCGAAGAGATGAGATACGGAAAATCAAATTTCTCTTTTTCAGCTAATGTATAATTGGGAAAGAGAAAAAAACCTGATCAGCCTTAGTAAGGCATTGTTCACGCCACTGTGATTGTGAATATCCCAATAAGGAGGTTACGCTGTCGCAATTGAACCAGGTGAACTATCCCGAACAACCAGATGGAACGGATGACAGGGTATCTCATGGCGAGGTCCTGTCGAACCGGTATCTTATCATGGATGTGCTTGGCAGTGGTGGTATGGGTTCAGTTTACCGTGCCAGGGATATGCATTTTCCCAAAGTTGAAAAAATTGTCGCCGTTAAGGAATTGATTCATTCCAGTTCTGATTTACTCATAAGAGATGAGGTGGTGAAAATCTTTGAACGAGAGGCGAATATATTGGCAACGCTTCACCACCCGGCAATTCCTAAAATTTTCGATTTCTTCACCGATGAAAACCGAATCTTTCTTGTCCTTGAATTTATCAAGGGCAGTGATTTGAATACGATCCTCAATGAGTATGAGGGGTTTTTACCGATTAAGCTGGTGGTTTCCTGGGCGTTGGAGATTTGTGATGTCCTGGTTTATTTACATCAGCAAGATACGCCAGTGATTTTTAGAGATTTGAAACCTTCTAATATCATGGTTAATGAAGCTAATCATATCATGCTGGTTGATTTTGGAATTGCAAAAGCATTACAGGCATCACAAAAAGGCACCGTTATTGGGACAGAGGGATATTCTCCCCCTGAACAGTATCGCGGCGAAGCCACTCCTGCTGTAGATATCTATGCACTTGGGGCAACCCTGCACTATATATTGACACGCCGTGACCCGCAAATGGAACCCCCATTTACATTTCATGAACGCAATATCAGGGAAATAAACCCCAATGTGCCGGCAGATTTATCCGAGCTTGTGCAGAAATCTCTTTCGTATGAACCGGAAAAACGATTCCAATCCATTCTTGAAATGCGGTCGGCAATTGAAAACTGTGCAAAAAATAACAATTTGCTTATCGCACAGGATGCTGCGGGGCTCTCCATATCACTGCAAAATGCCCCCCGTTTAAAATGGCAATATCAATGCTCTGATGAAATTCGTGGCACCGCCACAATTTATGGGGATACCGTTTATTTCGGTTCTTACGATCAAAATTTGTATGCATTGGATGCCAGAACGGGCTCAGAACTGTGGAAATACCGTACGTTAGGGGGGATTGTTGGGCAGCCGATTATCTGGGATTCAGTTGTCTACATCGGTTCAGGGGATGGACGGCTGTTTGCTATTTCTTGTCGAAGCGGAAAGCTATTATGGACGTATGATGCAGATGCGCCAATCTGGAGCTCTCCCAAATACTCTGAGGGGCATGTGTTCATCGGCGCAGATGATGGGTATCTGTCGGCTGTGAATATCGTTACAAGCCGAGCAATATGGAAGACGAACCTGGGCGGCGCAATCCGTTCCAGCCCTGCAATTTGGCGCGATGGTTTAATTGTTGGAACAGAAGCAGGGGAGTTGTGTTGTCTTGATTTTAGTGGGAAGATCAGGTGGAAATTTCACAGCAGGAAGGCAATTACGTCTTCTCCGCTTATCTACCAGGATCAGGTGTTTTTTACGAGCCTGGACGGGTATTTTTATTGCATTTCAGTTCAATCAGGTTGGCAACAATGGTCTTTGCGCATGGGTAAAGGGTCAGTCAGTTCTCCTTTCCTTGCGAAAGATATTGTGGTGTTTGGGTCAGCTGATGGCGTGGTCTATGGCGTTGACCCCATTACAGGTAAGCCCATTTGGACACACAATACTGGAAGCCAGGTGAGCGGTTCACCGGCGGGAGATCAGACTCTTGTTTACCTGGGGAATGCCGCAGGGCATTTTCTGGCTATGAATCTGACTGATGGTACACCTGCATGGGATTTCCAGGTGCAGGGCGGAATAACCAGTGCCTCAGTATTATTTGAGGATATGGTTATGTTCGGTTCGCTGGACCAGCATTTTTATGCAATTTCTGGCGCGGAAAAAAATGAAGTGAGGTGGTGATGATAACAGTTATTGTTCATATTTTTAATGATGATCCGGTGGTTTGTGAAATTGATCAGATACCAGCTCCAACTGATGCGTTGTTGATTGCCCAAAACCCACGGTTGCGAGATGGTAAAACATTGTCATATCTTGAGCGAGATGTCTCTAAAGTGATCTGGCCCATCCACCGCATAAATTTTATAGAGATTGTTTCAAGCGAAGGTGAGGAAGATATCATTACTTTTGTTCGTGAGTGATGCTATGACAGAAAAACGAGAGATCGGACAAAAAATTCTTGTTGTCGATGATGAAGAGCGCATGGCTCGTTTCATCAGGTTGAACCTGGAACATGATGGATTTACAGTGATTGAGGCATATCGAGGGCAAAAAGCCCTGGATGCGCTCAGAAGCCAGATGCCAGACCTTGTTGTATTGGACGTAATGCTTCCGGATATTGACGGTTTTGAGGTTTTACGGATGATTCGTGAAGTCAGCAGTGTTCCTGTGATTATGCTGACAGCGAAAGGTGAAGAGGATGATCGGGTGAAGGGCTTGGAGTTGGGAGCCGATGATTATGTCACCAAACCTTTTAGCCCGCGCGAACTGGTAAGCCGTGTTCGTGCCGTGTTACGCCGCACCGAGACATCTACCATTTCATCACGTGATGTGATTAAAGTAGATGAACACCTGACGATAGATTTTGGTAAACGTGAAGTCTGGCTTGATAACGAATTAGTAAAACTTCGCCCAACGGAATACCGGCTTCTTTATCACCTTGTGCAAAACGCTGGCTGGGTCTTGACCTACGATCAAATATTGTCGAAGGTATGGGGATATGAATACCGGGATGAACCACATTATGTTCGTCTTTACATTAATTATCTTCGACAGAAATTGGAGAAAGATTCATCTAACCCAAGATATATCCTTACCGAGCGTGGTGTCGGATACCGGTTCGTAGAACTTGGAGAAAAATCACGCGGTGATGATTTAGAGAAGCGCGAGTGATGCAAACGTGACTACGCATTTAATCGCATCTACTCACGCCATCTTTTCAAACCACAAAAATAAGATTACAATTGTCGGGATTGTGAACAGGATTAATTATCCAGAAAGGGAAGTTATTAATGATCAATGAACCAATTAATGTGACAGATGCCGCATTTGAGAAAACAGTGCTTCAATCTTCACTTCCAGTCATCGTGGATTTTTGGGCTCCCTGGTGTGGACCTTGCAGAAGTGTTGCACCCATTTTGGAGAAATTGGCAAAAGAATATGCCGGAAAGTTGCTGGTAGCAAAAGTAAATACGGATGAAAGCGCTGAGTGGGCACAGAAATTTGGCGTACAGGGAATTCCAACCATGCTCTTCATCGTCAATGGTAAAATTGCGCATACTCAGGTAGGAGCAATGCCCGAAGGGATGCTGCGCAATGTCGTGTCTCAATTTTTAGAAGTAGCGACTTCCAATTAGCTTTGATGCGATGTAAGAAAAGAAACCTTCATGAATTATTGAAGGTTTCTTTTTTGCGTATCTTCTTTATACTTTTCGAAACACAACGGCAGCATGCAAAAGAGGTTAAAGAAGACAATTTAACCAGGGCAATTTCTTTTTTATAAATAAGTGAGGATCGACTATGAAATTCGGTATCGTTCAACCCTTAGGTAATGCCCGATCGGCAGCAGAGATTGCTCGTGAAGCGGAACAAGCCGGCTGGGATGGGTTTTTCGTGGGCGAAGCGGTATGGCATCATGACCCCTGGATTTCACTTGCGGCTGCTGCTATGTGCACCAGCCGCATCAAACTTGGAACCCTGGTTGTTCAGATGCCGCGCTACACCCCCTGGAAACTCGCAAGCGAGACCGCCTCACTGGACAATCTCTCTAACGGCAGGGTGATACTGGGTGTGGGTCCAGGCGTCTTCTACTACGGCTATAATGCTTTCAAAGATGAAATCACTGACAAGAAGATTCGCGGCGAGTTAATGGATGAGGGTGTAGACTTGCTGACCCTTTTGCACCGGGGAAAACCCTTCAAGTACGATGGGAAACATTACCATGTGGATCAGCCTATGGTGGGAAAAGAGGAATATTTTCCTTCCCGACCCGTTCAACAACCGCGCGTACCAATATGGATGGTGGGCGTCTGGAAGCGCATGAAATCCATGCGCCGCGTGTTGAAATGCGATGGACTACTGCCAAATAAAATGGACTGTGAAGGCAATCTGGTGGATGTGCAACCTGAAGACCTGCGCCAGATGAAGGAGTATATTCAGACAAACCGCACACAGGACACCCCCTTTGACCTGATCGCCGAAGGGCAAACGCAAGGGCTGACCGAAAACGAGATTGTCGCAAAACTGCGTCCCTGGGTAGATGCCGGTGCTACCTGGTGGATCGAAACGCCTTACGGGTTTCCAGAGGATCAGGCACGGGCTCGTCTGCGTCAGGGACCACCCCGGTTGGACTGAACAAGCAGGGTATTTGCTCTGTCTGTTCCATTTTCTCTTCTCATCATTCCCATTACGGCGGAAAGAGAGATTATTTATCCCTTATCAACACCCAGGAGTAATTTGCCCCTTCATCACCGGTTGATTACTCAAGGAAGCAAAATTTGGATTATACGGATGACCACAAAAATACCATAAATGCAAGGTTAAAATTCGATTTAAGTGATAAAATTTCCTTGGTGTCCATTTGTGAAGTATCAGAGAGTAGAATAAACTAAAACCGTAATCGTTGCGGTTCATTTTTGTTTTAATGGTTACGGAACATTCAGTGGATAGTTTTATAAATACTTCATTTGAGGTGAAACATGCTCGAAGCAGGGTTTGATAGCAATTATCAAATTCGACGTGGGGTTGTGCGCCCGATATTGCGCGAGCTAATTCGGATAGGTTTCTTTTTGCTTTCAAAATTTGAAATTACTGGAAAAGAAAATTTACCCAAATCCGGTCCATTAATTGTGATATCAAATCATTTTAATTTCCTGGATCCGGTTGTATTGATCGATGCGCTGCCGTATCCATTGGAATTTATTGGCGGCACCGAACTGCCAGGTGCGCCGCCGATGGTCCGGTTCATTCCACGCATGTGGGGTACTTTCAAGGTACATCGCGGATCCGTCTCGCGAGATGCGTTTTACAATGCTGAAGGTGTATTGCAAAACGGGGGAGTACTTGGAATATTTCCCGAGGCAGGAAGTTGGGCTTCAGTGCTTCGCCCGGCAAGACCCGGGGCTGCTTTATTGGCTGCACGCTCTTCAGCGCAAATTCTCCCTGTTGGGTTGGATGGTGTGACGGATGTCTTTCCACTTCGTTTTGGGCGAAGGGCAAAGGTGCGGGTTAATATCGGTAAACCTTTTGGACCATTTAAAGAAGATGTGCGCGGGCGCGCCGGGCGCGAAAAGCTTGAGGAAATAGGGCATCTCTTAATGCAGAAAATCAAAGAACTGATTCCCTCGCACCGTCACGGATATTATGCGGATGACCCTACGGTTCGTGAAGCAGCAAAAGGCACAGAAATCTATCCGTGGGCTGACCAAGTCGAAAAATAACCGGTTGTAATTTAATCCACTTTCTTTTTGCGCGCGTGAACCACAATCGCGTTAATCATATCTGCTGAGAACAGACAAAGAAACGGGATGCTGGGCAGGTAGTACCGTTGAAAAGAAAGTGGAATGAAGAACACCAAAGATAATACGACGATAAAAAATATCGTAATAAATGTATAAAGATGCTCATATCCTGGTGGTTTTCTACGTGCACGTGTAAAAATCCCTATCATCCCGGCAATACTCAAAATCACTGTCAGGACTTGGATGGTTGGTTGTGAAAAAAGCCGGTTTCCAAAATTGGCATAATAATGCTTTATGGATGACGCCAGGTCTTGTGTGTAATTTCCTGTTTCTGCGAACTGTGGTGTAGAAAAAAAGACCTGCGTAAAAAAGGACAAAACCTTTTTCCACGATGAATCCAGTACCAAATTGGGATTAAGCTGACGAAAGGTATCTGTTTGAGCTGTGACTAACTCACCCCTGGTGTGGAGTGCAGCTCCTAGAGAATGAAAAGGTTGTTCCCAGTACACTGGATTAAGCAGCAGAAAGACGAGAAGGAAGAGAAGAAGGTAGAGGGAAATCGGAATGAGTCGTTTGCGCATAGATGAGTTTTTCGACTGGAAAATGACATAGATCAGACCAAAGAGAAACAGTCCGACAGCGGTTTGCTTCGAGTTAAATGCGAGTGCGACTGGAATAGCTAACAACCAAATTCGTCTTGGTGGATTGAGGAAAAAATACAGGCACAACAGCGTGCTGAAAAGGAGTGCACTTTCTGCCATTGCGCGTCGAGTGTGCAAGGCGATTTGGGGGTTCCCGATGAGCAAAATCGCTGCTGCCCACCCTGCAACACTCCCACCCGATATCTTTTTTGCTATCGAGTAAATTAACCACAACGAAAACGGAAAAAGAACTGCAACACTAAACCTGGAAATGTTCAATAAGTTTTGACCCGGCAATGCCCCATTTCTTTGATTGCTATTCCAGTCTGCTCCCCAATCCCAGTCTTTTTCAAGAGGAGGAGCTTGAGTTAGTGTTCTCCCCAAACCTATTAGCAATCGACTGATGGGAGCGTCCAACAGCCTGTACGTTTGTTTTATTTCATTAGTTTTTTCACTGTCCCAAAAAAGCTGTCCTGGATTGGAAAACCAGTTTGTAAAATCTGAACTCATGAATATCTGCGTACTTTCGTCAGGATGGAACGGAATATACGAGATACCGATATAATAAATAATGGAAATCAGGATGACAAAGATAGAAAAGTACAGATCAGATCGCGATTTGATAGTTAACATGGTTGAAATTACTTTTGTGTGGCACTAAAATTTATCCAAGCTCACTTATTATCATCGACATGAAAACAAATGACAAGAAATTCACGTGGGTTATCATTCTGATTGTTGTTTTCAGCATCACCTGGAAAACCGTGCTTCTTCTATGGGAGAGATTCCCATTCAATGCAGATGAAGCAATTGTTGGGTTGATGGCTCGTCATATCCTGCAAGGTCAGCGACCGGTGTTTTTTTATGGTCAGGTTTATATGGGAGGATTGGATGCATACCTGGTTGCTGGCGGGTTTATGTTATTTGGTTCTCATGTTTGGGTGATTCGTCTTGTGCAGATGGTCCTGTATGGCTTTACTGTTCTGACAACGCTGCTCATTGTTAGAAATGCCGGCGGGAATATGCGTGCCTTGATGGTTTCGGGTCTATTATTGGCTTTTCCAACAGTCAATATGACTTTGTACACCACTATTAGCCTTGGCGGATATGGGGAAGCGTTATTAATCGGTAACCTGTTGATTTTATTGGTACAGAGCGCCACCAAACCCTTTCTTGAAAGGTCTTCGGTTTTCATTCAGCTGAATTGGCTTCCGTTTTTTTTCTGGGGATTATTATCTGGTTTGGGAATTTGGGTGAATGGGATTACCCTGGTGTACATCATTCCGACTGGCGCAGCATTTTTATGGTTCATTGTCAAAAAACGGGCAAACCTCACCTGTCAAACGTGTGTTTTAGCTTTTCTTTGTTCCATTGCTGGGTTGATATTGGGTGCACTGCCCTATT
>CAYRRA010000095.1:0-17077 GCA_964426355.1 uncultured Anaerolineaceae bacterium
GCTCCATCGTTGGAGTGGTTTTTCTCGCCCTCGATGTTATCAATACGGTATTCCCCGGTGCAGTTTATTCTCCAGGAGCGGTGGATAACGCATCAGGTGTTGGTGCTGCAATGGCGTTGGCACATTATTACGCTGAATACCTTCCAAAGAGATTGCGCATAGGATTTCTGTTTACCAGCGCTGAAGAAACCGGGATGCACGGAGCGGAGGCATTTGCGCAATGGGTTAAGGCAAAAGAGAAAAATCGCGTTGGAGTAATTAACCTGGATATGGTTGGCGCAGGACAAAATTTATGTGTGGTCACAAAAGCAGGCTTGCTGCCTACTTTGGCTACTGACCGCCTGTTCAATGAACTCCTTTCTGATATTCACCCCTCCATTCTTCCGGTTCAATATACGCTTCGTGGAGGTGATTTTGAGGCATATTCAAGGCATCGCATTTCTTCCACTTCATTGGAAACACGCGGCGCGAAGTCCGCTGAATTGGCTTATCACACAATTAATGATACCGTTGAGCAAATTGAGCTTCTGTCGCTGGAAACCACGATAAACGTTGTGACACAGTTTATCGAACGATTACCCTATACCCGGTGGGCGAGCAAGCCCCAAAAATGAAATCAACTTTTTACGTTATAATTGGAGCAAATAAAAACTGGAGGTGTTTTCCTCAAAGAACCTTCACAAGCAGAAGAACCAGCGCATGATTTCTCGCACGAGTGAAAGCGAGGAATGACGAGGAGGAAGGTTCCCTGGTGCAAATCAGGGCTAACCGGAATGAGCCCAGGCTGGAATCCTGGGTACCGGGAAAATCGAAAGGTCAGCGGAAGCCTTCCTGATGAAATTCCATCAATTCTTCTCAATCGAATAATAAAATTATCCCCAATAAAAGAGAAATCGTGTTGGGTAGGTGATTTCTCTCTGAAAGGAGTATGTATGTGCGGTATTGTTGGTTATATTGGATCACGTAACGCTACTCAGGTCATATTAAACGGTTTAAAACGATTAGAGTATCGTGGTTATGATTCTGCTGGTCTTGCTGTACTACAAAATGGAAAAATTGAGCTGAGGCGTGATGCCGGCAAGCTTGGAAATCTGACGGCTCTTGTTAATGGCAGCCCTTTAGAGGGAGCGATTGGTATTGGACATACGCGCTGGGCAACGCATGGTGAGCCTAGTCCTCGCAACGCGCACCCGCATTTTGGAATGACAGGTGATGTGGTCGTTGTTCATAATGGAATAGTCGAAAATTTCATTGAGCTTCGAGACGAACTTATCAGCGAAGGGGTTGAGTTCAAATCGGATACCGATACTGAGGTGATTGTGCACCTGGTCGAACGCTATCTACTCAATGGTGAAGACTTTTTATCTGCGGTCAGAAAAGCATTGTCATTATTGAAGGGCGCGCATGGCGTGGTTGTGATGTCGAAAAATTATCCAGAAACGTTAGTCGCTGCCCGTATTGGAAACGCAGGCGGGGTAGTAATTGGTAAGGGAAATAACGAAATGTTCATCGCATCCGACTTACCCGCAATACTCGAATATACGCGGGAAATGCTTTTTCTGGATTCTCATCAGATTGCCGAGATAACGCGAACAGGTGTTGTGGTGCAAACCTTATCTGGTGAGTCTGTTGCGCTAAAAATGCAATCGGTTCCCTGGGATCCGGTGTCGGCTGAGAAGGGTGAATACCGGCATTTCATGCACAAGGAAATTCACGAGCAAGTACGTTCTTTAACCGATACTCTGGCGGGGCGTGTTGACTTTGAAACTGGCGAACTTCGTTTACCTCAACTCAATCTTACAGAGGAGATGGCAAAAAAAATCAACAAGATTTACATCACAGCGTGTGGAACTGCTGCACATGCGGGCATGGTCGGAAAAGTCTTAATTGAGCGGATTGCGCGTATCCCAACCGAAGTCTCGATCGCATCTGAATTTCGCTATCACGAGCCGATTATTCAGGATGGCGATGTTGTGCTGTCCATCAGTCAATCGGGAGAGACAGCAGACACACTCGCAGCTATGGAGGAAGGTCGGCAAAGGGGTGCTTTGTTGTGGTCGATTGTAAATGCACTGGGGTCTCAAGCCATGCGCATAGCGGATGGCTTTATATCGATGCAAACCGGACCCGAAATCGGGGTCGCTTCGACGAAGGCGTTCACAGCTCCACTCGTAAACCTGTATATGTTGGCTGTGATGCTCGCGGATATGCGAGGGGTGATAACAACTGAACAACGACGAAAACTGGTGGCAGATTTGCGCCTGGTGCCCGATTTAGTGGGGCGCTGCCTTGACCGTGAGGAGCAGGTTTTGCAAGTTGCGGAAGAGATTAAGAGCGTGTTTAATATGCTCTATCTTGGGCGAGGGATCAACATGCCGATTGCCTATGAAGGTGCGTTGAAGCTGAAGGAAATTTCGTATATCCATGCAGAAGCATATCCGGCAGGAGAAATGAAGCATGGTCCCATCGCTTTGATTGATAAGTCACTGCCGGTGCTTGCTATTGCTTTGAGAGACCCCTGGTATGAGAAAATGTTCAGTCAGATTGAGCAAGTGAAAGCACGTGGCGGAAAGGTGATAGCCGTTGCCACAGAAGGGGATGAACAGATTACAAAGTTCTCCGATCACATATTATGGGTTCCGGATGTACCCTGGCTGTTAAGCCCCGTGATTACAGTAATCCCTTTGCAGATGTTGGCTTACCATATCGCTGCGTTGCGTGGGTTAGATGTAGATCAACCACGGAACCTGGCAAAGTCGGTGACAGTGGAATGATTTATCCGGGCAGTTGTTTTGATGCACGTGAGCAGAAGCTGTGAAATTGTCTGTTTTATTGTTCAGCTTGAGTTTTATCAGTTTCTGCGAGTGCTTTTAAGGCAACTGCCTTTTCAATTTTTTCCTGTTCAGCCAGTTCTGCCGCATTTTTTGACATACTGATCAGGAAAATTACAACCAGTAATACGGCAACTACCAAAAATATCAAGTTAAAGAACCCCAGGTCGCCAAACGGCAACCGGATGATGGGGTCTCCAAAGAAGAACACATAGGTGTTGACCAATATTGCCAGCACTCTGATTTCTGTTGGACCCAACTTGCCGTAAGATATTTGAAATACGCCTCTAACATAGGTTGTAATCATGACCAGAATTTCCAGCATGAGGTAGCCTATTAAAGCAAGGCAGGCAATTCTAAAATCCACAAATGGCGAAAGCCCCATACCAAGAAAGATGGTCACCTGGGTGATGGCGTCAATGGAATGATCGATAAAAAAACCATATTTTGGACGTTCAATTTTTCGATAGCGCGCTAGATTGCCATCCAGGCTGTCACCAAACCAGTTGAGGAAAAAACCAAAACTTGCCAACCAAAGAAAGGCGATGTTATAACTGCTCAGCAGGTAGCTTACCAGAACGATAAAGGCTGCGACAAGACCTGTATAGGTGAGTATATCCGGTGTAACCCAGGCAGGGAGTCTTCTGACAATCCAGGCGATAACTGGTCGTTCGATAGGACCCAATAAAATATCATTAATGCGTTCGTGTTTTTGTGGATCAGGTTTTTTTTCGGTCATAATTACTCATTTTCTATGGTGTATTTGGTAGTAACTGGGGCCAAATGGGATAAAACATAGACCACTGATCGGCATATTGTTTAATGATCTCCTCGGCAACTTCAAGGACGGCTTCTGCGTTTCTGATGGTTTCCTGATGTAAATCAGGCATCTTTTTCATTGTAATCGGTTTTGAGGCAAACAGGTAATATTTGCCGTCTGGTTTGGTAATGGCAGATACCACAACGACGGGGACATTGGCTTCCAGTGCAAGACGGGTATATGTGACAGGCAATGAAGCGGGCTCATTAAAAAACATGGGTTGATATTTACCGCTTTCAATGGGGCGATCCAATCCTGTAAGGACATTTTCACCTCTTTGAAGGCGAATGCGTGCTTCCTTGAGTGACTGCATGGATGTGGGTGTGATAATGTGACCGCAATTCTCACGAATTCGATTCTGCCATTTATATCCACTGCCCGGGTTGGGGTAAGAGAGGATTTGGAGGCGGAAACCAAGGATCCCCAATGCTTGCCCGATCATATCAAAATTGCTGATATGCGGGGCAACAAACATTGCATTTCGCCCTTCACCATTAAAATATTGCGCGATTTCGGGGTCAATTTCTGAAACTTCCAGTATCCTTTTTGATCGCCCAACCAGATGATAAAAGTCAAAAATACATCTTCCATTTGCTTGCATCACTTTGATTGCCCGCGCATCCAGTTCTTCTGCTGACATTTTTCGTCCGCTGACAATCCATTGATTTGCGCGTATGACCTGGACCGCCTTTGAGGACAGATTTTGGCTTAGTTTGCCTGTAATCACATCAGCCAATTTGTACCCGATTTTGCGTGGAAATATTCTGCCTAAACAGATTGCCGTTCCAACCCCTAATGCGCTGTTTATGACGTTAGAAATATCCATTACTTCGCCCTACCCCTTTCAACCAGGTGATTAACTTTTGATGGTCTGAAATAGTCAATCCAGTCAACTGAGTCTCTGACCCTAGATTGAGCAGTTTCAAGTATTGCTTGAGGTGTTTTCTGAAAAAAAACAGCCCATTTTGAACTCCATAATGAGATAATGATAAGTCTAGATGCTCAAAAATGGTCTGGATAATTATATCCCTTGATGGTGGATTCGTCTCTGCTTCTGAAAAGATCCAGGGATTCCCTATTGCCGCCCGTCCAATCATGGCTGCATCACACCGAGTCCGCTCCATTATTTGCTTTGCATGCTGGCTGCTTTTGATACTTCCGTTTCCAATGACCGGTATCTTTATGGACATCTTTATCTCTGCAACTGAATCCCAGTTTACTTCGCCTGAGTGACCCTGGCGGATTGTCCTCGCGTGAACCGATAATGCTTTTGCCCCGCTTTCTTCGATTATTTTTGCAATTTGTAAGGAATTCGTTTCAGAGTCACTGGAACTTAAACGGATTTTTGCTGTTACCGGTATTTCCAATGCGGTTGTGAGGAGTTGAAGCAACTCCTTAATACTTTCTGGGTCATCTAATAACGCAGCTCCTGCTCCTCTTGAAATTACCCTGCGGTTTGCGCACCCCAGGTTCAGGTCAATAAAATCAGGTTGGTAATTGTCAACAATATGACGCGCAGCTATCAGGAGTCTCTCCGGCTGATGATCGTAGATTTGGATGCCAATGGGTCTTTCTTTTTCAGAAAAGATCAGTTTTTTTGTAACATTAGGATTCTTCTCGACTACATCGATGGCATTAATGAATTCTGAAAACAATAGATTTGCGCCATGCCGTTTCGCAATTTGCCTGAACGGTGAATCACTAACCCCATCCATTGGAGCCAGTGCAAGGAAGCCAATAATTGTTACAGTTCCGATATGAAAGCAGGAATTCATTTGAGATTATCTATCATTAATTTTTCCCCATAATTGGGTCATGATATCGACTGCTGAACCCTGAAGATACACGTCTGTGATGTTATTCGTGTAGTTTGAGGGTTGAATGTTCACTTCGATGATGGTTTTGCCATTTGCTTTGGCTTCAAATGGCAAAGAAGCTGCCGGGAAAACTTCTCCGGTTGTTCCAATGATGACCCACACATCAGCATCTATGGTTTCTTGCACTGCCTTTTGATGTGCTTTTATGGGGATAGGTTCACCAAAAAAAACAAAATCTGGTTTGAGTACTCCATTACATGTTGGGCATAGAGGTGGAAGATGGTGAATCAGTGATGTTATGTCGGCATATTGCTTTCCACAACTTCGGCACAACAATCGTTGACTGTTTCCGTGGTATTCAACCACTTCCAGGCTCCCTGCTTTCTGATGAAGGTTATCGATATTCTGTGTAATGACGCGTTGAACATATCCCCGGGTTTCCAGTTTTGCACAAACCAGATGGGCGGCATTGGGTTCTGCTGACCTTATGTGTTCATAGAATATCGATTTGATTACAGCCCAGGCTTTTTCGGGCTTCTTATTGAAATACTGTATATCAAGTATGCGAGGGTCATATTTTTCCCACAATCCATCAGGACCGCGAAATGGTGGAACCCCACTTTCCACTGAAATGCCCGCTCCGGTGAACACAATGGTCCTCCGGGAATCGAGTATCAATCGGGATGCCTGTCCTACCTTTGCGCTGTCCATGCTCAGATATGTTTTGTGAAGACGCGGTGGTTTTTATATTCAATGCCGCCAACCGTTTTAAGGTCTTTTCGCATTTGCACAGCGGTGTTCGCAACCTGGGTTAATTCAGCTTCCGTGAAACCTGAATCGTTGATCGTTTTATGAATTTCAGAATAGAGCAAAGCATTCGCTCCACGTCCGTGGTATTCAGCCAATACACCAACGCCATTCAATGAGATGAAATTCGTCTTTTTCAAACTTGAAAATAGATCGATGATGCCCCAGGGGGTGATTCTACCCTTGTTACGCTGCAAAGCCTGTGTGATATCAGGAAAACCGAACAGGAAGCCTATTACTTCTTCTTTGTGGGTAATGATTTTAATCAATTCCGGGACTGCCACAAACAAGATGTTGTCAACGACAAACTTGATCTCGCGTTCGGTCAATGGGTAATACTCCCAGTTGTTTACAAATGTCTTGTTGTACGCCTCACCAATACGCCCCCCCCACTTTCGCAACTCTTTTTTGCTTTTAAAACGTTTGACCTGGAAGGTGCCTTTTTCTTGAACTCTGCGGGCAACCTCGTGTACTTTTTCTGGTAGTTGAAAGCGTTTCATGTCTAAATAGCAGGAAACGAAATCGACGTCTTTTTCATAACCTAATTTTTCCATGAACTGGGGATAGTAAGGGTAATTATAATTCATCATGGTCATCATTTGATGATGCTCAAATCCCTCAATCTGGATCCCGTAACCATCAAATGCGCTGAAGCCCTTGGGTCCAACCACTGTGTCTAACCCTTTCTTTTTTGCCCAATCCTCAGCACGTTCAAATAACGCTTCGGCAACTGAGAAATCGTCGACACAATCGAAAAGATAAAACTGAGCTTTTTTTGTCTGATGATATTTATTGAAACTGGTGTTTTCCATCGCACAAATTCTACCAACCACATCATTTCCGTTCTTTGCAATGAAAAAATCTGCGTTTGAATGCTCGTAGAATGGGTGTTTATCGGAGTTGAGCATCAATTTAATATCACCTATGAAGGGTGGAACCCATTGAGGACAGTTCTTATACAATTCAAACGGGAACATGACGAACTGGTTGACTTGTTGTTTATTTTTTACATCTATTTTTTCGATTGTTATCATGATTTTCTCCCAAATTGCAATGTAAATTGTTAAACCCGGCTATATCTGACAAGATACTGATACAGATAGAATTCATCCATCTTTATTGGATTTCGATTACCTCTATTTCAAATAATTGTGACCATAGTTTTCCTGTGATATAAATTTTATCTTTTTCCTGGTCAAATGCGATACCATTCATGACATCAATTTCACCCTGGTTGTTCCCAAATTCCTGCAAAATAGTTGAAAAATCAATTTTCCCCATTACAAATCCGTTTTCTGGGTCAATGATGATGATATCTGTTGTTTTCCAGATATTGGCATAGATGGCGCCTTTTATATACTCCAATTCATTGATTTGGGTGACAGGCAGGTTTTGGAATTGGACATGAATTCTTTTTACCTCACGATATGTTCCGGTATCCAGGACATGAATGGTTGATGAGCCGTCACTCATATAGAGATACACACCATCGCAGGTAATGCCCCAACCTTCTGTTTCATAGTAGAACGTGTCGAGTAATTCAAAAGTGTCTTTATCGTAAACGTACCCCTTTCCTGATTTCCAGGTGAGTTGGATCAGCCTGTTGTCTATCACCGTTAACCCTTCACCAAACTCATCATCAGGCAGGTGATGTATCTGTTCAACCATACCTGTTTCCATGTCTACCTTGCGGACGGATGAACTCCCGTACCTGCCGGTGCTCTCATAAAGGACGTTGTTGTCAATAACCATCCCCTGGGTGAATGCCTGGTTGTCATGTGGATACCTGGCAACGATTGAGTAGGTATAAATGATCGGGATGATCGTTTTATCATCAAGGGCAAGACTGGCAGAAGGCGTTATGGACGCATTTGTGGGTACAGTGGCTGTCGAAATTGGAGAAATTTGTGTTATGGCAGTGGAAATGGGCGACGTAGCCGGGGAAATATCTTTTTTGCATCCCGAACAAATAAACAAGAGAAAAGTTATAAAGAGGGGGAAAGTGAGTTTTCTGTATCGGGGTACTGGTGAGAAGGACATGTCGGTTTATAATGATCGTTTCATCTATATAAGTGTAAAATCAGTTCAACGAATTATAACATTTGCGAGGACTGCCATGCGAAATATCGGTTTGATTGTAAACCCAATAGCGGGTATGGGTGGTGCAGTGGGATTGAAAGGTACAGATGGCGAGATGCACCAAAGAGCCATTGAACTTGGAGCACTGCCTGTTACCCCAGTTCGTACAAAGGACTTACTCAACCAGCTTGTTCCCAATCGAGAGGTTCATTTTTTTGCTGCTCCTGGAAAAATGGGAGAATTTTATATTGAGAACATGGGTTTCAATTACTCTGTTGTAGGAGATATCAGAACCGAGAAGACCTCTTCAGCCGATACGCGGGAAATATGCCGGAAGATGGTCGATAAGGGGGCAGACTTGATCATTTTTGTTGGGGGTGATGGAACCGCAAGAGATATTTTCGATGCGATTGGGCTGTCGATCCCGGTTGTGGCAGTCCCTTCTGGTGTGAAAATATTCAGTGGTGTTTTCGCGGTTAATGCATCTGCAGCGGCTTCACTGGTTGAAGCTTTTTTGGTTGGGTCGCCAATTTCTGAGGAAGAGGTTTTAGATATTGATGAAGAAGCATATCGTGAGAATCGTCTTGAGGCGCATTTATATGGTTACCTGAAAGTGCCCAAGAAAGCAGATTTTATCCAACACAGTAAATCAGTTTCTCCACAAGGAGGTGACGAATCAGAACAAAAATTAGAAGTAGCAGAATGGGTAACTGAACGTATGGAGCCTGGTGTTCTCTATTTTTTAGGACCTGGAACGACTGTTGCTGCGATTGCTGAAGCACTGGGTTTAAACAAAACCTTATTGGGGATAGATGCCATCATTAATCGCGAAAAAATCGCTGAAGATATCAATGAGAAGGATATTCTCAAGCTGATGATAGAGCACCCTTTACGTAAGATCATCGTAACGCCAATTGGAGGGAATGGTTTCATTTTTGGTCGTGGGAACAAACAATTCACGCCATTGGTGATCAGGCAGGTTGGCATTGAGAATATCATCATTGTCAGCACGATTAATAAGATCACCAGCCTGGATTGCCTCCGGGTTGATACTGGAGAGAGTGAGTTAGATCACAGCCTATCAGGTTTTCGCGAAGTGATTGTTGGCGATCATCTTTCACGAATGGTTAAAGTAAAATAGCTCGATGCTCTAGCGAAAACGCTCTAGCGAAAACGCTCTAGCGAAAACGCTCTAGCGAAAATGCTCTAGCGAAAACGCTCTAGCGTAAACCCATATATTCGACCTGGTCAGGATTATTTATATTTACAACTTCTGGGAAGCCGTAATAACTCAGATGTGCAGAATCGCGAATTTTCAAAGAAAGATAATCTTCTACCCACACAATTGCACTGGAATTGCCTGATAGGTCAGCGGTGACCCTATTAACCGACAGATCGCTGCCATGATATTGAATTGCGCCAGTAATTGTAAGGTTTTGCTCTTTTGCCGACCCGCTAACTTGCACTTGTCCGCCCCCATCAAGGTACAGGTCGATTTTTACGTAATCAATATTCGATAAGGTGATTTTACCAACCCCTGTTTGCCGCATCGTGAGGGTGGTACCTCGAGCATCGTTTACAGTGAATGTCCCTCTGCCCGAAAAACTAATTTGCTGCAACTGCTTCACGGTTATGATGAATTGAGTTGTGAGTGCAGGATCGAGAGCTGCGGTTAATACTTCCTCTGTTTCTGAAAGTGTGAGCACCTGGTTGTTGACTTGATATGAAATTCCCCGCAAAATGCTGGGTTCGGCGATGATGGTCAATGAGTTGGTTTCGCCAATTTGTACCGATGCCTGTCCAATTGCGTCGAATACAATGCCAGAGACCGATGTAGGTAAATCATAGGTCTCAGTTGTCAGAAGCTGATCTGTACCAGATGAGCACCCCGTAACAGTGATGATGAAAAACAGTGAGAAGAGAATGGGGATTCTTATTCTCATCCAATCTAATCCCAATGCCCGGTTCTGTTACCAATAGACATGAATAATTTAATTTCATTCCAAATCAACGGTAAGTTTAATATCGCTCCCAATGCTAAGCCCGAAATGGATAGGACAAGTGGGTGGAAAGGTAGTTTCATAAAAAAGTAAAGAAGAATTGAAGTCAAGATGCAGCCCAAAACAACTCTTTTGATTGTGTTAAAGGAGTTAAGAATTCCCGGGTGTTTTCTGTTTAGTAAGTAAAAAAGCAGAAGCGCCTCAAATGTGAATGCAATTGTGTTGGCAGTAGCAATTCCTGCAAACCCAATCCATTTACTGAGAGTCGACGCAAGAAGAATATACATGGCGGCATTTATCGCAGCTGCAATTAACGGCAATATGGCATCCTTTTGAGCATAAAACGAACGCGCCGCCACTTCTAATAACGCATGTCCGAGCATACCCGCAAGATATATTCGCGAAGCCAGGACGACCATACTGGTTCCTGCAGCATCAAAATCGAACGCGATTTCTACGATTGGGTGCAGCGCCACTGCCATCAATGCTGCAACAGGTAGGGTTAATGCGATGATGGCGCGCAAGGCGGAGTTTACAGAGTTTTTAAACTCTTCCATCTCACCTCGTGCGAATTGTTCTGATATCGTCGGCAATAATGCTATTGCGACCGCAGTTCCCAATAATGTCTCCGGAACCTGCATGATGAACCAGCCCAGGTTTAATGCTGTAACCGAACCTTCTCCTAATCGTGATGCCAGGTTATCTCTGACGATGAAGAAGAGCTGAATAAAGAACATGGTGGCAATTCGAGGTCCCAGTAGTTTGAGTACTTGTTGGACACCAGCATCTCTCAGATTAATCAACGGTCTCCATTCAAATCTATATTTAATCAATCCGGGGACTTGGATTAAAAGATGCAGAAGAGCGCCAATGATAACGCCAATTACCAAACCGTGGATACCCATACCGAATGCAGGCAGCGTTAGCGGACCAATTTGATAACCTTGCTCCGGTGATAAGATCATCACTCCGAAGATTTGCCCGATATTGTATAAACCTGGCGCAAGCGCAGGGAACAAAAAATGCTGGTTTGCCTGCAAACCAGCCATGACAAGCCCGCTAAGTGAGAATATCAGTATTGCGATTAAATCAAGCCGCATGAGCTCCGAAGTGAGGGCTTTTTGTTCTGCGGGAAAACCCGGCGCAATGACCCTTTCAACCAGCCAGGGCGCAAGAAAAGCGATTACAACGGAAATTACGGCTGTTACGCAAAAAGCCAGGTTAATGATCTGCGAAAACAGCCTCCACGCCTCTTTTCTCCCCTTATTTTCAAGGTAATCTGATAAAACGGGTATCAGTGCAATCCCTAGTGCGCCACCGGAAATCAAAGCTGAGAGCAAATCGGGAATATTATTCGCTGCGTTGAATACGTCCAGGTCATAACTCAAGGCAAACTGCCTCGCGACCAATAACTGGCGTCCAAAACCCAACAGCTTGTCAATCGCGAAAAAGAAAGCGATGATCAGGGACGATTTTGCTACATGGTTTATCTTTAAATTTTTAAACATGATAGAAATTGTTGTTGTTTTTTGATTTGATTAGCTGAAGACTTAAAAATTATCGCCCGTAGTTGATATGATGCAGATGCCCCGGTATTTCTCACGATGCGGCAATTGTATCATAACGGTTACTATTCACAATCGGCTAATTGCCAGGTGGTAGTGGTTACTTGCGTGCAGGTGTCCGCCGGATGATTTTCTTGGATAGGCGAAGTAATGCCCAAAGCACGGGTATGATGAGCGTGCTGACAATCACACTTGGGGTATGTACCTGTACGATTTTTTTCAACTCGATAGTATAGCCTGTCCCTGTCCCTGCGAGCCGGGTATCAATAGGTGAAACCTGAATGTAATAGATCCCATTATTAGGCGCTGCCCAAACCGCATGGGTTTTATTTCCGAAATTTCCACCTTGAATCTCTGCAATTGGGTTTCCGATGGTGAAATTGAACAGCCTGATGATTGCAGCGGCAGAGCTGTCTTTGACGGGGGTGACATCAATGGAATATACGGCTCCTTCTTCAGCGATAAAACTAAACCAGTCTTGATCATTTTCAGGGCAAAAATTATGTTCTTGCGGGATGTTGAGTTCAAGCACTGCAGAAGTTTCGATTGTGTCGTTGCCTGAGGATAATAAATCAGCATTGTCTGCAAGGCAGCTTCCTTCTACCTGAACAGCGGATCTGGTTCCCGGATGGTACAACTCTTCATTGCCAGCAAGGTCTATCGCACTGATTTCAAATCGATATTGAGATCCGCTTTTGCCAATAAACCAGGTTTCAGAAATTTGTGGCGGAAAACCCTGGTTGAGCAGCTGCCATCCCTGTCCATCTTCTTGATATCGTATCCTGACTGACTGGATATCATTGATTCCTTCAGTGATTTGCCATTTGATCTTGAACGCGGTTGAGTTGGATAATTCTGGCATGGGTTCCAGTTGTGCCGCCGGTGGCAGGTCAGCTTCTGCAACGCTGAATTGAACATCGGTGCTGATGCTGCCCAGGATATTGCGGACGTCGAGATAGAGCTGGTAATCACCTGCCTCAAGATGGTCTACAATCCATTGGTTTGTTTTTACCCATTCAGTGCTTTCAACCAGCTTGCCATTTGATAAAAGCTTACATCGGTACTCATACGAGGTGTGTCCGGTATCCCAGGATATAAGGATTTTTCCCTGGTTGGTCAGGGTGTTATTTTCTTCAGCAGAGCCCACGAAAATGGCAGGTTTTGATGGAACTGGCGGTCTTTCGCTTACACTCAGATTTACAACGTTTCTGATATCAGTCAACCCTATATCATTTGTATCCAGGGTAGAGGTGATGACAGGGATGGTTGTGGAAATTGCTTGAATTTCTGTTATGACATTTTCACCTACCTGGATTGAGCCAATCGAACCCAGGGATGACCGGATAAACTCACGTGAGTGTGTTCCTGAATCCAGTACAATACACCCACCCTGGTATTGCGCCTCTTCGAAAAGGGCGACCTGGTTGGCTGATGCCTGGCATTGTGGTGGTGGCAACGGACAGGTGAACTTTTTTTGGAGGCTAATAATGCCCGGTAAACCTTCAGCCTGTTTACCGGCTTTGTCTGTGATTTTCAGTGCAATAAAGAAATTTCCATCGGGGATTTCCGCTTCACATAAATCGATTTCTGCGGTGAAATTGCTTTGCGTCATTAGCTCGCCAAGCATTTGCCATTCCCCGCCTGTTGTTAGCACGATTTGTATTGAACCGATACCGGTATCATCTTTTGCCCAACCTGAAACAGATAGGATTTGGTCGGAAATGACCGCCCCATCTGAGGGAGATGAAATGCCGCCAGTTGGTAACTGGTTGTCATTATTACCTGAGATATATGAATTGCCTGTTTGGCATTGGCTTCCTAATGATGGGTATAGTCTAGCTTCATAGCAAGTTCGTGGTCGCCCACCATTCACTTTGACATCGTCAAAGGTAATGTCTACTGAAGTTCCCCAATAATACCCGGGGTTCGTATGGACGTGAAAGTGCAAATGATGCCCCGTGCTGACTCCTGTGTCATCCACCGCGCCAATTTTTTGCCCTTGAACAACGACAGCCCCTGGTGTTCGTAACTCAACTGGAATGCTATCCTGTGCCAAATGCAAATACACCTGATACGTCGTGGGAGACGTGGTGGTATCTTCGATCACAATATAATTCGCGTGTTTTGTGTTTCCGTTAGGATATTGCCATACAGCATAACGAACCCTGCCCCCTTTGGCTGCATGTATTGCCCACATGGTTCCATCTCCGAAATCAAAGGCATACAAACAATCTCTCGGGCATGTTTTGTATAAATATACATGTCCAATGCTCCCGGTAAGATACTTCGATTCACCTGCTGCCCAGGGCAAACGATAACCGCTATAGGTCTTTTGAGCATGCTGAATGGGTTGAGCAATGGTTCGATAATTGGCTTTTGTATCGACATCCAGCAGGTCGTCCGGTAATGCAGAAAGCACCTTATCCCAATCGGCATCTGCTTGCAGGGTGATTTTCCAGGTTCCTTGATCCTCTGTGTGGGGCGATATGTTCACTTTTTGAGCTATAGCCAAGCCTGCTTCCATCGGTATGACTTCTGAATTCAACGGGTCCGATAAGGACAACCAGACCAATGCTATATCGTGGGTTTCATTGAGATCAATATGATCAACAATGACATCAAAAATCAAGAATGAAAGCACATCTTCGCGCCCCTCTATTGCTGTTTGGAATGCGTTGATGATCTCTTTTTCGTCCTCGCTCATGTTCTCTGGGGTGATTAATACTTTGGGTTGTTGAAAAACTACCTCGGGCGTTTTTGGTTTACAGCCAGGTAGCCATGCCATACCAAAAAAGATAAACAGAACAAGATACCATGTACGAACGCATCTAAAAATTTGCATCCCGCGGATCCTTTTAACAAGATTATCCTTTTAGGTGCAAATTGTGTGCCAGAGAATGTTTTATGAATTCATCAACTATATTGAGATTGCGCCTGAATATTGAGGAAATCTGGAGAAAATTTCTCCTTTTCTGTCATATTTCATGGCGATTGGCAGGTATTTTAGAATGTCTCCTGCTGTCATGCCGTCTTCGCCAACCGTTTTGGCTGCCAGGTCGCCTGCAAATCCATGCATGAAGACGCCTTTGCAGACCGCATCATCGAGCTTCATCCCCAGACCATACATGGCAGCGATCACACCCGTCAAGACATCGCCAGAACCAGCGGTAGCCATACCTGAATTCCCACTCATATTAACAAACAAATTTCCATCACTTTTTCCAATGATGGAATGAGCACCTTTTAGAACCAATGTGACATTCCACCGACGGCAAAAGTCTCGCACCAACTGCGGTAGATTGTCAGGCAAATCTTTTGCTGCAAGGTGAAGTACACGCGCCATCTCCCCAATATGGGGTGTTAAAATGGTTGGTGCTTTGCGTTTATCCAGTAAACCCATTTCGCTGCTAAGAGCCGTTATTCCATCGCCGTCCAATAAAACAGGTTTTTCGATCGTTAGAAAGAGCTTCCGGATGAGTTCCTGTGTTTCGCTCTCCAACGATACGCCTGGACCTAAAACTACGAAATCTTGGTGATTGGCAATTTCGGATAAGGCATCCAAATTTTCCAGCGAAAGGCTGCCATTGGTTGTTTCTTTTTGCGGCAAAAATACCAGTTCACTTGATTTTGCTGCAATCTGTTTGATTACAGATAGCGGGGCAGCCAGTCTCGAATATCCGCCACCTGACTTTAGAAATGCATAAGCGGAAAGATATGGTGCGCCGTAATAAGACGCTGCACCTGCAATAAAGAGAGCTTGTCCGAATGTGCCTTTATGCCCGGTTTCATTGCGTTTGGGGCAGGGAGGTGGCAGGTTGATTTCGCAAAACAGGTCCTGGTGAGAAGTAATTTGTTTTGGGAAAGAGATTGAGCTGACAAAAAGCTTGCCAACATAGCGGTATCCAGGAAAAAGCAAATTACCGATTTTGGGTAGACCAAAAGTCACCGTCCAGGTTGCTTGAATGGCTTCGCCCGGAACGCTTCCTGTATCGCCATTGACCCCGGATGGGATATCCAGGCTGAGTACAGGTTTGTTGGATGCGTTGATGGCTGCGATAAATTGCGCATAGCTATTTTCGGGTTCTCTGGATAGACCAGTGCCAAAGATAGCGTCTACAATAAGATCACTTTCACGGAGGCGGGTGAGTGCCTGCTCGATGTCGTTTGAGGCTGTCCAAAAAGGGATGCCAATTTTGCAAATCATATCAAAATTTTCGCGTGAAACCCCACGATATGTTTCCGGCGGGTTGAGAAAGAGAACCGACACATCTGCGTGATATGAAGCCAGTTGTCTCGCGACAACCAAGCCATCTCCACCATTATTTCCTGGACCACAAACTACCAAGATTCTTTTCCCGGTAAGCGACACATGGCTTTTCAACACCTGAACCGCTGCAACGCCCGCATTTTCCATCAACACAATCTCCGGGATCGAAAAATCCTGAATTGCCATGACGTCAAAAGATCGCATTTGAGCTACTGTTGATAGTTTCATTTCACTTCCGTTATAATGCGCATAGCCAATATATACATATCCAACATTCACAAAAAAACATACCCAAACTAACCCTCTGCCAAAACCACAACCATATTTCCTAACACCGCCCAAGAATTCTCAAACACGTCCACTGGAACTTCGTAATACTTACCATTATTATTGTAGCGAATTTTTTCTTGACTGTAACCAGTAACAATTATTACATGTTCGTAAGCCGCAACAACAGTAGTGGTTCCCTGTGAATCTGTGTATTCGTAGGGGACACCGCCAACCACATTTCCTATAACCCAGGCAATTACAGGTCTGTCCCTGGAGATTTGCTCCTTTAGCTGCTCCAGTGTATATCCTTTAAGACCAACTGCATTAACACCATATTCTTGCAATAATGCGGCAACCGGGGCGGCATGCACGCCATACGCATAGGGTGGCACTTGCCCCCAAGGACCATCCACGCTTCCGACAAAACCCAGGTCTGGATTATCTGAGAGAGGCAAGCGGGTTTGAAATTCAAACTCGTTCATTTGAACGCCCAGAAAGGCTGCCCAATCAACAGCAACGCCAGCCTCACAACCCAAGGAAAAATACTGCTTGTGTCCCTGGATACCCCAAATGTAATACTCTTCTAGCAGAACAGCCGTTGGTGAAGCCGATGGGGGGATG
>CAYRRA010000096.1:0-16907 GCA_964426355.1 uncultured Anaerolineaceae bacterium
AACAAGACTAACCCTTGAATTTGCGGGAAATCCCGTGCAGAAATTGCATTGATGGCAAAACGACCTAAACCCGGTCGGGCAAAAACAGATTCAATGAAGACGGTTCCACCCAAAAGGTCAGCAAAGAGCATGCCCAGGTAAGTAATCACGGGGATTAAGGCATTGCGCAAAATATGCCGGAACTGGATGACCTGTTCCTTCAATCCCTTTCCGCGAGCCGTACGGACAAAGTCCTCTTCTTTGACTTCCAGGACTGAACTACGTGTAAGCCGGGCGAGTACTGCTGCTGGCGCCAGACCCAGGGTGAAGGCAGGCAGGATCAAATCTTTCAATCCTCCTCCTCCTGTAACTGAAACCCACTTAAGATGAATACCAAAGACCATAATGAGGATGATTGCCAGCCAGAATGAGGGAATGGAAAGACCCACCAAAGCGGTAACCATAGCACCGTTATCAATGAGTTTTCCTCTAAACTGGGCAGCGATGACACCAATGGGAATTCCAGTCAGTGTCGCAAAAAGAACGGCTGCAGCTGCAAGTTCTACGGTACTGGGAAGCCGGTCCATGATTTCCCGGCTAACCGGTGTTTGACCACGGATGGATTTGCCTAGATCACCTTGTGCTGCGTTAAAAATGAAGCGACCATAACGTACCAGGAAGGGATCGTTCAAGTGCAGTTCTTCACGAAGGGTAGCGATTCTTTCTGGCGTTGCTCGATTACCAAGCATGATGACGACCGGGTCTCCTGGGGTCACTTCCGCAATCGCAAACACAAGGAAGGAAACCCCCAACAGAATTGGGATCAGCAGCAGGACACGTCGAATGATGTACGATATCATGGAGCTTGAGCCTTTCTTATTATGAAATCGATTGGATCATTAAAAATTCAAAGGTGTGTGGTAAGGTAAAAGCGAGTATCGGGTTTATTATACCAACGATTCATTCTTCATCTTTCAATCCTGGCAAGATACCTCATTTGTAGTACCATAATAAGTATGATGTACCGTAAATTTGTTACAAAAACAATTGTATAGCCATTGTCTTTCTATAAGGTTTTTCGACGCTAAAATTTGAGCCAATTTAAAAAATCCCAGCCGCCATCCTTAATGGCAGCTTGTTAAAAAAATAGGCGGCAAAGCCGCGCTATTTTTCTCAACAACATCCCGTATTGGAGTGGAAGGCGGGTAAAACCCGAATCCCGAATTTACGCAAATCAGAACAACTCCGTTTTTGCAACGCGTTTATATGAGTTGCAGTTTTTTCCCAACCGTTTCAAAAATATCCAAAATTCTGTGCAATTGTTCATCGGTGTGGGTGGCCATGTAACTGGTTCTGAGAAGCTGGTTGCCTGGAGCCACAGCAGGCGAAATGACGGCATTGACAAAGACGCCGTGTTCAAAGAGCATTTTCCAGGCAATGAAGGTCATTTCGTCATCACCGATGATAATCGGGATGATGGGTGTGACGGATTCGCCGGTGTTGAACCCCAATTGCTGAAAGCCTGCACGCATAAAGTCGCCAATCTGGTTGACGCGTTCTACTCGTTCGGGTTCAGAGCGCATAACGTCCAGCGCGGCGAGTGCGGCTGCAGTGTTTGCCGGAGGGATGCTTGCGCTAAAGATCAATGAACGGGCATGATGTTTGATGTAATCCACTACATCATGTTCACCAGCAATAAACCCGCCCAGCGAGGCAAAAGACTTGCTAAAGGTAGACATAATCAGGTCGACTTCATCGGTTAAACCAAAATGGGCTGCTGTGCCTTTTCCTTTACCGAGCACACCCATTGCGTGGGCGTCATCCACCAGCAAACGTGCGCCGTATTTTTTGACGATGGGGATCATCTGGTCGAGGGGCGCCAGGTCGCCGCCCATGCTGAATAACCCGTCCACTGCTACCAGTTTGCCGGCGGTCTCAGGCAAGCTCTGCAAAACCCGGTCAAGGTGGGTGAGGTCATTATGACGGAAGCGTTCAATCTTCCCTGCGCCAAGAAATGCGCCATCGACAATGCTTGCATGATCGTCCTTGTCGAGAATGACGATATCACCCCGCCCTGCCAGTGAACTGATTGTGCCGAGATTGACTTGCATGCCAGTGGAGAAGATCAATGCAGACTCTTTGCCGACCCATTCAGCCAGTTCACCCTCAAGTTGATGATGCAGTTCCAGTGTGCCATTCAGGAAGCGTGAGCCGGTGCAGCTTGTGCCGAACCGCTGAATGGCTTCAATGGCAGCCTGGCGTACTTTTGGGTGAGTGGTTAAGCCGAGATAGTTGTTTGATCCACACATAATCAGGCGGTGGTCTTTATACATCACCTCGGTGCCTTCGTTTTCAGTGAGTGGGATGAAGTATGGATAGACCCCACGTGAAATCGCATCTTTTGCTGTTTCGTATTGGTAACACTTCTCGAAAATATCCATCTTTTTTCCTCTATTGGCTTGAACTTTCAATCGATATTTCTGGTTGATTGTTCAGTTTGTCTTATGCCAGGCTATGGAAGATTAACACCTTTTCGCCCCCACCGATGCGCTGCCTGGCAGGATGAATTGATTTTACCTTATTTATTGCATCCGTTATCCATCATTTAATAATAATCCGGGTTTCAGTTTTACCCGCCTTCCTGCCTCAGTGTGGAACACCTTACCAATTAAGGATGGTGGGTGTGATTAGAAAAAGTCTTCCTGAATTGAGGTTAATATAATGAAGAACATTTTTTCAATCGGATGCTTGATTGATAGTTTGTCGATTTCCACCATTTTAAAACGTGTTTCTTGCTTTACAAAAAAAGAAAATATCATATAATATATATTATCAGGTTTCCGCATCGTCAAAATAATATTAAATCGGGCTTGTAAAAAGCGCTCTCCATTGAGAGATTTTCATAAATGGCATCCTAAAACTGCTGTACAGTAGAGAGAACAATGCTAAACTTAAGTGAGTTCAGCCAAAACAGTCTCTTTGTTGGGGTGCAAATGTTGGGAAAAATATTCGAAATGGTACTTCGGTTGTAATTTTTTCCAATGTCTTTCTGTAATTAGCCGACACCTGTCGGTTAATCGTATCCTTTTTATTCAAAGTATAGGAGAAGAGTAGATGAAAAAAACCCGATTGTTAGTAATGATTGTATTGGGTGCTATGCTGGTTAGCAGCTTGATGGGCTGCCAGCCTGCAGCAGTTGAAACACCCGCAGAGGCACCGGCTGCGCCTGAAGCAGAGGTAGAAGCCGAAGCTCCGGAAGAAGCTGAAGCCCCGGAAGAAGTCGAAGCTCCAAAAGGAGAACAAGTGCTGGTCATGGCGGCTAACCTGGACGATGTGATGACGCTTGATCCAGGATGGGCGGGTGAGACGACCAACCTGCTGATCCACATCAACACCTATGACACGCTGGTCTCCATTCGACCTGAAGACCTGACCACAAAGGTGCCGCGCCTGGCTGAAAGCTGGGAAATCTCCGAGGACTTCATGACTTACACCTTCAAGTTGCGCGAAGGTTTGAAGTTCGCATCTGGCAACCCGATCACTGCAGAGGATGTAAAGTTCTCCTGGATGCGCTTAATTAACCTTAAGGGTGCGCCGTCCTTTAACCTCGATCTGGTGGAGTCTATTGAAGTTGTTGATGAATTAACCGTTAAGGTTAACATGACTGACCCCAACACCTACTTCCTTGCAAGCGCAGCCAATGCCAGCCTTGGCATTCAGGACAGTGTATTGGTTAAGGAACACGGCGGGACAGATGCTGAAGATGCAGATGTGACCGACACAGCCAAAGAGTGGTTAGACAAGAATTCCGCTGGCAGTGGTCCATACATTCTGACCAGGTGGGTACCGAAGTCTGAAATCGTCCTCGTAGCCAACCCAACTCATTTCCTGGGAGCACCCTATTTTGACAAAGTCATCATCAAGCATGTCGAAGATCCTTCAACCAAGCTGCAAATGCTGGAAAGCGGCGATGCGGATATCGTTGACAGCGTCGATTATGACCTGGTCGAAATGGCGAGAATGAACTCTGACCTGGTGGTTGATATCGGTCAAACCCTGGATATCAACTATCTTGCGTTTACCAGCAATTGTGTCACCGAAACTGGCGCAGCCACTGCCGCAATCGTTTGCGACAAAAATGCCCGCAAAGCAATTGTGTACGCAATTGATTACGAAGGCTTAATTATGTCGGTGTTGAATGGCTATGGCGTGCGCGCCCCCAGTATTATCCCGCTCGGTATCCTGGGTGTGGATGAGAATGAGGTTTGGGGACGCGATCTGGACAAATCCAGAGAATTCCTGACTGCTGCTGGATACCCAGATGGCTTTAATATGGAGCTTTACTATGCCACAAATGCCACCCGCGATATCATCGCAGCTAAGATCCAGTCTGACGTAGCAGATGTTGGAATCAACATTACCCTGGTACCAATGGAACAGAGCGTTTACCTGACAGAGATGCGTGCACAGAAACTGCCGACAGCTTTTGGCGGATGGACGCCTGACTATCTCGACCCGACCATGTGGACTGACTACTACGGCTTTCCGGATCGCTCGATTGCATTCCGTATGCAATTCAATAGCCCTGAAGCAACCGAACTTGCCACTCAGATTCAGCTTCTGCCAGACGGTCCTGACCGCGAGCAAGCCATCAGTGACTTCCAGGATGTATTGATTGAGGAAATGCCCTACACCATGCTGTATCAAACGCAGCGAATTATTGCTTTCCAATCCTACCTGAAGGGTTATGCTTATCACCCAACCTGGTTCATGGATTTCTCACAACTCTACAAAGAGTAAAATATTTTTGCTCCATAGGGGACAGGTGCTTTATCTGTCCCCTTAATTTTTTTTTCTAGTCAAAATTTATTATCGGGAGCTTTGTATGAGTATTTTTTCTCACCTGATACGCCGGCTGCTGCTGATCATCCCGATGATTATCGGCATTACATTTCTGCTGTTCGCTGTCACAAGGCTGGTGCCGGTCAACCCATTAGTGGTCATTCTCACAGAAAAAACCATGGATGATCCCAAGGCAGTGGCTGCTGCCACTGAACGTTGGGGTCTCGATAAACCCATTGTTGAACAGTATTTCATCTATTTAGCAAACCTGGCACAGGGTGACCTTGGAACTTCTTTTAAAACAAAAAACCCTGTAATCGAAGACCTGAAACAGCATATCCCCGCTACTATTGAACTTGCCATTGGCTCGTTTATTTTTGCCATGTTGCTTGGCTTACCTCTGGGAATTATTTCAGCCATTAAGTCCGGCTCATTCATTGATCACTTCACCAGGGTGTTTGCCTTGATTGGCGCATCGATGCCGCCATTCTGGTCAGGTCTCCTGGTTTTATATGTTTTTTATTACAAGCTTCAATGGGCACCAGGTGTCGGCAGAATTGATTCACGGTTAGCTGCTCCCGATACCGTCACTGGCTTTTTTCTCGTTGACTCACTACTTGCCCACGATATGCAAGCTTTCTGGAGTTCGTTATCCCACCTGGTTCTACCTTCCATCATATTGGGATGGTTCACCCTGGCGCTAATGGCAAGGATCACGCGTTCATCACTGCTTGAGACTTTGTCATCGGATTATGTCCGCACTGCCCGGTCAAAGGGCTTATCTGAATACGTGGTGATTGTACGCCATGCGCTGCGAAATGCTCTAATTCCTTTGATCACGATCCTTGGATTGGCATTTGCTGGATTGATGAGCGGTGCTATTATGACGGAGACGATTTTTGCCTGGCCCGGTATCGGCAGGTACGCAGTGCAATCTTCTTCTAATCTTGATTATCCATCCTTGATGGGCACTACACTGATCATTGCAATCCTGTACATGTTTGTCAATTTATTTGTGGATGTCATGTACGCCGTAATTGATCCTCGCATACGAGAGACTTAGCCATGTCAGAAGAAAAAAAATTACCCTTTATTCAAAAACAAGTAAAATACGAAGACCCGTGGACCAGGCGAATTCGTTCCCTGTTGCAAAATGGGATGGCGATGGGAGGCTTCAGCATCATCATATTCTGGGCTCTGATTGCTATTTTTGCTAGCGTCATTTCCCCTTATTCGCCTTATGAACAAAATGTTACCGATCGATTGCAGCCACCTTCTGCCGAACATTTTTTCGGAACGGATGAACTCGGACGGGATGTCTTCAGCCGGGTACTTTACGGGGCAAGAATATCCCTACCTATCGGCTTGGTTGTCATTTTTTTTGCGATGACTGTAGGCTCCATCCTGGGTGCTGTAGCCGGTTATGTCGGCGGTGTCTTTGATTTGATCGTGATGCGTTTTGCGGATATTACGCTTGCATTCCCATCGATTGTGCTGGCACTGGCTATTGCTGCAGTGTTAGGACCCAGTATCCGAAATGTGTTAATTGCCATGATCCTGGTATGGTGGCCCGAGTATGCTCGCTTAATGCGTGGTCAGGTATTGAGTGTGAAGAACAATGAATACGTGACTGCCGCAATGGTCGTAGGGGTTAAGAGGTACCGTATTCTTTTCTCCCATATTTTGCCCAATGCTTTCGCTCCCATCCTGGTAAAAGCATCTCTTGATGCCGGTAGTGCGATTTTAAACATTGCTGCACTGAGCTTCATCGGTCTTGGTGCTGTTCCGCCAACAGCCGAATGGGGCGCAATGATTTCCGCCGGGCGTTATAAGTTCTACAACTGGTGGTTGACTACCTTCCCTGGCTTCGCCGTACTTTCCGTTGTACTCGGTTTTAACTTCTTTGGCGATGGGGTACGGGATGCTTTTGACCCACGCCGCACCGGCTCATAAAAAATTGGTGCAGATGAAAAAGGGCTGCTTTAGTCAACAAGCAGCCTTTATTTTTTAATTATTTGTGATTTTAACAGAACCAGATGTGAGGGTTCAGGTAATTTCTTGCAGCGAGATCTATATAACCAATCAAATTCATCCTGCAAAGGGATAAGCTTCCCCAAGCTTCTTGGGGCATGTTTTTATAAGATTCTTTAGGGGCGAAATAAAAAGGACTTTTCACGGGTCAAAAATTCAAACATCCTTGAGAGTATCCGGCAGACGTGAACATAACCGCTCTCGATACTTTTGGAAAAGAAAAAACCCAAATAAATGAATTAACAGTACAATAGGTGTGGAAATATTAATCGAGGTATGGATGGATCAAAAGATCACCCTTTTAATCGTAGATGATTATCCGGTTGTTTTAAGTGGGCTGGTAGCGATGTTTAAAAACCATGAAGATATTGAATTGGTTGGTGTAGCAAATAATGGTGAAAAAGCGGTAGAACTCGCCAAACAGCTTCAACCGAAAGTGATATTGATGAATCTTGTCATGCCAGGTATGGATGGTGTAGAAGCAACTCGACAAATCAGAAAAATTTCACCAGAAACGAATGTGATCATTTTTTCTGGTATGAGTTCATACGAGGCGGTTACGCCAGCGTTAAATGCGGGTGCAATTGGTTATATTCTCAAAGATGCAACAGAACCGGAACTGGTACAGGCTGTTCGCCAGGTTGCCCGCGGTGATGCCTGCCTGCACCCTATCGCAGTTCAACAGCTCATTAAGCAAATGCACGGCGGTGAAGAGCAAGAAGGGTTGATAAAAAAGTTAACCGAGCGCGAACTCAGCGTGTTGAAATTGATGGCAAAAGGATATACCAATCACGAAATTGCCAAATTCATGGTCGTCAGTGCCACAACGGTACACTCTCATGTCAGTCACATCCTCGCCAAACTGGAGGTTTCAAGCCGGACACAGGCGGTAATCTATGCAATGCGTGCCGGTATTGTGAGCCCGGTGGATGATTAACAGGACGAATCCAGGGGGTGTGTAGTTTTGTTACAGACTTTTTTCTGATGTATATTCATCACCAATAACCATAGCATTTTGTCATCAGACGAGCCATCTTTAACGCTGAGGTGTTTCTCCTTATAAATGATGAGAAACACCTCGTATTTTACATTGACATGGTCTCACATCCTTTGTGGAGGAAAATATCATTCCTTCTGAGACTGCCAGATTCCGTTATTCTGCTGATGTGATAACTTGCCTATTCTCCTATACTCACTGTGCTGCTATGAAATTGACCTAAGGTGGATACCGGTTCTGGTTTCCGCCCCAGGTAAAGCGAATCTGGCAATCGTTTTTGAGCAATCTCTGGGCGGTTACCAGGCGCATTATCCAAATTCTGTAATAGTGAGGTATCAGTATGATCAATGGAATCGTAAAATTTTGGATGACAAACCCTGTTATCACTGTTTCCCCCGGTACTTCTCTGACTTCTGCCAGGCAGTTGGTGGATCAGCACAAAATCAGGGTACTGCCGGTTGTGGAAAATGACAAATTGGTTGGAATCACCACACGGCGTGGGCTGTTGCGTCTGGATTTATCGCTGTTAGATAAAAATTCCTGGCATGAGAGTGTGCCGTTAAACGAAGAAACCGTTAGCGATGTAATGACCACCAACCCAATAATGATCCTCTCAACTGCGCCCATTCCAAAAGCTGCCCGCATCATGCTGGAGAATAAAATCACGGCACTTCCGGTGATGGAGAACGAAAAGATGGTCGGCATTTTGACGAATTCCGATCTTTTGCGTTTCATCATCGAGGAATACCCGTCTCTTAAGACACAACTTCCAGTAAACAGGTATATGACCGATGATGTCGTTACGATCGAGAAGGATACCAGTCTCTTGGAAGCTCACCGGTTGATGGGTACCAAACGCATTCGCTCGCTGCCAGTTGTTGATGATGGAAACCTGGTTGGTCTGATCACCCGCACCGACTTGATGAGCAGTGACCCATCGCGGCTGGCATCGCGCAACAAACAGGAACTCTCTCTACGGGTTTTAACTCAGCCTGTAGAAAAAATCATGAGCCAATCCATCATCACGGTTTCACCGAATGCGCAGGTGATTGAGGCTGCTCGTTTGATGCTGGAAAACAAAATTCATTGTTTGCCCGTTTTGGATGCCGACAAAAAATTAACAGGAATCATTACTGAGAGCGATTTATTCCTCATGGTTGTCCAGAAGTTCTTTTAGTATACGAGATGGCTATGATGATGAAACCCAAATATCTGATGCACATCCTCCTTGCGTGGTTCATCTTCTGTATAGCTGGGTGTGCGGGGCTGACTTCAGAATTTCCCGACAGCCCGGTACAACAAGGCGATACTCAGAACGCAGCCCTGGAAACTGGAATGGCACAACCAGGCTGGGTGATCTATGCACCTGCCTCTACCACTTCCATACCCATCATTCTTGCTGCAAAAGAAATCGACCAGGCACAACTCACTCTTTTCACCAGCCAGGAACAGGCAAACACACTTTTTATGCGTGGTGAAATTTCAATGCTAGTCGGGGGTCTTTCAGTAGGACTTAGCCTTTATCGGAATGGAATTCCGATTCAAATCCAATCCACTTATGTCAGTGGGCTGTCGTACCTTGTGACCACTGGAAATGTAACAAATCGTTTCTCCGACATTAAAGGAACGCAAGTGTATGTACCGTTCTCAGGGTCACCGATTGAAGAAGTTTCGCAGCATTTGGCAGAATGTGAAGGACTGCAATGGGGTGTGGATATACTGCCAGTTTATGCGCCATTCGAAACCTCTACTGCGCTGCTAAAAGAGGGTGAAGCCACATCGGTACTCCTACCCGAACCCTACCCATCGCTGCTGGAGAATAATCCTGACGTTCACATCTCTTTCAGTCTCTCCGACCTGTGGAATTATTGCCACCCCGGTGATGAAGGATATCCACAAATTGGCGTCTTGGTTAACCCAGATTGGGCTAAAGGTCATGAGGTTGAGATCGAAGCATTCAACGATGCCATATTTGCTGCGATTGAACTAATCAACAATGAACCAGAAACCGCGGTTGAGATGGTTAAAGATGATTTTCAAGTCCCGGCGGAAGTTCTCCTTAACGCGATTCATCGCACGCAATATCAGTTATTCACCGGTAGTGAAATGCAAGACCGGATCGATACCTATTATCAGGCAATTGGAAAGCCTCTCGATGAAAACGATGCAAAGTTCTTTCTCAACCCTGAAAAATGAATTGATTGGGCTGGGTCTGATTATGGCTGGTTGGATGATCGCATCCATCTTTGTGCCAGCCTATATCGTTCCATCACCATTTGATATTTGGGCGAACCTGGGTGAATTGATCCCAGATCAATTCTTCCATCACCTAACCGTCACTCTTTACCGCGTTTTGATAGGCTTTTGCCTTGCGTGGATCATTGGCACATTTCTGGGGTGGTTGGCATTTTTGAGGGGTTGGGGGGGACAACTCAATTCAGCGATGACCGCTCTTCAAATCTTGCCGGGGGTAATTTTAGGGGTGATATTCCTGCTGGTTTGTGGCATCGGTCATACTGCTCCGATTTTGCTGGTCGCAATCCTGGTTTTACCGACACTTGCAGTCAATACTTACAATGGATTATTTTCAAGAGATATTCGGCAAGAAGAATATCTTCGTTCTCAACACGTCAGTAAGTGGATGGTCTACCGCCTGGTTTACTTTCCCGCATTGATACCCAACCTTCAAAGTAATATCAATCTTGGCGTAAGCCTTGCGATTAAAGTGGTTGTGCTTGGAGAGTTTATTGGTTCACAGGATGGTTTGGGTTTTTTACTCAATACAGCCCGTATCCACCTGGATATGAAAGCCGTCTTCTTTTATCTGTTGGTTTTACTGGTTTTCTCTTTAATCATCCAGGCACTTCGTTCAGTATTCTTTTCAGTCTATTTCCGTAAATACTTTCACCCAGGGTAAAAAAATGCGCTCCGAGTTGATTTTCCGGATTTCCGGGCTCACAAAAAAATACGGAACCGAAACCGTGATCGACGGCTTATCGATAGAGGTTTTTCAAGGTGAACGGATCGGCATCTTTGCACCATCAGGTGCAGGAAAAACCACCCTGGTCCGCATCTTTACCGGTTTGGAGATAGCCGATGGCGGGCAAATGGATTGGTTTGGTTCATGCCCTGAAACGATTTTCCAGGAACCTCGCCTGTTCCCGTTTCTTACTGTTGAAGAAAATATCTGGCTCCCATTTACTGCCAGGAAGAAAAAGATCAGCCATGATACCAGGCGGCTCTATTCACAATGGCTGGAGGTATGTGGATTGAACCCATATATTAAACATTACCCTTATCAGATTTCTGGCGGCATGAAGCAAAAAGTCGCCCTGATCCGTGGTTTATTGGGAAGACCTGATTTCGTGATTATGGATGAGCCTTTTCAATCCATCGATGTCAGCTCCAAAAGAACCATCGTTCAATTCATCCTTGAAACCTGCCCTGGCAGTACCCTTCTCTTGATTACGCACGATGAGGAGGAATTGCCCCTTCTGGTAGAAAAGGTGCTCTTTTTTCAAAAAACGCAATTATCGCAGCCAGTGGAAATTTCAACCAAAGGTTTTTTCGCTGATGCGACTCGCCCAAACCCGTTTTCGAGGTCATTTCAAAAACATGATAAACCAACACAGAATACCCCATCTACTTCATTCATACGCAACCTGGAGGCACAATGATGAATACTCCCATCACTCAAACTTGCTGTGAGAAAAATCGCAGCCGTGAATTCTCAGAGCTTGATCGGTATATTGCTGATCTCAATTTAGATCGGAACAATCCGCGCCGGAAAGATACGCTGATCTTAACACTCCATCATGCCCAACAGATTTTCGGCTATTTACCGGAGAAGGTACAGGTGTATATTGCGCGTCGTTACAATATTTCTCACGCAGAAGTATCTGGGGTGATCAGTTTTTACAACTTTTTCACGACAACCCCGAAAGGGAAAATCCAAATTAATGTCTGTATGGGCACCGCATGTTATGTCAACGGCGCCGAGAAAGTCCTGAAGGAATTCGAAAGGATTTTAGGGATTAAATCCGGTGAGGTATCAAAGGACGGTAAATTCTCCATCGAGAGCTTGCGCTGTATTGGCGCTTGTGGGTTAGCTCCAGTGGTGACAATCAATCAAAGGGTGTTTGGAAAGGTCAAGGTCAGCGACGTTCATGACATCATCGAACAATACCTGGTTGAAGAAAACACAAAAGAAATGGAGATTTCCAATGTCTGAAATCAAATCAAAAGATCAATTGATGGACGTTTTTCAGATCAATAGAGAACGTCTGGATCTCCGTAGAGGTATTGATTCAAACGAAAATGCTAAGTTGATTCTCATTTGCGGTGGCACGGGTTGCCAGGCGTCACAGAGTCAGAAAATCCTGGAAGAATTTCAGCGTTTGATCCAAATTCACGGTGTTGGTGACCGCGTGCAGGCAACCATATCGGGCTGCTTCGGTTTTTGTGAAAAAGGTCCTGTTATGGAGGTCTATCCGGAAGGAGTTTTTTACGTCCATGTGACACCGGAAGACGTGGCTGAAATCTTTGAAGAGCATATCATTCATGGTCGGGTGGTACCCCGTATGTTGTACGAAGACCCAAAAACGAAACAGCGCTGCGAAAATGCAAAAGATATTGATTTCTACAAACTCCAACAGAGGATTGCTCTTCGCAACTGCGGGCTGCTAAACCCGGAAGACATCCAGGATTACCTGGCATCAGGCGGTTATCAGTCATTAGCAAAGGTTATCACTGAAATGACCCCTGAAGAAGTTATTTCTGAAATGGAGAAATCAGGTCTTCGTGGACGGGGCGGGGCGGGTTTCTTAACCGGGAGAAAGTGGAGGTTTGCAAGACAGAGCGCAAACGAAGAGAAGTTTGTCATTTGCAATGCAGATGAAGGCGACCCCGGTGCGTTTATGGATCGGTCGATTATGGAAGGTGACTCTCATAGCGTTATCGAAGGCATGGCGATTGCAGCCTACGCGATTGGGGCACAGCAAGGTTATGTTTACATACGCGCAGAATATCCGCTGGCTGTAAAAAGGTTACAAATAGCGCTTAGACAGGCACGCGAAGAAGGTTTTTTGGGGAAAAATATCCTCGGGACCGATTTTTGTTTTGATATCTCCATCCGCCTCGGTGCAGGTGCCTTCGTTTGTGGTGAGGAAACTGCTTTGATCCATTCGATTGAAGGAAAACGCGGCGAACCGGGTACCAAACCGCCATTTCCAGCTCAAAGTGGCTTATGGGCTACACCATCGATTGTCAACAATGTTGAAACACTCGCAAATGTCCCGGTGATTTACCAACGCGGTGCTGATTGGTTCAATAAAATAGGCACAGAAACTTCCAAAGGAACGAAGGTTTTTGCGCTGGCGGGCAAAGTCAACAATGTGGGTCTCGTTGAAGTACCGATGGGGACAACCCTTCGCGAAATCATCTTTGATGTGGGGGGTGGGATTAAAGGGGGTGGGAAATTCAAAGCCGCGCAGACAGGTGGACCTTCAGGCGGCTGTATCCCCGAACAGTTTTTGGATACGCCAATTGATTATGAATCGCTGACGAGTATCGGGTCGATGATGGGTTCTGGCGGCATGATTATTATGAGCGATCAAGATTGCATGGTGAACCTGGCACGTTTCTACATGGAGTTTATTGTAGAGGAATCTTGTGGTCGCTGTGCACCATGCCGTATCGGGAATAAACGTATGCTGGAGATTCTCACTGCAATCACCGATGGAAATGGGACCGAAAAAGATATCGAAGAATTGAAGAGCCTCGCTGAAACGATCATCGATACATCACTGTGTGGCTTGGGGCAAACAGCGCCAAACCCTGTGCTTTCAACCTTGAAATATTTCATGGATGAATACCTGGAGCATGTAAGGGAAAAACGCTGTAAAGCGGGTGTCTGTCAAAACCTATTGAGGTACGAGATTCTTCCGGAAAAGTGTATTGGTTGTACAGCGTGCATGCGTGGCTGTCCGGTGAATGCCATCAGCGGATCGGCAAAACAGGTGCATGTCATCGATCAATCTGTCTGTATCAAATGCGGCGTTTGCATCACTCGCTGCAAATTCTCAGCCATCACGAGGAAATAAGGAGAAATCATGATTAACCTGACAATCGATGGTATGCAAGTGAGTGTTCCAGAAGGAACCACTATTTTAGAGGCAGCAAAAAAACTCAATATCGATATCCCCACGCTTTGTTATCTTAATGTGGAAAAAGCAAATTATGTCAACTCTGTAGCCTCATGTAGAATATGTGTTGTAGAAGTTGAAGGGAGACGAAACCTTGCGCCTTCCTGCGCAACCCCGGTAGCAGAAGGCATGAAGGTGGTTACGAATTCAAAGCGTGTGCTTTCTTCGCGCCGTAAGAACCTGGAGTTGATCATCTCAAACCATCCATTCGACTGTTTGACATGTCCTAAATCGACAGATTGTGAACTGCAAAGACTGGTGTGTGAGTTTGGTATTACTGTACAAAGGTATAAAGGCGAGCGGTCGACCCACAGCATGGATACATCTAGCGTCGCGTTAGTTCGAGATCCCAACAAATGTATCATGTGTCGCCGCTGCGAAACGATGTGTAATGAGGTGCAAACAGTTGGGGCATTAACTGCGTTCGGGCGTGGTTTCCATACTGTGGTAGGTCCAGCCGAGATGAAACCATTGGTTGAATCTCCCTGTACCTATTGTGGACAGTGTGTGTCAGTTTGCCCAACAGCCGCATTAACCGGTGTTGGCTACATAATGGAAACCTGGGAGGCGTTGTTCAACCCAGCCAAAAAAGTGATTGTTCAGGTTGCGCCTGCTGTTCGTGTAGCTATCGGAGAGGAGTTTGGTTTTCCTCCAGGGCAACCCATTACAGGTAAACTGGTTGCGGGAATGCGCAGATTGGGTTTCGATGCGATTTTTGATACAACCTTTGGGGCAGACCTCACGGTTATTGAGGAAAGCAAGGAAATCATTGAACGCCTAACCGGAAATGAAAAACTGCCGATACTTACCTCTTGTTGCCCGGGTTGGATCAATTTTCTCAATTATCATTTCCCAAATCTTCACTACATGGCGTCCTCCTGTAAATCCCCCCAACAGATGACCGGAGCAGTGATAAAAACGTATTATGCAAAGAAAATGGGGTACAAGCCTGAGGATATTGTCACTGTCTCGGTGATGCCATGTATCGCAAAGAAGTATGAAGCATCATTGCCCGAAGAGGAAACATACGGTATTCGCGACGTTGATTATGTCATTACCACCAGAGAGCTTGCAAAAATGCTCAAGGAAGGCTCAATTGATTTACGTCACATGCGAGAAGAGGAGTTTGATAATCCCTTGGGACAATCCTCTGGAGCTGGGATCATTTTCGGCGGTACTGGCGGGGTTCTTGAAGCTGCATTGCGAACAGTTTATGAAAAGATGACCGGTCGGGAATTGCTGGATGTGAACTTTATGGAAATTCGCGGTCTTAAAGGAATCCGTGAAGCGACCGTGATGGTCGGTGACCGCGAGGTAAAGGTTGCGGCAGTTTCGGGGCTTGGAAATGCGAGGAAAATCCTCGAAAAAATCGAGCGTCGTGAAGCATATTACGATATTATCGAAATCATGGCTTGCCCTGGTGGATGTGTCAACGGTGGCGGGCAGCCATATACTGATCACCGCGATGAAATCATTGAACAGCGGTTGCGTGGGCTCTATCACCTGGATCGTAACCAGGAAATTCGCATGGCGCATCACAATCCTGCAATTCAGACGATATACCAGGAGTTTCTTGGCGAACCAGGCAGTCGCATTGCCAGTGAAATTTTGCATGTGCATGGGTTGGTTAAGGATTCACACAGAGTGCCAGATTTATCTAGCGAACTGGTTCCCGATTAACCGGGGTCAACATAAACCGCATTCAGGAAGCAGTAAAAATGGGTATGGATGAGGCGTATTTGAAATTCTAAGCTGTACTGTTTTAGTAGGAGTTATGAGGCTGTCTGAAAAGGCAGCCTCCTTTCATCCAGACCCATAAATCAAGAGTTTTATTTCCCAGCGGTATGCATCCTCCTCCGTTGAAGGATAAATCATTCTGGCTGCAAAATTGCGCCCCCTGCGGGGCTGCACCTTCAGGGTGAGGGGCAGCCGGATTATTCCGGCGCTGTCTGTTAGCTGAGGGGATTTATCCACAAAGGTGGATTTATCCACATAGGTGGATTTACCCGCCTATGTGGGTCTACTGCGTATGTGGGTTCTCCTACGAAAACATCCCGCGAGGCAATCTCTTTGTTATCCTTTCATTTTTGTCAACTGTGGTTAAAATCATAAAAAATCAGCGATAATTAGAATAGATGTTTGGAAAAGGTAAAACAATTGTATTTATTCTCATAGCAATAGGGTTATTCGCTGGTTTTTTTGCATTGTTAATGATTCCCCTGTTTCCCTCCGGGTTCATCCTGGAAGATGGCTGGCAGGTGATGGATCAACAGGGCGAGGCGATACCGGTCAACTTGCCTTACCTGGTACCTCTGCAAGAACAACCCGCAGTTACACTGCAATACCGCTTTCCTGAAATAAACGGTAACACCCTGGTGCTAAGGCGTGTTTCCGGTAATGCTGTTCAGGTATTTCTGAACCACCAGGAAATTTACCGGGTGGGTGACATGAAACAACCCACCGCCAATATCTGGAACAGCCTGCTTGTCGTTCCGCTGCTCAATGAGCTTGAACCTGAAAATCTACTGGAAATAAAAATCAGCGGTATTTCTTACGATGTGGGTCTTCCACTGGTTCCTTATATCGATCAGGGGCAGGTGGTTCAACCCAGAGCGATGCTCGCCAGCCTCTTATATGATGGCTTGCTGAATTTTTCGATGGGAGCTGCGTTCATCGTGGGGCTCATTTTGATCTTTCTTTCTTTTGTGCGAAAGTCGGGTTTTGAGAGCGAGCTCTTTTTGGGCGCAGCGGCAGTTTTTGCGGCAGTTTTCTGCCTGGACTATGGTTTCCGCATTACTACCGGCAGCATTGAGGGTTTTCTGATATTCAAGAAAGTAACCATGGCATCGGGTTAT
>CAYRRA010000097.1:0-14738 GCA_964426355.1 uncultured Anaerolineaceae bacterium
AACCCCAAGCTGGTTGCATTATGGGCAAATGAGAGCGGTCGTGTGATGGATCGTCTCCTGGACATGGCGGACGTAGAAGGCTTAGGCTACGTGCTCGATACAGATACCAAAGAACACTGGCCCTACAAAGAATTCTCTACTTCTGTGCAATTCACCCCGGCGAGACAGGGCAGCCTGATCCCAATGTTAGAGAAAAATGTAAAAGCCCTGGGTGTTGAGATCCTCTATGAAACTCCGGCAGTTCAACTGGTTCGCACCGACGGCAAGGTAACCGCAGTGATCGGAAAGAACGCCGAAGGATACATCCAGATCGACGCAGCCAAAGCTGTAATTATCTGCACCGGCGGCTACGGCAGCAACAAGGAAATGCTTGAAAAATATGCCCCACGCGCCCTTAAGGTCGTCAACAACCAATATGCAGAACAAAGCAACACAGGTGATGGCATCATCATGGCAATGTGGGTCGGCGCTGCCCGGCAGGATACCGGCTGTCCGATGTTGTGGGATGGTCATATCCCCGGTGTGGGCGGCATGCACATGACACTTGCCCGCCAACCCTGGTTATACGTCAATATCCTCGGTGAACGCTATGCAAACGAAGATGCACCTTTCGGTTACACTGCCAACCAGGATATCATGCAGCCCACCAGCATGAAATGGGCTGTCTGGGATGGCAAATGGGAAGAAGATGCGATGAAACTGCGCGGAACCGTCTGCGAAGCCATGCGACCCCCATTCTGGACAGAGGGAAGCTATGCAGGGTACAAAGAAAAGGGTGTCATCGTTGAAGCGGATACGCTTGAAGAGCTGGCTGAAATCATGGATGTACCCAAAGAAACCTTCCTGGCTACAGTCCAGCGATATAACGAACTTGTTGAATTAGGGTCGGATGAAGATTTCGGAAAAGACCCACAAAAACTAACCTCCATTGTCCAGGCTCCTTTTGGCGCTGCTAAAGTTGGCACCGGGATACTGGTAACAGTAGATGGCTTGCGGGTTACGCCAAAGTTACAGGTGCTCGATACCGATGGCAAGCCCATTCCTGGTCTTTATGCAGCAGGTAATGCTTCCGGTGATTTCTTCGCCAACGATTATCCCATCGATGTTCATGGGTTAAGCCACGGGCGCGCGCTGACCTTTGGCTGGATCGCAGGCGAAAGCGCTGCAGAAGCATAGTCAACACCATCTATCCCCGCCCACCCAAAATGCATCGCCGCTGGCGGGGTCTCCTTCTGTCAAGACACCTTCTTTAACGCTCAAAGAAGGTGTCTGATTTCATCAACAAGACGAATCATCCTTTTTTCACCCTCGCCATAAACTGTTCAGGGTTAAAATTAGATGAGATGATTCCATAAACGACAACAGGAGAATATCAAATGATCATCCAATTTTGCACCGTATCTGTCCTGATGGCAACCACAGGCTGGCTGCTTCCCGTTTTCATCGTGCTGGCGATACTGGCAGCTCTTTACATTGCAGCAATCAACATCGTTCCCGGCGTGGTTGAAAAGGGACAAAATAAAGTTATTCAACCACCGCCGTATCATGTACCAGAAGAAGTGGAAGCGCTGCACAACAAACTGCTAATCGCAGACCTGCACGCAGACCCATTAATGTGGAGGCGTGACCTGTTGAAACGCAACAAGATTGGTCAGGTAGATATCCCCCGCATGTTGGATGGCAATTACGCTTTCCAGGTTTTCGGTGTGGTCACCAAAAGCCCGAAAGGGCAAAATTTTGAAAGTAACTCCGGCAAAGAAGCTGACAATATCACCTTGCTGGCTTTTTTATCGGGCTGGCCCCTGCACACATGGAGCAGCTTGATGCAGCGTGCGCTGTACCAGGCTAAAAAATTAGAACGGTTTGCCGAACGTTCCGGTGGAACGTTGATGCTGGTTCACAATCAGACTGACCTGGCTAAATTCCTCGAGCGCCGTCAGAAAGGCGAGAAAGTCATTGGCGGGTTTGTCGATATGGAAGGCGTGCATGCCCTGGAAGGGAAGTTGGAAAACGTCGACCTGGCGTATCAGGCAGGCTTCCGCATGATTGGGCTCACGCACTTCTTCGATAATGAAGCAGGCGGCTCGGCACATGGTCTGGAAAAAGGTGGCTTGACTGAATTCGGTCGCGCTGTGGTTAAAAGAACCCAGGAACTGCACATGCTGCTCGATATGGCGCATTCGTCACCGCGTATCATCGATGAAGTACTGGAGATGACAACAGCTCCGATTGTTGCCTCTCACACCGGTGTGCGCGGCACCTGCGACAATGTGCGCAATCTCTCCGATGAGCATGTGCGCGGCATCGCCCGAACCGGCGGCGTTATCGGCATTGCTATGTTCGACCAGGCTGTGGGTGAGAACAGCCTCAAAGCCACTGCCCGCGCCATGCGCTACACCGCCGACCTGGTCGGCATCGACCATGTGGCTCTGGGCGGCGACTGCGATGGCACGATCTCAGCACCGATCGATTACAGCGGCATCGCACTGCTTACACAAGAGCTGCTTGCCATTGGTTTTTCACCAGAAGAAATCGAAAAAATCATGGGATGGAACTTTATGCGCGTCCTCAAAGCCGTTTTGCCGGGATAGAGTTTGCATAACGTCAGACGAACCCCGCAATACACTAAAGCCAGGGTAACCGGCTGTATCTTAGAAACAATGAACCATTTAGAAACTGCTGGTTACCCGGGTTATTTAAACTGCAAAACGAATTGATGAGTATAAGACCATGAAGGTGATGCGATGCGCAAGGAATTGATGAAATACAACCTGCTCAGTGGTGTCTTGGCTGGGATGGGTTTTGCGCTTGGAAATTGGGGTATAGAAAGCATCGCACTCTTTAGCTCGCATGGCATGTACCCGCTGGCAAAATTGCTGCCCGGTTTGCTGATTTGCACCCTGGTTGGACTGCTGGCAGGGTGGCTTTCGGGGTTAATCGAATCGGTACTGGCGAATATCATCACCTGGGCAATCGCGGCGGCAGCATTAAACTACACTTCCTTACTGGTCTCATTCCCGGGAATGCAGTGGCTTGCGGGTAAATTGGACCCGCAGCTACAAACCATCCTGAATTACAACCTGGATTATGGCGTGATTACCCGCAACACCATGATGCTGATCATCATGGTGGTATTTGGGTTGCTTGCCGGCTTGCTGATTCGCCTGTTAACCGGTTCGCTTATTGAAGATAGCAGGTCAACCCGGGGGATACAGCGCTGGATCCCTGTACTGCTGTGGCTGATCGCTTTTTTTGGCATAGGCGTGGTCAGCGACTCGCTGAGCCAGAAAGCCATGCGCCAGGCAGTGGCAACAGCGGATAATACCATTCAATTCCTCCAACAAATTCAAGATGGTGATCAGTTCCCTGCCGAGATGAGTATTCAAAAGGGATGGGGGTGGGCGAACACCATCCACGACTACCTCTATCAACCCTATCGCATCATCTCGGCAAATTACGACCAGATGATGTACAGTATCCATGTTTTGATCCGTTTTGAAAAAGTCTATGCATATTGTCCGGTGACCAACAAGTTGATGGGGACATGCAGCATATTGAACGAAATAGGGCAACCGCTTAAAAATTAATATTTGCAAAAAAGAGATACGTTTGCCTTGTTGAACGAAATGTGACCCTGCCAATAGACTTATCTTGTGATAAACTCAATACCTTGTAGATAATCACGAAAGTTAATAGCAATGATTACGATTCAAATCGAAAACATCACGATCGGGTTCGGGGCTGAACCGGTCTTTGAAAACCTTTCCTGGCAGATCCATGATGACCGTACGGTTGGCTTGGTGGGTCCGAATGGTTGTGGCAAAAGTACACTTCTCAAGATCATTGAAGGGAGACTGGTCTGCGACCGCGGCAGCGTTGTGCGCCGCAAGGGGCTGACCATCGGGTACCTGGCGCAAGAACCACTGTTGGATGCACAGAAAAGCGTCTGGCAAGAGGCACACGCTGCCTCACAGAGGTTGAATCAGCTTGAATTGGACTTAAACCATATCGAGGCTGCACTGGCAGACCCGCAGGTTTACATGGATGAAAAACGGCTTACTCGCACGCTGGAAAAGCAAAGTGTACTTCTGGAGGAGTACACCCGGCTGGGAGGACCTGGCTACGATGGGCTGGTGCGCTCCACATTGATTGACCTGGGTTTCGATGAAAATGATTTTTGCCTCCCGATCTCGGTGCTCAGCGGCGGGCAGAAGAAACTGGTTGGGTTGGCACGCCTGTTGATTACCAAACCCGATTTGATTCTGCTGGATGAACCAGACAATCACCTCGACATGGAGGGCAAAGCCCGCCTGGAAAAGGTCATTCGCGCCTACAATGGTGCCGTGGTTCTGGTCTCACACGACCGCTTTCTGCTCGACCTGGTTGTGGACGAAATTGCCGAACTGGAGAACGGTTTATTAACGTTTTTCAACGGGAATTACTCCGAATACAGCTTTGAGAAGGAAGCTCAACGCCTGCGCCAGCAGCAGCTTTTCCAGGTGCAGCAGAAGGAAATTCACCGGCTCGAACAGGCAGCAAATCGCCTGCTCACCTGGGGAAAAGTATTTGATAACGAAAAATTCTCCAAACGCGGCATGAATATTCTCAAGCGCCTGGAGAATATTGAGCGCATCGATAAACCCTATGAACGGCGCGCTATGCGCCTGGAGTTGAAAAGCGCCCGCAGTGGTGAAAAAGTGCTCGAAATTAACGACCTGAGTAAGGTCTTTACCCACGAAAAAGCTGTTCTGACCGGGTTGGATTTGCTGCTCTGGCGTGGGGAACGCGTCGGGTTGGTGGGACCCAATGGCGCCGGAAAGTCGCTTCTGTTCCGCATGATTCTGGGGCAGGAAACCCCCAGCACGGGTGAGATTAAAATCGGACCGAGCATCCGTGTGGGATATTACGCCCAGCAGCATGAAACACTCGATCCGCAGCGGTCGCTGATCGAAAATGTGCGCAAAGCAGGTCGTTTCACCGAAGAAAGTGCTGTGGCGTTTTTACTGCGGTTTCTGTTTACCTATGAACAGGCGCGCGGACCAGTGAGCAATCTTTCAGGCGGAGAGCGCAGCCGTCTGCAACTGGCACTGCTCATGCTGGTACAGCCCAACCTGCTGCTGTTAGACGAACCCACCAACAACCTGGATATTGCCTCCATCGAAGTGCTGGAGGGTGCACTGGAGGATTTCGAGGGTTCGCTGCTGGTGATTTCGCACGACCGTTACTTCTTGGACCGCGTTGTGGAACGCGTGGTGGAGATTGAACAGGGTTCTAATCACGAATACCTGGGAAACTACAGCGATTACTGCCTTGCAAAAGGAAAAAGGAGACCCGTACAATGAAACAAATCATTGCCATGGGCGGCGGCAATACCCGTTGTATGCTCGCTCTCTGGCAGGAATGGCGCCTGGATCACTATTTACGCACAGCATGGGAAGCCGGGGTAGTGCTGGCAGGCATCAGCGCCGGCGCAATTTGCTGATTCGAGCAAGGCGTCACCGATTCGGTGCCAGGCAAGCTGACAGCCATGAACTGCCTGGGGTAGCTGCTGTCCGCATTATGATGGCGAAGAAAAACGGCGCCCCTCCCTGCAACAACTGATTAAGGAAGGCAACATACAACCAGGTTACGCTCTGGATGATGGCGCAGCGCTGCATTATATTGATACCAATCTCGCCGGGGTGGTCAGTTCGCGCTCGCAAGCGAATGCCTACTGGGTGGAGAAAACTGGCGGGGGTGTCCGGGAAACATTGCTTCCCACGCGCTACCTGAGAGCATAATCAAGCAAGATGAAACAGTTTTTGCGAAAATTCTTATACAAATCTTAGATAAAATCAAAGAACCCATCTCGCATACATGCCTAATCTTTGGTAGAATCAAATCAGGAAAACTATTTGATTTGATGAGGAAAAGCAGAAACACATCCGGTTTTAAAGGTAAGGCTTTTTTCTCTTGTCGTTTACCCATTCAACATCAAAGCGAACATGATAGACTTGGGTTGGTTTTTGAAACTAAGGAGGTAGTTTAATTGGCTGGAATGGAACGTTTTACGCAGCGGGCACGCCAGGTTCTGAGCCTCGCACATCAAGAAGCAGAACTGATGCGCCAAAACCAGATCGGCACGGAACATCTTCTCATGGCGTTGGTTCAGGAAGATGGCGGTGTGGCTGGCAAAGTACTGCGTGAACTTGGATTGGAACCAGAACGCGTCCGCGAAATGCTTGAACGCGTTAGCGAACGTGGGGATACCACAGATGACAAAATTGACCTCTCGTCGGGTTTGCAACAGGTGTTGGAGTTTGCAATCGAAGAAGCCCGCAGGATGAACCATCATTACATCGGCACCGAGCATCTGCTCCTGGCATTGGTTCGTTCTGAGGAGGGGCTAGCGAAGGAAATGTTCCGAAAATTAGGCGTTACGCCAGAACAAATCCGCCGCCAAACCCGCAGAGTTATGGAAGAAGGCAGCACGCCTCCAACCCTTCCAAAATCACGTGAACCTCAACAGCGCAGACAGCAATCTGAAAAAGATGCTTCAAAAACTGCATTGGTAGAACAGCTTGCGGTTGATTTGACCAATCTGGCAGAAGAAGGAAAACTGGACCCCGTCATTGGACGGCAGATGGAAATTGAGCGCGTCATCCAGATTTTAGCCCGCCGCACCAAGAATAACCCGGCTCTAATCGGTGAACCCGGCGTGGGGAAGACCGCCATCGTGGAAGGATTGGCACAGCGCATCATCGAAGGCGATGTGCCCGGACCGCTGCTCAACAAACGGCTTCTGCAGCTCGATGTGGGTTCGCTCGTTGCCGGCACCATGTATCGCGGTCAGTTTGAAGAGCGTTTAAAGCGGGTCATTGACGAGCTGAAAACATCGGGCGCAATCCTTTTCATTGATGAAGTGCACATGCTGGTGGGCGCCGGGTCAGCCGGCTCTTCGGTAGACGCGGCGAACATCCTCAAACCCGCACTTTCACGCGGCGAATTGCAGGTCATTGGCGCCACGACGCTTGAAGAATACCGCAAACATATCGAAAGCGATGCTGCCCTCGAGCGCCGTTTTCAGCCCATCACCGTTGATGAACCCTCCGCTGAAGAAGCCCTGGAAATCCTGAAGGGCATTCGTAAAGCCTATGAGGAGCATCATCGCTTGAACATTTCGGATGAAGCGTTGGCTTCAGCCGTCCGGTTGTCGGAGCGCTACGTTTCAGACCGTTTCCTGCCGGACAAAGCCATCGACCTGATCGATGAATCCGCATCGCGGGTGCGCATGTACAAAAGCAAAACCGCGCAGGAAACGAAGCGCATCATGCAAGACCTGCGTAAGGTGCGTCAGATGCGCAACCTTGCGCTGGAAGACAGCCGCATGGACGACGCAGAAGACCTGCAGGCACGCCAAAAAGAGCTCGAGGACGAGTTGGAACGGCTGCGCACGATCTGGGACCGCGATACCAGCCCGGTGGTCACTGTGGACGATATCGCCGAAGTGGTCAATATGTGGACAGGCATCCCGGTCATGCAGCTTGCCCAGGAAGAATCTTCGCGCTTGCTCAATATGGAAAACGAGCTGAAAGCACACATCATCGGACAGGACAAAGCGATTGAGATCATCTCAAAAGCAGTGCGGCGCGGGCGTTCCGGTCTAAAGGACCCCCACCGCCCGATTGGCTCGTTCATCTTCCTGGGTCCTACGGGTGTGGGCAAGACTGAGCTCACCAAGGCGCTCGCCAGCTTCCTTTTCGGCAGTGAAGACGCGCTGATTCAGTTGGATATGTCCGAATTCATGGAACGTCACAACGTCAGCCGCCTGGTCGGGGCTCCTCCCGGATACATCGGCTACGATGAAGCCGGACAGCTTACTGAAGCCATCCGCCGCCGACCGTATTCCATTGTGGTGTTCGATGAAATCGAAAAAGCGCATCCTGAGACACACAATATGCTCTTGCAAATCATGGAAGAAGGGCATCTCTCTGACGCACGCGGTCACAAAGTGGACTTCCGTAACACCATCATCGTGATGACCTCCAATATCGGCGCCGATGTCATCAAACGACAGACATCCCTGGGCTTTAAACCGCAGCGCGATCAAACGCTGGAGGAACAGGAAGCCTACGAAGAAATGAGCGGCAAGCTGAATGATGAACTGAAACGGGTATTTCGACCCGAGTTCATTAACCGTTTGGATGCCGTGTTGGTGTTCAGAATGCTGAACAAAGCCGACATTCGCGAAATCGTCACCATTGAGATGAACAAGGTTGCGGAACGGCTGCGTGAGAATAACATCAGGCTGCGCATCAGCGACACTGCTCGTGACCTATTCACCGATGAAGGGTTCAACCCGGAGATGGGTGCTCGCCCGCTGCGCCGTGTGATTCAGCAGCACGTGGAAGACCGGCTTTCAGATGCCTTGCTGGCACATGACTTCAAAGATGGCGACCAAATCCTCATTGACCTGAATGAGGAGAAAGAGGTCATCCTGGTACTGGATACAGCCGGGGAATCGGATGGGCATTCGCCAGAAGAAAAAGAAAATCCGCCTGCCCATGAAGTGGCGGTAGGAATGGGAATGTAATCTCCTTTGCCTGCCATTTTCCTTTCAACAAGGAAAATGGGGATTAAGATACAACCACAGACGGTCATCATGAGGTGATTGTCTGTGGTTTTGTTTTAGGGTACACTTACACCAACCTTTCAGGACACAGGGAAGCGTATGTCAAAGACACACAGCCAGTATATCTGCCAGGAATGTGGGCGCGTTTCACCCCGGGCGTTGGGGCGCTGCCCGGCTTGCGGCGCGTGGGACAGCATGATCGAGGAAATCGTTGCCGAACCGGCGAAGGATAAAAAAGCCAAAGCGGGTGTGTTGAGCGCAGTTTCTCAACCCAGGCGGCTGGATGAAATCCAGGGCGACGCTGAAGAACGTCTGCCGGTTTCGATCGGTGAATTTGCGCGCGTGTTGGGTGGCGGCGTCGTGCCAGGCTCCATCATCCTGGTCGGCGGCGACCCAGGGATTGGCAAATCCACTCTGCTGCTGCAAGTAGCCATGGAGATGGCACAAAAGAACACTGTGTTGTATGTCTCCGGTGAAGAATCGGAAAAGCAAATCAAAATGCGTGCGCTGCGCTTGCTGGGTGAAGGACAAAAGGCAGACCAAAACATGCCCAAAGACCTGCTGCTAGTTACCGAGACCAACCTGGATACCATCCTGGAGCATGTGCGCAGTTTACAACCAGGGCTGCTAATTGTCGATTCCATCCAGACCGTGTACCTGCCCGATATGGAATCCTCAGCCGGTTCGGTATCACAGGTGCGGGAGTGCGCCTCTCGTCTGCGCGAACTGGCAAAAGCGAGCGGGTTGGCAGTCATCGTCATCGGGCATGTCACCAAAGAAGGCGTCATCGCCGGTCCTCGCATCCTGGAACACATCGTTGACACGGTGTTGTATCTCGAAGGCGACCGTTTCCAGGCATTTCGCCTGCTGCGTTCGGTAAAAAATCGTTTTGGGGCAACCTCTGAAGTGGGCGTTTTTGAAATGCGTGACAGAGGTATGGCGGAAATTACCAACCCTTCCGAGGCATTTCTGGCGGAACGCATGGCAACCGCTGCGGGTTCCGCCATCGCTGTCACCATGGAAGGTACCCGTCCACTGCTTGTGGAGGTACAAGGGTTAACCAGCCCAACCCAATTGGGTAACCCGCGCCGCACGCCCAACGGCGTCGACTTCAACCGCCTGCTTTTAATCACCGCCGTGCTTACCCGGCGGCTTGGCATACGCCTTGGCGAACAAGACATTTTCGTCAACGTGGTCGGCGGAATGCGCGTCAACGAACCCGCCGTTGATTTGGCAGTGGCTGCTGCTATTGCATCCTCCATGCGCGACCTGCCGGTGCGTGCGGATGCCGTGCTGATTGGTGAAATTGGACTCTCCGGTGAATTGCGCTGGGTCAGCCAGATGTTTCCGCGCCTGCGAGAAGCCAGTAAACTGGGGTTTAAAACTGCGATCATCCCACGCCAATCGCGCCGTGCTGCCGAAACACCCCCAAGTGGGATAAAAATTCAAGAAGCTCGTACTTTACGGGATGCGCTTGATTTGGCATTGATGAAAGAGTAAAGATTTACAAACACTTAACAATTTCTTATTATTTTGGGATTTTTTATTATATAACAGTCGAATAATAGTAGAATAAACCGATACAGGTAGTTATGGCAGCTATAACCACAATGTTTTATCTGCCATCGCTGAAAAGGCAAAGAAGATGTCCATTTTTAAAACGTTACTCCATCAGCAGCCCATCATCCAAATCCGTAGAAACCATGCACTGGAGCACGCCACGCTGCACATTCTGGCAAAAAAACACAGACAGCAATTCCTTGCCGGGCACTCGGACGTACAGGGCATCCGCATTATCGGAGATGTACCCACCGAATCGATACTGCAAGCCGTGGAAGAAGCACTGGCTCGCCTCCAATCGGGTGAAAGCCGCCTGGCGTATCACGCCAACTGTGGTACAAACTTTACCACAGCCGGCGTTTTAGCCGGTTTAAGCGCCTGGCTGGGGCTTCTGGGAAGCGAAAAGGATATCCGTTCCCGGCTTTACCGGCTTCCGCTGGTCGTCCTTCTGGTCACTGCTGTGCTGGTCATCACTCGACCACTGGGTCCTTATTTGCAACAGTACGTGACCACCGAAGCAGAACCGGGTAACTTAAAAGTCATTGAAATCCAACGACATGATTTTGGAAAATTTGTCGTTCACCGCATCCGTACAAGTCACGCTTAATCACTCTCTCATTTTATTGGATACCGTTTACCAACCTATATCATGAGCTGGCAAGTCTTACCGTACACAATAACCTTATTCATCTCCGTTCTGATTTCTTTAATGATCATCTTTTTTGCATTGCGCACGCGCTTCCCTTCGCGTACACGCAGTGCATTCATCATCTTTATCAGCGGTGTAACCATTTGGACAATTTGCTATGCTCTTGAGATTGCCAGCGTCAGTCTTGAGGAAAAAATTTTTTGGGCGAATGCGCAGTACCTGGGTGTTCTGCTCATCCCGCCTACACTGCTCGCATTCGTATTGTTTTATACGCACCAGGAGCGTTGGCTCAACCTGACAACCTGGATCGTCTTTTTTGTGCTCACCTTCCTTTTTCAAACCCTGATCTGGACAGATCATCAACATCATCTGCTGCGCGCGAATCTTCAACTCATTGTTGAACCTTTCCCTGAAATCAGTTTTGATTATGGTCCGCTGTACTTGAGCATTGTGGTTTATTTTTACCTGGTTCTCATGCTCTCAACGCTTGCGCTGATCCGTAATTTATTTCAAACCTCGCACCTGTACCGCGGACAGACCTTTGCAATCTTGACCGCATTGATGTTCCCATGGGGTGCCAGTATCATCGAAATACTTCACCTCAACCCCCTCCCACACCTCTCGCTGGTTGTCTTCTCTTTCATCCTCTCCGGTTTGATCCTGGTCTGGGCGGTCAGGCATTATCGCCTGCTGGATATCGTTCCAATTGCGCAGAAAGCGATCATCGAGAATATCCCCGATGGCGTCATCGTTTTGGATCACTTCAAACGCATCAACAGCTTAAACCCAGCCGCATGCAGAATACTGGAAGTACAGGGAGAAGAAGCGATTGGTAAAACAATTCAATCTCTGCTGCCAGAAGCTGAACAAGCGCTAAAGAGCAACAAAACCATTGAAATCAGCCGCGGAGCAGCGCCCTTCACCAGTTATTATGAACTCCTCCCTACTGAATTATTCTGGCAACCCCAAAAAACTGGCGGCTATCTGCTCATTTTGCGGGAGTTCACCCGTCGAAAAAGGGTTGAAGAAGCGCTCTTCGCCAGCGAAAATCAGTACCGTAATGTTTGCGAACACGCTTATGATGGTATTGCCATCCTCCAGGATTACGTAATTAAATACGCCAATCCTCAATTACAAATGATGCTGGGCAGAGAACAAGAGGAAGTGCTGGAAAAACCGTTTATTAATTTCGTCTGGAAGGATGATATCCCGCTTGCAATGGACAGATTCAGCAAACGGATTGAGGGCATAAATGTGCCTTCGCGTTATGAGTTGGGTTTTGTCAATAAGGCGAATGGTAAACTGCAAGTTGAAATTAACGCCAGCCTGACCGAACACGAAGACAGGCTTGCCGATTTGATTTTCGTGCGCGATATATCCGAGCAAATTCGTATTCGTGAAGATCTAATCTCAAAAAACCAACAGTTGGAAGAATCCATCCAGGAAGCGAACCAATTGCGTATCACTGCCGAAAAACATGCCCGCGAACTGGAAACACTGCATCAAGCCACGCAAGTCGTCAGCATCGGATTGGAGCAAGAAGAGACCATCTCGCGTATCCTGGAACAAATGGCGATGGTGGTGTTCTATGACAGCGCCACCGTACAGCTACAACGTGGCGATTTTCTCGAGGTTGTTGGGTCGCGCGGTTTTGAAGAATATGACAGCATTCTCGGTATGCAGCACCCTATCCAGGGAATCAACCCCGGCGCCGATGTCTTTTTATCACAAAAGCCGTTGATTGTTGAAGATGTGCAAGCCATTTATCCCGGATTTTTGAATGTACCCCATAACCGTATCCACGGCTGGTTGGGTGTTCCGCTGACCATTAAAGACCGCACCATCGGACTGCTGACGCTGGACAGCCATACAAAAGGGTACTTCACCGAAGATCACGCCCGTCTTGCCAGTGCTTTTGCCAACCAGGTTGCGATCGCGCTGGAAAACACGCGTCTTTTCACCGAAGTCCAACGCTTAGCCATCACCGACCCGCTCACCAATCTGTTCAACCGCCGCCATTTCTATTCGCTAACCTTGCACGAATATATGCGCTTTCAGCGCTATGGCACGCCCTTCTCCGTCATCATGCTGGATATTGACCATTTCAAGCTTGTCAATGACACCTACGGACACCTGGCAGGTGACCGTGTCCTGCAAACACTGGCAGAAATTTTTCGCGAGAACATGCGTAACGTTGACATTCTATGCCGGTTTGGCGGAGAAGAGTTCATCGCTACGCTTCCCGAAACGCACGCAGAGGAGGCATGTTTCCTTGCCGAGCGATTGCGCTGCACCATCCATGACACCGCGATACCAACCGATGCCGGTGACGTCCACATCACCGCCAGTATTGGTGTTGCCGAATTTTCCAATGAGTTCGAGACCATTGACCAGCTTTTGGATTGTGTGGACAAAGCATTGTACACATCCAAAATGAAAGGGCGCAACCAGGTCAGCCAGTATAATTCAAAAGTCGCCATTTGACCTGGATTTTCCCCTCTGCGCTCTGATTTTTTTACTGACATACACAAAGAAAAACACTCTTTTTTATCCAACAAAGCCTTTTACCGCCACCAGAATTACGTATTTTTCCGGGGTTGGCTGAAATTTGCGGTACAATCCCTCTGGTCAAAAGATATTTTTCCGAGGCGTACATGTCAACAACAAATGAAATGGATCTTGCCCAAGGAACTGCTACCGCAAGAGAAGTACAGGAAGTCAATACAGAAGATAAATTTCAGACTGGTGATGTCATTACCATCAGCGTTGCACACGGGGCACACGATACGTATGCAGCTTTTGTTGCCCCTTTATTACCGGTGCTGATTGAGAACCTCTCGCTAACAAAAACATTGGCGGGAACACTGGCAATCTTTACCCAACTGCCATCGCTTTTTCAACCAATCATCGGTCACATCGCGGACCGGGTGAATCTGCGCTGGATGGTCATTCTTGCTCCGGCAATCACCGGCATACTTGCCAGCCTGATTGGCGTTCCAAAGAGTTACCTCTTCATTGCCATGCTGCTCACATTAGCCGGCTTCAGTTCAGCGGCATTGCATGCCGTAGGTCCGGTCATGGTGGGCTATGTCTCCGGTAAACGCCTCGGGTTGGGAATGAGTTTCTGGATGGTTGGCGGCGAGATCGGGCGCGTGCTGGGTCCGGTGGTCATCGTTACTGCATTGGGGTATCTCACCCTGGAGGGCATCCCCTGGTTAATGATCGGCGGTATCCTGGCATCGGTGATGCTGTATTACCGCCTGCGCAATGCACAGGGATTGGCACCTGTCAACAACAATGGTTTGTCCATTCGCGACGCAGCCCGGCAGATGAAGCCATTGCTCTTTCCGCTCACTGTACTGCTCATCATGCGTTCTTTCATGTCCAGTGCGCTCACCACTTATTTACCCACCTTCCTGACCGATGAAGGCGCCAGCTTGTGGTTTGCCGGTGCATCGCTCTCGGTTCTACAGGCTGCCGGTGTGGCTGGTGCGCTGCTCTCTGGACCCATCAGCGACCGCATCGGGCGCAAGCGTGTGATGATGGTCTCCCTGTTGGCTTCTCCCGTTTTTATGCTGATTTTCCTTTTTACAAAAGGCTGGCTGCAAATCCCCATCTTGCTGCTATTGGGTTTCTTTTCCATCTCTTTAACGCCGGTCATGATGGCGCTGGTGCAGGAATGCTGCAAGGAAACACGCGCAACCGCCAATGGCATCTACATGGCTTTGGGCTTTATCATCCAATCCATCATGATTGTGCTCATCGGTTTCATTGGCGACCAGGCGGGGCTGCGCCTGGCGTTTTATATCAGCGCTGGTCTCATGCTGCTGGGTTCGCCCATCCTGCTGGTAGTCCCCCGATACGGAGAGAAATAAGCTGCCTGCCATGCAAACCAAAGCACCACCGCCCGTTGAAACT
>CAYRRA010000097.1:14838-16905 GCA_964426355.1 uncultured Anaerolineaceae bacterium
GGAGAGAAATAAGCTGCCTGCCATGCAAACCAAAGCACCACCGCCCGTTGAAACTCTACCAACACAAGACCTGCCCGGCGGCGAAGCCTATATTGCTTGCTGGCAGGAGTTTGAAAACAGCGTGACCGCAGAGGCACGCCTTGTCAGACAGATTGACCGGCTGGAGATGGCTTTCCAGGCAGGTGCTTATATCCACAGCGGGTTGGAAACCCCGCAAGAATTTTTGAGTTCTGCACGCAAAGCTTTAACCGACCCCCAATTGATCCGGATTCTTGACGAATTTAAACAACTCATCTCTATTCAACCTGAATAAATCGGTATAGAACGTTTATAATAGACGTATACTGTCAAAGTATTTTTTTACAGCCTGTTCTGGCTGAATTGAGAACCGATGAACCACAATCGCTCATTTGCCTGTCGATCTCCATAAATTTACCAATAAGTACCTGCTGGCGTTTGCTACCCCAATATCCTACAGACAAGGAAGGAGTCTTATATGTCAAAGTCAGATGAAGAAAAACAGGTTCCTGGAGCAGTTGACCTGCCCTGCGGACAAAAGACCGACCCCAATGTGAAGATTAAGATGCTGTGGGGTGTAAAAATCCCCATGCGAGACGGTGTCAGGTTGAACGCCACCGTTTTTATGCCAAAGGAAATGCCCGAACCGCTTCCGTTGGTGTTCACGCTGACCCCCTATGTCGCCGATACCTACCAGGAGCGCGCAACCTATTTTGCCAAAAACGGTTATGTGTTTGCACTGGTCGACGTGCGCGGACGCGGCAACTCTGAGGGAGAGTTTGAGCCGGTTGTAAATGAACCCCATGACGGGCACGACCTGGTAGAATGGTTTGCCAGCCAGCCGTGGTGCAATGGAAAAATCAGCATGTGGGGTGGTTCCTATGCCGGTTACGACCAGTGGGCAGCCTTGAAGGAATTTCCTCCGCATCTCTCCACCATCGTTCCGGTGGCATCCGGTTATCCCAGCCTGGATTTCCCCTTCCCAAAGAACATCCTGGGACCTTACTTCATTCAATGGATGACCTATACCAGCGGCGCCACACCCAACGCCAATCTTTTCGGTGAGTTTGGTTTCTGGATACAAAATTATTACGAGATGTACAAAAATCACCGCCCGTTCAAGGAACTCGATCAGATTTCCGGAAATTTAAGCACACACTTCCAGACCTGGATGAAAAACTGCAAACCCGGTCCTTATTGGGATTCCGCCCTGCCAACCGAAGAAGACTACGCCCGCATCGACGTACCGATTCTGACCATCACCGGTCATTACGATGGCGACCAGAACGGCGCCATGGGGTTTTACCTGCGCCACATGAAATACGGCAAGCCGCAGGTCACCCAAAACCATTTCCTGGTGATCGGACCGTGGGATCACGCTGGCACGCGCACACCGAAGAAAGAGATCGGGGGCATGAGCTTTGATGACGCCAGCCTGGTAGATATGAACAAACTCCACAAGCAGTGGTACGACTGGACGATGAAGAACTGCGAAAAGCCGGAGTTCCTCAAAAAGCGGGTGGCGTACTACGTGATGGGAAGCGAAGAATGGAAATATGCCGACAGCCTGGAGGAAATTTGTAAAGAAACGCGCCGTTACTATCTTAGCTCGGTGGATGGACACGCCAATGACGTATTCCAATCCGGCAGCCTGACCACAGATGAAGCCACTGCAAGCACGCCAGACAGCTATGTGTATGACCCCCTGGACACGCGTTTCGGTGAACTGGAACTTAAACCGAACCCGAAGTATCTCCTCGATCAAACTGCTGCCCTCAACCTGTTTGGCAACGGGCTGGTTTATCACACTGACCCATTTGAAGCAGATACCGAGGTGAGCGGATATGTCAAACTTTCCATGTGGGTTGAAATGGACGTGCCCGATACCGATTTTATCGCCACACTCTATGAAATTCAGCCGGATGGCAAGAGTATCATGCTCACCCAGGATTTCATGCGGGCACGCTACCGAAATTCGCTGCGTGAGGAAACGTTGGTTACACCTGGCGAGGTCAATCAATATGTCTTCGACTGGTTCACCTATTTCTC
>CAYRRA010000098.1:0-16633 GCA_964426355.1 uncultured Anaerolineaceae bacterium
AGCAGTGGTAGCTGCGCTCAAACAATTCCCCCGCTTCAACGCCAGCCTGGATACCGGCAAAGAAGAAATCATCCTCAAGCGCTATTACAACATCGGCGTCGCGGTGGATACTGAGCGCGGGCTCATTGTTCCGGTGATAAAAAATGCCAATCAGAAAAGCCTGGCGGAGATCTCAAACGAGCTCAACGATGTGGTCCAGCGAACCCGCAATGACCAGAACAACCTGGAGGAATTGCAGGGAGGCACATTTACCATCACCAACGCGGGCGTGCTCGGTGGCACCCATTTCAGCCCGATTATCAACTACCCTCAAGTTGCCATTTTAGGAATGGCGAAAGCCACCTGGCAGCCTGTTGTGAAAAAAGATGAAGACTGGCAGATGAACATTACGCCTCGCCTGATCCTGCCGCTGATCCTCACCTTCGACCATCGCGTTTTGGATGGCGGTGATGCCGCACGCTTCATGAACACGATCATCAAAATGCTGGAAGACCCGCAGAAATTGATGCTTTGGATATAGTCAACAACAGAAAAAATACGGTTAGTAGAAAGGACGCATCTATGGTAATGGGCGAAGAAACACTTGAGACCCAGGTCGCTGTGATTGGGGGTGGACCGGGTGGTTATGCGGCTGCATTTCGCGCTGCCGACCTGGGATTGGATGTCGTGTTGATTGAAGAAGGCGAACGCCTGGGTGGGACCTGTCTGCTGCGGGGTTGTATCCCCTCCAAAGCTTTGCTGGAAACCGGCGCTTTGATTCAAAGGGCAAAAGAAGCCCAATCGCACGGGATCACATTTGGGACCCCAAAAATCAACCTTGACCAGTTGCGTGGTTGGAAAGACAGCGTGGTTGACCGCCTGGTATCCGGTTTAGGTACGCTGGCAAAACATCGTGAGATCGAGGTCATCCACGGACGAGCCACATTCACTTCCTCCACATCAGTTCGGCTTGAAGGTGCGGATATTCGCTACGTCAAATTCAGACATGCCATCCTCGCAACCGGCAGCCGTCCAGCCGAACTGAAAGGGTTCCCCATTCACCCAGGCAGCCGCATCATGGATTCCACCGGGGCTTTAGACCTGGTGGACATCCCTGAAAAGCTGCTGGTGATTGGCGCCGGGTATATCGGCATGGAATTGGGTAGTGTGTATGCCTCGCTGGGGAGCAAGGTGACCCTGGTAGAAATGCTGGACAGCATCCTGCCCGGTGTAGACCCCGAATTGAGCAGACCACTGATGAAAAGCGTGCAAAAACTGTTTGAAGCGGTCTATCTTAAAACAAAAGTCGCCAGCATGGAAGAGAATGGCGATAAGGTTGACGTCACTTTTGAAGGCGAAGTCCCGGAGCTACAACAATCCTTCGACCGCGTACTCATCTCCATCGGGAGGCATCCGAACAGCGACCAGATTGGGCTGGAAAACACCTCTGTCCAACTGGATGAGCGAGGTTTTGTCATCGTCGATGAACAACGACGCACAACCGACAGCAAAATCTTTGCCGTGGGGGATGTGGCAGGCAACCCCATGCTGGCACACAAAGCAACTGCAGAAGGCAAAGTTGCTGCCGAGGTTATCGCCGGTCAACCAGTGGCGTATGATGTCAGCGTGATCCCTGCCATTGTCTATACCGACCCGGAAATCGCCTGGTGTGGTCTTACAGAAAGCGAAGCAAAGCAAAAGGGTTTGGATGTGGAAGTGAGCCGTTTGCCCTGGCGGGCTTCCGGGCGGGCACTGACCCTGAATGCACCGGATGGGCTGACAAAATTGATCTTCGATCGGAAGACACAGCGTTTGCTAGGTGTTGGGCTGGTTGGTCGCGGTGCAGAAAACCTGATTGCGGAAGGCGCACTGGCAGTTGAAATGGGCACAGTCGCACATGACCTCGCCCTGACGGTGCACCCGCACCCCACCTTATCAGAGACTCTAAGTGAGGCAGCGGACGTCTTCCTGGGTTTGCCGATCCATACTCTCCCGGCAAGAAAGAGATAAAATCACCTCAGCACAATACTGTTGCATTTTCACATCTATTTTGGAGACCGACCATGTACGATTCACTCAGTCAAAATTATGACCGTTTTGTCAACTGGCAGAACCGGCTTGCCCACGAAATGCCATTCATTGTATCGCAGCTTGAAAGCCCGGGGAAAGAACCCAGTCAAATCAGTGTTTTGGACACTGCCTGCGGTACCGGTATGCACGTAATCGAGTTGAAAAAGCGCGGCTACCAGGCTTATGGCACAGACCTCAACAAAGCCATGATTTTACAAGCACTTGAAAATGCTGCTGCATTTAATGTCAGTTCATGTTTCAAAGCCGTGGGGTTTGGAGAAATTTCCCAATACGTCAAGAAGAACCAATTCAGCGGTGGGTTTGATGCCCTGCTCTGCCTGGGTAATTCTCTTCCTCATATCCTTAGCAGGTCAGACCTGGACGCAGCCCTGGCTGATTTTAGAGAATGCCTGGCATCGGGTGGGTTTTTGTTAATCCAGAACCGAAATTTTGACAACGTGATCCAGAACCGCCAACGTTGGATGGAACCGCAGTCCTTTCATTCAAAAGACGGCGAGTGGGTTTTTATCCGCTTCTATGACTTTGAGCCAGATGGGAGCATTCACTTCCATATACTCACCTTACACCGCCAGGAAAGCCCAGAATGGGAACAGCATGTGGAGAGCACCCATCTGTTCCCCTGGACTGCACAAACAATGACAAAGGCGTTGGAAGAAGCCGGGTTTACAAAAATTAACTTATTTGGCAGCATGGCAGGAGAGCCGTTCAACCTGGAGACAAGCGGCAACCTGATTATTCGGGCTGAGTTGGAGTGAATTGCCCAATCCGCTTTTGAATGCGTAAAACCAGGAATGTTAGCCAGGGGGATGCCTGTTTCTTATCTGAAAATGACCATTCTTTCCAGGACTGATAGATGGAACCAGCCCGATAATAACCGGTTGGATCAACCATGCTTACCAAAACGCGCACCATCTCATGAAAACGTTCATCGGAATGAACAAATTGAAAACGGCTGAGTACATCCATCACATGCAACAGGTCATACCACACGAATGGGTATTTAAGTCGCCGGTACTTTTTACCAACCCCAAAAAGGTAATATTTCTTTCCCCATTCACTTGCCCAATGATCTAATAACATTTCTGCCGCCCGGGACGCAGCCGGAAGATTCTCGTTGCTCGGAATCAAAGACAGAGCCTTCAACGCAAACAGATTAGCAATCGGGCAAGGGTCATCACGCTTGCCAGGTCCCCGAAAACGACCCAATTCTGTTGCCGCACGGCAACGAAAACCGTTCTCATCCACCTGATTAATCAAGTGGATAAGTGCTTTTTTCACACTTGGGTCATCCTCTAATCTAAATGAAATCAAAGCATGAAGCAGCAAAGGTGCATCACAAGCTACCCAAGCCCAGGTATCCTTGTTATTGCCTCCAAAAGCACTTGGAATAAATAGCAGTGTCTGAAATGCGCCTTCGTCCGATTGTCGAGAAACGATTCGTTCGACCACATCAGCAATGCCTTCATCCTCATTTCGCATTCCGAAATCTGCCAGTACACCCAGTACGTGGATGGGATGCGATGCATCATTATGGCGTTTCAATGTTGGCTCACCCCATCTTTGCGCTTCTGCCAACAACTTCTTCACCGAACTGTGCATCAGCATATCATTTCTTGCTGCGGCTGTCATTGGGTCATCTTCGGATCGATCTAACAAATCGATCCAGGTGCGGTAACGCGTCCAGGGTTCATTTGAGTTTAACAAGTAATCAATCACGTCCATACTCAACTCCTGCCAGTTTTAGCACATTTAAAACACGAAGCGTAACCCATTTATTGGGTTGTCTTTTCTCGCCATAGTACCCCCAAGTTTTTCCCTCATAGCTGTACTCCATCATCCAACGCCCCTGTTCATCTCGTTTGTCAATGATTAATTGGAGCGCATTTTGCAGTCGGGGGTCACTTCCGTAGCCCAGCCTTGCCAATGATTCAACAACCTGAAGCAAATCGGTAACATAAAACACCGGAAACCCGAACTTCCACCAGTTTCCACTCGGTTTGCCCGTCCACGGTGAAGGGTATTCTGCTCGCGCAGGATCACAACTGAAAAGAAAATCAACACCCATTGAAATCGCTTTTCTAACCTGTTCGGTGCGCTGTTCTTCTGGAATCTTGCTCATTGCCAGCAACTCTTTGGCTGCCCCCCAGGCACAGGCTTCTTTCATGTTCGCACCACAGGCAAAGAGGGGTCCGCAATTCCCCGCATAATAACGCAAGCCGGCATTTTTCTCTTCCAGTGGGGCGATCCCATCCCCTGTGATGCTGCGCGCCATCCACTCTAACGCAAGATCAAGGCGGTTATCCACCACCCCCAGGTCCTGCAATGCCAGGCAAAGGTTGCCCTGCAAGCAGTCCATTGTTCCAGATGGCGCTCCGCTGGAGGTAAATTGCCCATTTTTGGTTAACCCATGCTCCAGCATGTATTCGCACGCCCGCAAAATGCGCTCATCGTTTCGTACCGATGCCCCCAACTGCGCCAGCAGAACCAGTGACCAGACGCTGGAATAATACTTAGGGTTGTAGCCTGAACCAGGTTTAGACCAGTAGCCTTGCGGTTCCATGGCGTCTAAAACCTGCGCGATTTGCCCACTGGTATGGGCAGCCTGCCTGGATGCATTCTGCTCTGCTGGCGAAAATGATTCATTGCACAGGTCTCTCATCGCAAGGTAACGCACGCCCAGGTCATCTGGCTCTAACAGCCAGGAAAATGTTACTTTCGGTATCCATAATTTACGTTCCATTGCCCGTCATCCTCCACATCCTTTTATTCACGCCACCCTCTCGTATAGACCCGCCCAAATACTCTCTTCCTCATCAGCAAGCGAGTACAGGCTTTCCGAGACCTGGCTCAAAATACTCGCGGGTTGTTCTGCTGTGTAAGCCTTTTCAAAAAGAGCGGCTTGTTCATCCCAACGCTGAGCAATTCCCTGCATTCGTTGAGCATATTGACCCAACTGAATATCGTCCAGCAATGGAGCAGCTTCTTCTAAAAAGCGCGCATACATGCTTCTGAACAAACCACCTCCAGTGCCTCCGCGCGCGTCAATCATAATCGCAGTATTGATACAGGTATCACGCAGGTCTTTTTCGGACAAAACTGAACTCCATTTCAGGATACTTTCAGCGCATTTACGGATACCTTTGCCACCCAGGTTGGAAATAGGTGGTTGCAGCATACCTTGAGCGCATTCACGGATGGCGTTCTTAACCTCATCAGCTTCAATAGAATGTGCCTTAGAAAAATCAAATTCATACCAGGCATGCCCTGGTGGGAATGGTTTAAATTTCGAAGCTCTTGCTTTCGCAAGCGTCTCCAATGGCACCTCATGCAAAGCCTCATCACGGTCAGCAATCAGCACCTTAGCGCTCTTCTCGTCGTAACCACACACGACCACCGCGTGCGCGCCAAAATGGTATTCCTCCCCGCCAAAATCAAAATAAGGCAAGAACCCCATGTCTAAAAGCAGCATGACCGGTTGATTGGAACCCAGCATCTCCAACAGACGGGTTGAAGCTTTGCGCGCGCTGCCGGTACGAAACGTTTCAACCTGTACACCAGTGCGCCTGCCGCATGTTTTTTCCAGACCTCCCACACCAGGGCGTTCAAAATTAGCCCTGCCGCCGATAAACGGTAAGGAACTGCGCATGTGCCAGTATATGAAGCCCACACCAGCACCTGACCCCAGCAGCATCTCTTCGCTCACGGGGTATCGATGATACGCATAAATATGTCGGAGCGAACCGGTGATACAGTGATGCGTAGTAAAATGGTCAAAACCAGGGATGGGTTCAATGCTCGTCATCAGGCTCCTCTCGGCTTTTCTATAGGTTGGCGCAGTACCGTTTTAAGCTTTTCCGGTGCAGCTTTGCGAGGGTCACCCAGGTAAATCTCATGATGTTTCCCGCGGAAAATATAGCCGTTTTCCTGAGCGAACAAATCCATTTTTTCCAGGGTTCTCGGTTCATCCGAATAAGGACCGACGTGAAGGGTTTGCATACTCAAACCCTCATGAAAAACCTCAAAGTGCAATAATTGTAAAGCCGGGTTGGGTTTCTTTTTTGCTACCTGTTGCAATGCTTCTTGAAACATCTCCTCAGTGATATGTTCCGGTTGTAGAATCATCGCGGTCCAATGCCAGTTATCCGGCTTGCGGATATCGAAAACACCTTCCTCCACCCACCAAAGCGCTTCCAAGCCCATCACTGTGTAATCGACCGGGTTTTCTTTGCGCAGCTTTGAAGCAAATTTTAGCGTGTAAGACATGCTGAACAGCGCCCCCATCGCCTGCTGAAAAGCCTGAGAAGTACCTGGCAACGCTCCTGGCTCAATCAGCCCATCGATCATGAGAAATCGCAGGCTCGGAACATCGACAATGGTTACCTTTTTTGCAGAAGCCTGGAATATGTGTTGGTATTCTTTACGTAAGTCAATTTTTCCCATCTTTCCCTCCGATTTGTTTACTCATCTTGATAATGCTCCAATATGCCATGTGCCCAATCGACCATCAGCCGGCATGCCTCCACCGGTTCAATAATTTCAACGATAGGTCCAAACCCCATTGCCAGGCTCACCCCCCATTCAAGCCTCGGTGAAAGGTAAGTCACCACAACAGAACCGTCCGGTCGGGTTTCCATCTTCTTCCAGGTTGTGCGGTTGTCAAATGCTGCTCCCGCAAATTCTGGTAAAAAGCGCATGGTTATTTCAACCTCTGGCTGTGGGAGCTGTTCATTCAAAAAAGATTTCAGGTTAAATTCATCCTGAGGCAAAAAGACCTGTTCCAGCAGATGTATCTCAACAATACGATCTACCCGGAAAGAACGCATTTCATTGCGCAGCTCACAAAAAGCCACCAGGTACCACCAACCCCAGCGATAGACCAGACCATACGGATGAACAATGCGGTCACTCGTCTCCAGTTTCCCACTGCTTTGATACCGGATGCGCAGCTTTCGATGTTCGCGGCAGGTACTGCGGATTTTTTCCAACGCCAGGCTTACTGTTTGCGGGTCGGAGCGATGAAAACCGGTCGCATAAAGGGTGTGTCTCGCCCAGGCGATTTCAAGCTGCTGCTCATCCGGCAGCACATTCTCCAGCTTGGCTAAAGCACTGCGGGCAGCTTCGCGGTAAAGTTTCCCCCACATCTCCTCAACCAGGTTAACACCCAAGAGCAACGCAGCAGCTTCTTCTGGGCTAAAAACCAATGGCGGCATCTTATATCCACGCACCAATGAAAAGCCCCCGTAAGGACCTCGCTCTGAATACACTGGAATACCCATCTCATCCAGCATCGCAAAATATCGATGCAAGGTACGCACAGATACACCTAATTCATTTGCCAGATCACAAGCTTTCTGGTTGGGTCTGCGCTGCAGCAGCATGACCAGGTTGATCAATCGGGTAGCCGTATTTGCCACAATTTTCTCCGCATTTGTTCCACAGTCCTGAACACATTAAACGATACAGTATATATATGTCATATTATGACATATATCCAAGAAGGTTGAGTCCAGATTGTCAAGTTCGATACCATCGTATCAATCCGAGAATACACTCCTCATCCGGGGTTCTAACAAATTTTTTACAAACCTCTAATCTCGCTCCAATCTCGATAATGTAAAAATAAAAATGAAATGGTATATCGTTTTGTGAGTACCGTAAATCCGGGATGAGGCATTATTACCTACTTCCCCGTCTCAATATGAAACCTTATTGAGGTGAAAAGATAGGTTTTAGTGACAGATAGGATTGGAAAAATATGATACCTCTTCGTGATAGTCAACCCATACGCCGTTTCCCATTGGTGAACTGGGTGTTAATTTCAGCCAATGTACTCGTGTTTCTGTTTGAAGTCTCGCTTGGAACAGACAGTCTGAATATTCTGATACAAAGATTTGGCATGGTTCCCATCCGGTTGCTCGAAAATCTTTCAACAGAATGGGGCACCATTTTCACATCCATGTTTCTGCATGGGAGCTGGCTGCACTTGTTATCCAACATGCTTGCATTGTATATCTTCGGTGACAACATCGAAGACCGGTTGGGTTCTCTGCGTTACCTGCTGTTCTACTTTTTGGGAGGAATGGCAGCTGCAGCACTGCATATCCTGACCAACGCTGGTTCATCGTTACCCACCGTTGGCGCCAGTGGTGCAATCGCCGCCGTGCTGGGAGCATACCTGATTTTGTATCCCCGCGCGCGGGTTGCCACGCTGGTGCCGATCTTCTTTTTCATTCAAATCATACAGATTCCCGCTGTGCTCTACCTGGGTTTCTGGTTCTTCTCACAACTTCTGAATGGTACTGCCCAGATTGCAGCCAACACTTTCCAAAGTGGTGGCGTGGCGTGGTGGGCGCATATTGGTGGTTTCATCGCAGGCATCATGCTCATCCTGCTATTCTCGCCCCCCACCAAACCGAAAAAACGTTCGGTCTGGGAGCATCCTGAAGTCATCGTCACCCCGGTTGATCGCGACCGATCCAACTGGCGCTCTCCCAACCGATATGATTCCATTTGGGATTAGCACGAATTGGATGGAAAAATGAGGCTGCCTCTTGTAGACAGCCTCTTGTGGTTAATCATCCATCACCTCAAATCACAGTTTGACATCCCCGCACAGGTATACCTCTACTCCCAGTTCAGCGAACATGGCAGCCTTAGCAGCCAGGGCACTGTCTGCTGCCTCGCCAGACGGTGCATAAGCGACATTAAGGTGATTTGAACGGTGGCGCGCCATTAGCTGGTCGCGCGAAACACCGTGCAGCACACCATGCATGATGGGCCACTGCTCGCTGGTGGCTTTCAAACGGCGCAATGTTTCTTCTTCCGGCAGTTCAATCGATGACGCCCTGCCCATATCAACGTGCAACTTCCCATTCATGATAAACACCCGGCTCCATACCAGTTCGCCTTTTTTGCAGACACCCGAGAGCGTCCCCCCACCCAACGGGAAGTACATCCGGTCTTGCTGCTTACTGACGGCTCCTTGATATCCGCCCTCAAGATGCGCAGGCGGCACGGACCCTGAAATCTCGAAAACCCAAACGAAATCATCCACCCCATCGCCGCGGTAATGCTCACCGTAGCGGATATCATGAAGCGTGGTCTCGGGGTCAAAACCCATAGCCCTCCACACCCGGTTGGTCACCAGGGCATCCAGACCAGCCCCCTCGTCAACTTCGTTGAAATGCACAACCGCTTTACCGGCAAAAAGTTCTTCTCCGGTTTGTGAATGATATACAGGCGGGCGTTCTACATTGTTCAGCAAACCTTCCACCAGGTCAGAGGCAGGCACCATATCCTTTAATCCCTGCTGGTATTGGATTCCGATGATATCGCAGCCGAAGAAATACGCCATTCGCACGGCTGCAATATACATCTTCATTTGCTCCAGGATGTGCCATTCCGTTAAGTCGGTATCCGGGTTTGTCCCCAACTCAAATTGCATCCCCTTATCTTTCAACCATCGGTAAGCCGCCTGGGCTTCTTCGTCCTTAACGCGCCGCATCTCAGCAACCAACGCCGATTGGCTCAAACGCTCTTTGTAAACACCCAAAGCGTTCAGCAGTTCATCATCGAAAATGGCATTGTACATCCCCATACAGCCTTCATCGAAAATGCCCATGACTGCTTTTTCGGTCTTCAACTGCAATGCGAGTGCCTTACCTAGTTCAGCCTCGGCTTCGGGTAGTTTCGCCTGTTCAAGTGGACGCACATGGCTGACATCATGAACGATTTTCCCTGTTTTGATCCACTGGCGGATAGCGTTCAGAAAGAAGTCATCGGTAAAATCTTCGCTCCAAATCGTACTGTATTCAACACCCATCTTGGTAAGAGAAGCGTTCAAGTTGAGCATCCCGACCAGACCGGGCCATTGACCGCTCCAGTTCGCCACTGTCAGGATGGGTCCACGATGGTCACGTAAACCTGCCAGGACGTGATAGCTATACTGCCAGACGGCTTCTGCGACGATGATGGGAGCATCTTTGTGGATTCCCTTGAAAACCTCAATCCCCATGCGTTGTGTTGAGATAAAACCATGCTTTTCAACCGGGTCATAGGAATGTCCGCGTTGAATGGTGATTCCTTCACGGGCAAAAGCCTGGGTGAGTTTCTGCTCCATATCTGCCTGTGCAGCCCAGCACATCTGGTTTGCCGAAAGTCGTAAATCGCCGCTGGCAACCAGGATGGCAGTATCAGCGGGTACGGGTTGGGGAGCGACCCATTCAGGAAAAATGTATTTTTTCATTTGTGTTTCCTTTCAATCCAATGAACTTGACAGATGACGATTCCGAATTTGTAAAACATTCTTCATGACAGAGCCAACGCTTCTGCCAAACAGAGCAACCAATCGTTTGTATTCCACATATACATCGTTATAAATAGCATGATTTCCAGAGTCAGGGATGACCTTTTTTACAGGCGGATCGACCATGTGTTGTACTGCACTATGGATATCGGCATAAACGCCCCCGGCTACCGCCCCCAAGATGGCAGCACCCAATCCACTAGCTTGAGGAGAGGCAGCAATTTCAATCGGCAGACCGAGTACATCGGCGTAAATTTGCATGACCAGGTCGTTTTTGGTCAAACCACCGCCCGCACGAAACGCGTCAATCGCCACCCCGCCTTCCCGGAAGAGTTCCACAATCAAGCGAGTGCCAAATGCGGTCGCTTCGATCAACGCGCGGTACACCTCTTCAGGGCGCGTGTGCAGGTTATACCCCACAATCAGTCCGCTCAAATCCGCATCCACAAAGGGTGTTCGGCAGCCGTTCCACCAATCCAGTGCTAACAACCCGCTCTGACCGGCGCGAAACGCAGCCGCTTTTTCTGACAGCAGCAAATGCAGCGAGATACCCCGGGTATGCGCTTCAGCCTCGTACCGGGCTGGAACATAGTTTTCCACAACCCAGGCGAAAATATCACCCACACCTGCTTGCCCGGCTTCATAGCCAAATAAACCCGGCACGATTCCATCCTCAACCACCCCGGAAATCCCTTCTACGAGCACTTCCTGTGCTGACATAAGCATGTGACAGGTGGATGTGCCCATGATCATACACATGCAACCTGCTGTGCTGACCCCACCGCCAATTGCAGCAGCGTGGGCGTCGATAATCGCTGCGCTGACGGCACAGTCGGTGGTCAGACCCAATCGCTCAGCCCATTCTGCGCTCAGCGTACCCACCTTCTGCCCAGGTGCCAGCAGCTCTCCATTCACCTTTTGCGAAAAAAGGTCTGCCAGTTCAGGGTTGAGCGCTCTCAGGTATTCTTTGCCCGGGAAGCCCGCCTGTTTATGCCATGTCCCCTTGTAGCCAGCACAACAGGTATTCCGTACCTGCAAGCCGGTCAACTGCCATGTTACCCAATCTGCCCCTTCAATGATATAAGCTGCTTTGTTATACAATTCAGGTGCCTCTTCCAGCAGTTCAAGTGCCTTAGGAAGCAGCCACTCTGAAGAAATCTTCCCGCCATAGCGTGCCAGCCAGGGTTCGCCGCGTTCCGTTGCCAGGCGCGTTACTTGCTCCGCCTGCGGCTGCGCGCCATGATGTTTCCAGAGCTTTGCCCAGGCGTGTGGCAACCCGGCAAGACCCGCCAACTGGCATAAAGGTGTCCCATCTTGCCACACCGGTAAAATTGTGCACGAAGTAAAATCGATCCCAAGACCTACAACCGCCTTCCCAGGTGCGTTACTCTCTTTCAGCACCGCATGCACAATCACTTGAGCAGATTCCAACCAGTCTGCGGGGTCTTGTAGCGCCCAATTAGGAGGCAGGCGTTCTCCACCGCCGGGTAAAAATTCATCCATCACGCCATGTGTATAGGCATGAACCGCAGTTGAGACCATTTCACCTGTCTCAACATCCACCAGAACAGCACGTGCAGATTCGGTACCGAAATCAAGACCAAGTGCATATCGTTTCATGAGACATCTCTTTTCCGCTTTTTGATCCCTTTATTGATTCAATTTGCAGTGGCATTTTTCCTGCGCACAAAAACGGGGAAAAATGGGTATCATTCCGCCGTCATGTATGGCTGAGAAGGAAACCTCTCTTCTGCCAGATGCCACCGGGCATCATAAGTCAAATCCAATAGATCACATAATCAACTTTAATTGTATCAAAAATGTAATCGTTTTCAAGCGTTTTTTAAAGGTTTTTTAAAATAGGAATGCAGAGAAAACCATAGGAACGAAAGACACACCGCAAAAGCATATCCATTTTACAGCGGAGATGGCGATCCCCCATCAAAAAAGGATTTACAGCCAGGAAGAGAAAATAACAAAAGCACTCATTGTGTCATTCCCCCACAGTCGACCCACGCGGGATTAAGACCGTGTCCATCAACACCTCGCGCACAGCCGTATCCGGTTGTGCAATCCGGTTAAGAAGGATCTCAGCAGAAAGCTTTCCAATTTCATAAACGGGTTGCCGAACAGCGCTGATGGTGGGTTTTGTCATCGTGTACCATTCCATGTCATCAAAAGAAATCAAAGCATACTCTTCTGGTATCTTAAAACCCATTTCCTGCAAATACCCAAAAACGCCAACGGTCAACAGGTTATTCCCGCAAAAAATGGCGCTAGGTTGATGAGGTAACGCCAGCATTTCTTTTATCAGCTCACGCCCGGTAGCTTTGCGCGGCTCGCCTGTAAACACCAGTTGATCATCAAAAGCGATCCCGTATGTTTCCAACGCTTTTTTGTATCCGTACAATCGTTCACGCCCGGTTGTTTTATTCTCTGGTGCAAGAAATGCTGCTATACGCTGATGACCTGATTGGATTAAATGTTCCACAGCCTGGTAAGCCCCGGCAACATTGTCTGCCAACACCGTATCAACGCTGTAATCCAGCACACGGCGATCAAATGCGACAAAAGGAATCCCGGCTTTGACAAGATGTTTACAAGGACTGGTAAGCTCGCGAGTCGGGGTGATTAATACTCCTGCCACCTGTTCTGCCATCATGATATCGATATAGAGTGCCTCTTTTTCGATATTTTCATCGGAATTACAAAGAAAAATGGCATAACCATGTTGTGAAGCCACATCCTCTACCGCACGAACCACCGCAGTGAAAAATGGGTTCATAATATCGGAAATAACTAATCCGATGATACTTGATTTTTGCACCCGTAAACTTCGCGCAACCCGGCTGGGACGGTATTCCAATTCCCCAACAGCTTTCAGTACCCGCTCAATCACTTCCGGGCGCACATGCGGATGACCGGATAATACTCGGGATACCGTAGCACTGGAAACCCCTGCTCTGCGAGCTACTTCAAGGATCGTGACCATCCTGTATACTCCTGCTCAACGCAAAAAATAGATACTAAAAAAAACGATATTTCCTATTATTTTAACCGCAATTTGCAATAACTTTTTAATCCCCCGCACCACCCTTGCCTGTCCTCATCTGAAACCGGCAACCTGGTTCCCAGGCAGTATGAAGGCAAGAAAAGCAGAAATAAAAAGGCAGGTTCACAAGGAAAACATCCTGGAACCTGCCCTGTTACTCTACCCCTCGCGTTATGCACTATTCCATTCAGCAAGGACGACAGTGGGGTTTGCAGTAAACAAAGTTACTCAATCTGGCTAATCGTCCTCTGCTTCTTCGATGACCAGAAAAACCTCACGCGAACGTTCAACATAATCCCCCATACTGCTCTTGGGAATCTCTACATAATATTCTGAAACCGAGGCATGGACATAATAATATGAACCATCCTCGGTTAACGCACCGACCCGCAGGACAAGCGTTTGGGTTTCATCGGCGTCATCCAGGTATTTCAAGGTAACCACCGCCAAGGGTTCATCAAATCCATATTCGGGTAATTCTGTTTTGCCCAGCGGTCGGTACATTTGCAAATTGGTCAGGCGCGTTAACATGGAAGTAAGGTTGTTCGGATTGAACTCCTCATCTTCAGCAAGACCGTCCATTACCCATTCCGCTTCCTGGACCCCAACATTAACAAAATCTAACGTACCTGAGGCGTTCTCCAGGGTCATCCGCTGCATCTTCTCGGTCGGTATAGCAACATATACCGCATTGATCCAGCCTTTCACCTGGCTGATGAAATCATAAGAAGTGACAGCGTCAGTGAGGTACACTTCCTTTAAATTTGCAGCGCGAACATGAGTTGCGCCTGAGCCAGCCAAAGAGCCGACATATAAGACGTGTTCCTCACCGTCCTGGGTTGTAAAAGTAACACGGCGGGCAAAATCATCCTCTGCAACCTGTAGACGTTTATAACTCTCTGCACTCGTGGCAATCAACCGCCCGGTTTTTATGGCGACAACTTTTTCCAGGAGTGCTTCAATTGTCTCTGCGTTTGCAGGGTAATCATCTGAATTGCTAAGAATCCACCCATCTGTTGTCCGTTCCAGTTGTACAGAATTTCCTTGATTGTCTTCAATCATCAGGGTCTCAATCTGCTCGACAGTCAGTTCACCAAACAGGGGTTCGCTCACCGTTGTAGTTTTTTGCGGCATAAAGACGAGCACAGCCGCAACGATTTGAACGACCAATAACCCGGTTAAGATTTGTTGTGTCCGGTTCATTTCGTCCCTCCTTTTTCAATCTCTGACTGGGGGATCAATTGGAGTGGTTTTTCATGCCGTTTATCATACTGCCATGCAGCAAAAATACCGACCAACAAGAACAACGCTACCCCATAGTTCAACAACTCCCAGAAATTACTTTCCTTTTCGGTCATCTCCTTCAGGATGCGCGTCTGGGAACCGCGAGATCGGATCGTCAGCAAATCGACATCTTCGACAGACCAATCCACAGCGTTTTGGAAAATCTGAAGGCTGTTGATATACCGATCTCGGCTTAGCTGTGAAGAAAGGTTGATGACAAAATCATCAATGAATGTTGCACTACCAAACACCACAATCCTTGCAGTAGATGGCGATTGATCGATACGAGTGTAATAACTTTCAGCCAAACCAGCAGGGGCTTCCGTTTCCAAGCCAGTGGCTTCTTCGGTTTGTTTCTCAAAAGGTGAAGACTTGTTAATGAAGAAGCTATTAAAAGTTCCCTGAACTGAGACTGCGAGAGGATAGGATTGCATATTCTCACCCACTTCGAATCCGTATTCGGGGTATGCTTGAAAATCGGGTTGTATGTAAGGCTGCGTCAGCGTCCAGGAATTCGGGCTTGAATACAGCAGCGTCTCTGCCTCGCGACCCGTGTTCTTTTCTTCATCCAATGTAACCGGTGATGCCCAGTTCATGGTCACAGCGACCAGGTTAGAGACAATTGGGCTTTCCTGGTTCATATTTTCTGAACGAACATCAACATAGAAGGGATAATCGATTGATTGGATCTCTTGCACCTGGTAACCCGATACATCGCGCGTCACTGCTACCGGGAAGGGTTCGTTGTTTAAGTCCAACACCACCTCATCCGAAACATTGATCCCATAATGCGCCAGCATGTCCTTAATCCCATCTGTTACCGGGGTTAGCGTAAGACCACCCATATACGGGTCAATTTCTGCTTTGTAATTACTGGCTGCAATGACGAGTGAACCGCCGCGCATCAAGAACTGGTCGATGGCAAATAGCTCGACATTATCCAAGCCATTCGGCGCAATCAACACCAGGATATCAATTTCAGCGGGGACGCTTCCCCCTGAAAGATCAACCGGCTGCACTGTGTACTCTGAACTCAATGATTTAGAGAGATAATTATAAGAGGAAACGGGTTGAATGGTTTGCCCGAACATGGTTTCAGTGGCAGTCAGGTCCTGGTGCCAGTAACCAATCACCTTCAAAAACCCGCTCGATGTTTGCTTTAACGCCGATTCAACCAGGCTATGCACGTTTGCTGTGCTAATTCCTTCATCGACCGGATAAATCACCTGGGATTTTTCAGTCGTCTCCAACAGCAGGTGCATATAGAAGGTATCACGAGAGAACATGGAAATTACGAAAGGCTGAATACCGTAATCATTCAGTATCTCATCCCGGCTGATTGGGCTGTCCGCCGCATCCGGGTCAACCACCTCAAAGACCAGTTTCCCATTGGATGTTTCCTGTATGTTTGCGGCTGCTTGCTTTACCACCTCGATATTGGGCAGTAATTCTTCCGGAACCATGTCTTCGGTGACAAAGAAAGTTAATTTCACCGGCTCAGTCATGGCTGCCAGAACGGCATCCACGCTCTGAAAACCATACATAACTTTCTTGATGGCTTTGGTCAGGTCATATTCCAGGTTGCGAAGGCTTACATCAATATTGTTCTGTCCCTGTACGACCTGGATTAAATCACTGTAAGACAGCGTTACCGATTGGTCACCGTAACGCACAAGAATATCGAAATACGAGTTAATCACCGAAGACTCATAACGCCCGGTGATTTGGAAGGGGCTCGACTGAATACCGTAGGTCTGGTTGGCTTCCGCCTCAATTTCAGGATCGGTCAGCGGATCCAATACCTCACCCTTCACCATGCCATTCGATGCAATCTCATATTCGCGGATCATATCCTCAATTTCGGGTGCCAAAGGCGCCAACAGTGGATGAGTTTGCTCACTGATATAAGCGCGGATCAAGAG
>CAYRRA010000099.1:0-16397 GCA_964426355.1 uncultured Anaerolineaceae bacterium
GCCAGCAGTACACTGCTCAAACGGCACAGGCTGCCCCACCCATCCATATCGCAGGCAAGCAGCACCAGGCTGGCTGGCGCTTCAGGGCAACCCTCACCCTCCAGGCAGACGTTGATTTCCATGCCGAGGATCGGTTGAATGCCAGCTTCTCGGCAGGCATCATAGACTTCAATCGCGCCGGTCAGCCGGTCATGATCGGTGAGCGCCAGCGCCGGCATGTTGTACTGCGCCGCACGCTCCACCAACCCGGCAGGTGCGGGTACTCCCGCCAGCAGAGAGAAATGGGAATGGGTGTGTAAATGCGAGAACATGGCTTTCTATGTTCATTATAACAGGATATTTGTTCTATTATGTTATCCTGTTCGAGACAGCCCTATCCAATTCCGCTGATCACACATACAAGCAGGTTGTTGAGAAAAACTGATTACAAAATGAGGTCAGATTACTTTTTTCTGTCGCGCATAGAGCGTGTTTGATGGAATGCGTTCGCCACCACATTTTTGGCTGCCGGTGAAGCACTGCGAAGCGCAAACAAATCGCTGTCCATCTCCCTAAGCATCATGCCTGCTTTTTCTTCACCCATGAGCTGCATATACTCGCGCAATTTTTGCCCCTCGCGGGATGCCTGCTCTACTTCAGCGTTCACGCCGCGCGCCATTGCCCGCGAGGATTTCAAAACCTGTGCTGCACGCATCTGCGCAGCCACGCGCTCCACCACCGGAAGAACCACGCCCTGGTGAGGCAGAAAGGTATCCACGCTCACAAAGCGGACGGTCACGCGATTGAGCGCAGCCGCCAACCGATTGCCCGCGGGCGAAAGATATTCCACCGTTCCCTCCAGGCTGAGGCGTTCACCGGGCTTGCCGGAAAACAGCGTCAGGCGCAGCGGAATTTCAACCTCCAGGTCACGCGGGATATCGCCGATGGATATGGTCGCTTTCCCCTCCGCCGTCGTCGCCGAATAGACCGCCGACAGCGGCATCAAGACTGCGCCTTGCGGCAGATCGATGCAAATCCGCACATCCCGGGCTGCCAGGTCGGCAGCTTCACCCAGTTCGCCCATCAGGTAAGGAACGATTTGATGCGCCGATTGGATGTGATAATAGCGCCCGCCCCCCTGGACGGCAATTTCTGCCATCAGAGCTTCGTTGTAATCTGCCCCCACCCCCAGGGTGGAAACCACCAACCCGTTTGTGCGTGCCTCGCTGCCGCGCATTCCCACCCTTTCCAGGTCAGTCTCGCCCACGTTAGCCTGCCCATCGCTGAGCAGCAGCACCAGGTTGGTCTCCAGCTTATACTCAAGCGCCTGGCGTATGCCCAACTCCAGCCCACCGCACAGCGCCGTCATGCCGCCAGCTTGCACCTCACCCAACGCAGACTCCACCTTTGCCAGTGACGCTCTGCTGACCGCTGTTGGTTTCAAAACCAAGCGTTCCTGATCCGAAAACACCACCAACGAGACCACATCCCCTTCATGCAAAAATCGCAGCGCCTGGCGAACCGCCTCTATGGTCTGCTCCAATTTATCGCCGTGCATCGAGCCGGAAACATCCAACACCGCTGCAAAATTCAGCGGCGGGCGTCCGCTTTTTGTGGGTGCTGCCTGCTCCGGCGGCACATCCTGCGGCGAGCGTAGTGAAACCAGAAGATGGCGGTCGACCATTTGCCCGGCAGGGGCGCTCACCTGGTCAAGCTCCATCTGTGCTTGCAGATATGACGCTCCTTTGTCAGGCTGAGGTTCCGACTCAAAAGCCAGTTCTCCACCACAGCGCAGGCATTCTTTCGCACCTTTGGGCTCATCCTGCAGCAAACCGCAATACAGACAACGCATCAACCGGGGCATCATAACCTCCTGAATAAACAAATGGGACGGCAACAACTCAACTATATCACGGAACGTTTGGGCACGTATGTTGCCCCCGCCAGTTAGCAGGAAAGCAGAGTCGACCCACTCAGGATATCATCAAGTTCAGAACTGTTTTGTTTTTTCTGTGTTTTGTATATGGAGTTTATCTTTTAGAAAAATTTACCGGTGAATACACAATGCAAATCTCAAACGAAATGATCGTCTTTATATCCATCCTGTTCGGAATATTCCTGATCGGATACCTGCTCGGCAATTTTTCTCCTTCCTTCTTGTTTGGAAAATGGTTTGGGAACCTCGATATCCGTCAGTCAGGCAGCGGGAACCTCGGCGCAACCAACGTCATCCGCATTTTGGGCTGGAAGTATGGTGTACCGGTCTTTATTCTGGATGCGCTCAAAGGATTAATCGCAGTTAAAATTGGGGCTTCGCTGGGCGGTGTATGGGGTGTGACCGCGGCAGCAATGGGTGTGGTAATTGGGCATGACCTGCCCGTGCTGTTGAATTTCCGCGGCGGAAAAGGCATCGCTTCGACGACCGGTATTTTTCTTTTCCTTTTTCCCGTCCCAACCTTAATCGGGTTTGCTATCTTTTTTCTCATTCTACTGACCACGCGTATGGTCTCGTTGGGCTCCCTGGTATTCGTCCTCAGCCTGTTCTTGTTTACAGCCATTTCCAATCAGCCCGGCGCCTGGGTGCTCCTGGCTTCTGGGCTTACCGTTTTTGCTTTCGTGCGACACAAGGACAATATCCAGCGCATCCTTCGCGGCTGTGAAAACAAGCTCACCCTGAAAATTAAAAGGGCTGAGTCTTAAGAGTTTTCTGCAAAACCGGCAACATCTCCCTATAAAGGCTGACATAAACCAGCCTCCCAACCGATTCCATATGCCCTGGATTGGGTTCGGATTTATCTGCCTGTCTGGCGAGTCTGGCTGTTGCGTTCAAACCCCTGTGCGAAAATGTTTTTTTCTGTATACTATAGTTATATTATTCTGTCGAAATCTTGGAATTGGATCGGGATGCCATGCGAAGGCAAGTTTATCCAAGTCGATGGGCGTTCTATCCTTTAAAAATTAACCTTATTATCGGTTAGCAGGACAACGAGTCAGTCTTATGGAAACAAAACCTTTATCTCAAAATAGCAGCCAGGATGGGTCTGCTTCCTCACTTCCGTTGAGCGCAGCCTGCGTCAGCGATGTTGGGCGAGTACGCGAGGGCAACGAGGACAGCTTCTATCTGGGTTTGAACGACGGGATCTTTATCGTCTCAGATGGCATGGGCGGGCATCAGTCCGGCGAGGTTGCCTCACGCATCGTCGTTGAAAACCTGCCAAAAATCCTCTCGGAAGGATTACGCGAAGCACAAAAACAAACCGGGACGGCTGACTATACTTCCCTGATTCGCAAAGCCATACAAGACGTGAATGACCTGGTCAACCATAATGCCATGCAGGAACCTGGTCTGCTTGGCATGGGGGCAACACTGGCACTCGCCTGGGTAACAGACCCGCGCGGCACGGTTTACCTGGCGAATATCGGCGACAGCCGCGTCTATTATTACCGCAACCGGACACTCAACCTGCTAAGCCGCGACCATTCCATCGTGGCGCTCCTCATCCAGCAAGGTGAAGTCAGCCCGGAAGAAGCCCCCACACACCCTGCACGCGGACGGCTGTACCGCCATATCGGCATGGAAGGGGAAGCCCTGCCGGAGGTGCACCGCATCCGCATGGAAACCGGTGAAAAGCTGTTGCTTTGCAGCGACGGGCTGACCGATATGCTCAGCGATTTTCGCCTCTATACATTAATCGATGAGCAAGAGAATCTACAGGATGCCTGCCGGGTCATGGTGGACACCGCCAACCAGCAAGGCGGCAGAGACAACATCACCGCCATGCTTCTCCGCTGGGATAATACAGTTTGAGGGTCTGAAAAGCCGGGATCTGTTGTAAGAACATCTTTGTCTTGACCATAAATCCTCTTTGCGCGATATTAAATATACAGGGATAAAACCTCTATTGAGACTTGCCTGTTTTCAGGTTGACGTTGCGTCTCAATGAGTTGTATAAGGAGGTGCCCGATGAAAACAATCCACCTGACACCAAACGAGCAATTGCTTCTGCTGGATGTTCTGCGGTGCTGCCTTTCCGATTTGCGAGTCGAAATTGTCGGAACGGAGCACTGGGATTACAAACGCCGGCTGCGTGAGAGAAAATCCACGCTGATGCAGATCATAGAGAAACTGGAAGCTGAGCAGCTTGAAACAGAGCCCATCTGAACCCAGCCGCGTTTTCTAATTCGTATCACCGGCAATCAACAGCCGGTCTATCAGGTATTGTTTGAGCACAAGAAAGGTCATCACTACCGGAAAACTCATAAGAATAGCCATAGCGGACATGGCACTCCAGGAAACGCCGCTGGTGTTAAATGCCGCGATCATTGCCATTGCCAGGGTCACATTCGTGCTGCGCTGAACAAAAAGCCAGCCAATGGCAAATTCAGAATATCCCGCCAGGAACGCAACCAATGCCGTCGCCAGGATGGAGGGTAAAGCCAGCGGCAGATGAATACGCCAGAAACTGATCCAGGGCGTGGCGCCATCCAGTAGTGCACTTTCTTCCAGTTCTCTGGCAACAGCCTGAAAAACAGCGCGCATATTCCAGATACAAAAAGGAAATGTAAACGAAGTATAGACCAGCATTAATCCGAAGAGGGAGGTGCGAAGCTTGAGTGCTGTCAGGAGGATGAAAAGGGGTGTCATCAAAGCCACCGGAGGCAATAAAGTGCCCAGCAAAAGAAAAAGCAAGCCTTGTTTTCTACCCGGAAAACGATAACGGGCAAAAGCGTATGCCATCGTTGCCCCCAGCAGGATGGAGAGAACAGCAGCCCCCGTTGAGACATATAAGCTGTTGCTCAGAAGTTGCAAAAACGTCAGGCTTTGTGAAGGGTGCAGCCAGACCTGCTTGAATATGGATAAAGTGAACTCCTTGGGTATCAGCCTGAAATCCGTTGGAGCGACGATGATGGATCCATCGAGAGCCAGCCGCAGCATACCCGCCATCGGAAGGAGCACGAACAGCCCTACCGCCAGCAGCACAAGCTGGTAGAAAAACTGTTTCCAGGGACGGATGCGCCTATGCATACGTTACCCCCTCAACCGCCCGGCTACGGTGGTTGAATACCAGGATCAGGGCGAATAACAAAATTACCGTCAGGATATTGATGGCTGCCGAGATGGCATAACTCTGGCTGTAATTAAAGATGTTGAAGGAAATGACGGACAACGTCAGCATGGGGTATTCCATCCGCATCATGAAAAACAGATAGAACTGGTTGAAGGCATAAATCATGCGTAAGATAATTACAGGCGCCAGCAACGGAAGCAGCAGCGGAAAGGTGATATACCGGAACAACTGAAACCCACCGGCGCCATCCAGTGCAGCCGCGGCGTCCACTTCTTCCGGGACAGCCTTCAAACCCGCCGAAGCCGCCACGTAGATCAGAGGGAACCCATACCATAATCCGGCTGCCAGAAGATAAAACAATGCCAGGGAAGGGTTATGCTGCCAGGCTGCGGAAGCGTATTCAGGACGGTGCGAGAGATTGGTAAGCGTTACTGCCCAGCCGAAATGCGGGTCAAGCACCTGCGACCAGATCAACACGCCCACAAACTCCGGGATTGCCCAGGGCAAAATGAAGACAACGCTCCACCACCCCTTGAACAACAAACCTTTCTTGTTAAGTAGATATGCCACCCCCAAACCTAAAGCGAGTTGTGTCCCCACAGACAATACCGTCCAGATAAAATCAAAAAGCAGAACAGAACTGCCCATATTGACAAAGACATCGCGCAGGAGTCGGAAACCTACAAAATGAACGCGCTTGTCTGCCACAGCATCCTGCCCGTAAAGAATGGACTGTTCAGGGCTCACCTGACCGGTCAAGCCAAGCCAGACCTCGCGCCATACTCCCCCTTGCATGCCGTCAAAAATGGATGAGCTGCTGTAATCTGTCAGCGCCATGGCAAACTGAAAAACCAGCGGAAAAATGGTGATGGTCAGAAGACCAAGCAAGCCCGGCAGCAGCCAGGGAAGTGCCTTGCGCATCTCTTTCCAGGACCTGTATTGCCTGCCCTGCCGCTGCGGGGGGTGGCGCAGGTTCGCCCATTGCCGCCTGCACCACGCTGCAACCGGTTTGTAAACCCCATTGCGAAAACCCTGCGCAGCCGCCAGTGAAAACGGCGCCGTCAAAATCAGAATGTATTGGGGCCATTTGGTCTGCCAGACCAGCAGAAAAACCAGTGCCATCATCAGCCAGAGCGCCTGAACACGCTGCGTTTTCCAGAGATTTTTAAAACCCAATACCGCCAGGACGGCATAAAGGAGTTCCAGCGAAACCCAAAAAGCACCCGGATGCCAGGGAGGAGAACTGGTTAACCACACTAAAGGCTGCCAGAAAGGATACCCTGCGTTACGCACATACTGGCTGGTCGCATAGCTGCCATGATAGGCAAGGGATTGCCACAAACGCTCAAAGGGGTTCACCCATAAATATGGGTCAAAAGCATAGAATACGACCAGCGCACCTCCCCCCCATGCAGCCATCGGCAGCAGGCTGCGGGCGACCTCAGCCCATTTCTTTTTGTTTATGCCAACCAAAGTATGTGCCAGCCAGTCCGCCAGCACCGCCAGACCAGCGATGCAGTAGACGTATTTCGACGCAGCAGTAATCCCCAGCATGACCGCAGACGCAAACAGCCAGCCTGCCCGGCGCCGTTTTGATTGGGTGTAGCACAGCACGGTTAATAAGCTGGTCAATGCCGGCAGTGGCTCGAGCATAATCTGGCTGGTGTACTTGATCTGCCAGTTATTGAGCGCCAGAATCAACCCTGCCAGGGGATCAATCAACGCCAGGGCAGCCGCTTGCAGGGTGCCAAAGACAACGGAACTGATGCGCGCAAAAGTGAATTGCGGCTGAGGCAAAGATGCAGCAATCGGCGTGGAAGGGTCTTTTTCCGGGATAAGCGGCGCATCCGGTACAGGAAGCTGCACCAAAGCGTAAATCAACTTGGTCAGCGGGGGGTGCTCGTAATTAAAATCATAATTCACTACTGCCTGCCAGTCTCCGCTGCGAAAAGCTGCCAGGTAACGCTGCCCGGCACCCAGGTAATCGTCCTCATCGTAATCGATGGGCAGTTCCTTCACCGCATACAGACGTGCACCCAGCGCCACCAGGGTAACAAGCAGCAAGGCGACGACACAAACCCACTTGTTTTTCGTTTTCATCTCACAATTCTAGGGGGAGAAATTAAACAGGAAGCCGGAAGCCGGGGGCAGCAGCATATCAGCTTGAGCTGCACTCCAAATATCACCGTTCAGAAGGTTGATACCCTCTTCACCAATCTTACCCGGTGCCTGGCTCAAATCAGGTTGAAGCATTACCTCTGTATCGCTAAAGTTAAATACAGCCAGGATCACCTGGTCTTCGGAATAACGCCAGAATGCCCAAACGTTGGATTTTTTTGGAAGAAGCTCCAACTGGGTGTATTCTCCGCTCAGCAGAGCGGGGTTAGCCTTACGCAGTGCATACACCTGCCGGTAGAAATTGAGCAAGCTTTGTGGGTCATCGTCCTGCTCTTCCACCGAGATGCCGTCATTGGGCTGGATGTATTGAGCCAACTTAAACCAGTTCGTCATACCTTCGCCGCTCAAATCGGCAGACCACTCCATCGGTTCGCGTCGAAATTCATCATAATAAGGACCTACCCCCCGCATCCCCTGCATACCGATTTCTTCCCCGTAGTAAATCATCGGCACACCATCCAGGGCTGCCACCAACAAAGCACCCAGGCGCAGGCGCGCGGGATCGCCTTCCACCTCGGAGGCTGCCCGGTCTAAATCGTGATTGCAGAGAAAACGCACCAGGATGGAATTGGGATCGAACAACTCCCTGGCAGTCTGGATGCGGTCGGTTGCCAGGGAAATCACCGAATTGCCCGAGATTAACCCATCCATTCGAACAGCAGGATCGCCGCCCAGGGCAAAGTAAAGCGGAAAATCGAACTGGGCATCGAAGCCATCCTTGAAATATCCAACCTGACCAGATGGTTCGCGCACCCACACTTCACCGAGCAGCAGCACATCCGGGTTAACAGCCTTCAATGCAGTCCGCAGCTCGCGCCAGAAGGCTTCAGGGGTTCCAATGGCATAATCGCAACGCCAGCCATCGATGCCATCGCTGAAATCGCCATCGCCATCCAAATCCATCCAGTATTTGGCTACATCGATGAAATACTGGTTGGCGGCAGCGCTCCCGTGGTTCACGGTCGGCATGGAAAGCCCACCCTGATAAGATTGATAGGAACGCTGTTCCTCATCTTTCCAGAGATAATATTCGGAATAGGGTGAAGCGGGGTTCCCGTATGCATCCGTGAAAAAGGGGTGCTGGTTTGAAGTGTGACTCGCCACATAATCGAGAAGGATGCGCATGCCGCGCTGGTGGGCTGCTTCCACCAGTTCCGCCAGGTCTTCTTTTGTGCCGTATTCCGGGCGAATGTTGAAATAATTTGTCACGTCATACCCGTGATAGCTTGGCGAAGGAAAAATCGGCGTCAGCCAGATTGCCGTAACGCCCAGGCTTTGCAGATAATCCAGTGATTGGGTTACGCCTTTTATATCACCGACCCCGTCGCCATTCGAATCGCGGAAACTACGCACAAATATCTCGTAGAGGATAGCCTCTTTGAACCAATCTGGAGTGGTATATTCTGTTTCATCTGAAACGGGTTTGCGCGCGCAGCCTGGAAAAGCCATCAGGACCACCTCCATTAACAGAAGAACACACAAGATTTTTCGCCTGTCCATTTTTTCCACCGGAAGCCTCCTGCGCTCAATAACTGGCGTAAAGCCCACCGTTCGCTTCCATCCAATCCGCAATTTTTTCGACTGCGCGCGGGATATCGTTATCGGACAGATCTACCTCCAGGGTGGGCAAGCTCGATTCTGACACCAGGCGACGCAGCAGCTTCTGCTCTTCAATGAAAACATCCAGGTCATCATATTGATCCGGTTTGCCGGAAACCTTCAACCGCTCCGCCCTCGCTGCCGAAAACGACTCTGCGGAACGAGTACAAAAAACCAGGTGGAAACCGATAGGCTTTAAACGCTGCTCAAGCCAGGTAAAACTGTAGTCTTTGCCGTAATGGCTGATCTGATACGCCCGCGTGGAGATATGAAAACGGTCGATAATCCAGGAGTAATAGCGCTCCAGCTCAAAAAGCCTTGCCCACACATGATAGGTCTCCATCGCCTGTGCTTCTTCCGCCGGCTCAAAGTTGATCAAGCCACGCCCCCACGGGAAATTGGTAAAACCGCACCATTCTCCAGAGATCAAAGGGGAATGATAACGATATTTACGCGGACCGACCAGGCGAGGATGTTCGTTGAGAGCAAAAGCAATCTCCGTCTTAAATGTCAGGCGCGTTCCTTCCAAGATAATCTTCGGGCAAAGTTTACCGCTCATATCCACCTGCTCTGAATAAACAAGATTTCAATGCACAGACTTGTGCCCATGAGATGCTTTCCGCCCGCACTGTGTTTTCCCTATTACAGGGTCAGCAGGATAGATCCTTCGGGGCACCTGGCAATCTGGCTTGTTGCATTTCATTATATGACAAAGGGGAATGAATTTTGCAGTTATTGGCAAGGTATTTTTTTATTAGATTCTAATAGTGCCCTATCTATTGCATTATTTATCCGATTTCGCTACAATTGGAATCAAATCCGTCTTTTTTTCAATCAAGAAATCATCATTTCATAAAGCGTAAGCGCTAAATCTATATGTGAAACCGATAAAGGAGGTGAAAAATATCACACTATATAGATGTTTTTTCTACCTGAAAGGCAAAATTTGCCACCAATTACCAATATGCAAAGACGAGGAGTAAAAAATGAAAAAATTTGTCTTCCCTGTTTTAGCCATACTTGCCCTGATCCTCACCGCTTGTGGCGGTGGAGGAGGAACAACCACCGATGAAAAAGTGACACTGACCGTATGGCATTCCTATCACGCCGGCGGCGGTGAGGAACAAACCCTCACAAAACTGGTCACCGACTATATGGCAGCCAACCCCAATGTCACCATTGAGGTCCTGCAAATTCCATTTGATCAGATTTTCAACAAGTACAACACCGAAGTCGCTGCTGGCGGTGGTCCAGACCTGATCACCTTCCCCAACGATAACCTCTACCAGCAAGTTCAGGACGGGTTGATCGCCGATATTACGGATATGCTGCAAGGCAAGCTGGGAAACATCTCCGATGCTGGCATTGCTGGCATGACCGTGGGCGGCAAATACTATGGCGTCCCCGGCATCATCAAAGCAGTTGGCGTCTATTACAACAAAGATAAAATCTCAACCCCACCCACAACTACCGATGAACTGATGTCGATGGTACAAAGCGGAACCCGGGTGGGTCTCATCTCAGGTATTTACTTCCAGTTCGGCTGGGCTGGCGTGTTCGGCGGCAGAATTTGGGACGATAGCGGCGTATGTGTCGCTGACCAGGGCGGTGTGGAAGAAGCATGGCAATATTTGCTTGACCTGAAAGCCGCCGGTGCAGTTTTTGACGGCGATGGCGCTAAAATTGCTTCTCTCTTCAAAGAAGGTCAGTTAGACATGATCATCGACGGACCGTGGATGTTTGGTGAATACAACACCACCTTTGGCGACAAACTGGGGGTTGCGCCCTGGGTCAAGGGTCCGGGCGGCAACATCGGCGCACCCCTGGCAGGTGTAGATAGCTGGCATATTAACCCGAACAGCACCAAAAAAGAGGCTGCTCTGGATGTGGCGCTTTACTTCTTTGGCAAAGAAGGTTCAACCGTTTACTCCGATACCGCACTCGACCCCATGGTGCGCACGGATATCTCACCCAAAGATGAGCGCATTGCTACCTTCGCTCAAATTGCCGCAGATGGCACACCCAGACCGCTGGCAAAATTCCTTAATGGCTTCTGGGGTCCGTTTGGTGACAACTACACAGCCATGATCGAAGGCAAGATGACACCGGCAGATGCCGTGGCAGGCGCATGCCAGGCGATGAATGACGCGAACAAATAATCATCGTTGATGACGATCAGGAGCGCTCTTTGTGGGCGCTCCTGACATTCCATTTTGACACAAGCAAGGCAAAAGGGAGTGAAGAATGGCTACAATTGCATCTGATATCGGTCAGAGGGATACTCGCAGCAGAAAAACTTTGAAAAAAGTCACACCGTACATTTACCTGCTGCCTGCTTTTTTGGTGATGACCATTATCACCTTCTACCCCATGGGTTACCAGGTGTATATGTCATTCACCGAATACACGATCAAATACCTGAACCCAGCCAGCGGCAGCCCGCCCTGGGTTGGGTTTGAGAATTACCTGCGTGTGCTGCAAGGCAATGTCAACCTGTCCAACTTCAACTTCCTGCGCGTCCTGGCATTCAACCTGTGGTGGACCTTTTCAAACGTCATTATCCACGTCGCAATGGGTATTTTAATTGCTGTCATCCTGAACATTAAAGGCGTCTGGTTCAAAGGGATTTACAGGGCACTGTACGTGCTGCCCATCGTCATTCCCCAAATCATTGTGGCTGCTGTTTTTCGAAATATGTTCGACCCTGATTTTGGCGCGGTCAACCAGGGGCTGATGCTTGCGGGAAAGATACTGGGGCTCCCTGAAGCCGTCTTTCACATCCGCTGGATTGAACAAATTGATCCTCCATTTACTTTCATTCCGCTGACGCTCTCGTATTACGCGCTGCTCATCACCAATATCTGGTTGGGCTGGCCCTTTATGACCATCGTAGCAACCGGTGCGCTTCAAAGCATCTCAAAGGATTTATATGAAGCCGCCTCCATAGACGGCGCAAGCAGCATTTATCAGTTCTGGAAAATCACGCTCCCCCTCCTGCGTCCAGCCATGGTGCCTGCTGCAGTGTACGGTATCATCCAAACATTTAATCTTTATTCCCTGATCTATTTTCTTTCAGGAGGTGGACCTTTGCGTCGCACCGAAATCTTGCTCACAGCAGCCTTCCGCATCGTGAATGAGCAGGCTCTTTACGGTGTGGCGGCTGCTTTCTGCGTCTTTATTTTCTTCATCTTGTTAGCGCTGACGCTGATCACCAATTCAATTACCCGAGCCACGGAGAGTTACGATGCTTAATCCCATTCGAAACCTTTTCAAAAAACGCGGCTATCAAGAAGAAAAGAAGCTGAAATTCTGGCAGCAGCTTTTGGTGCAGCTATTCCTGCTGTTCATTGCATTTTCGGTGATCTACCCCCTGTTGTGGGTATTCAGCCTCTCCATAGACTCCCGCAATATCTCCCGCCCGATCGAGCTCACGCTCATTCCGCGGGGGGCATCCTTCCAGGCTTATGCGGCGGTCATCAAACAGCCCACTTCCAACCCGGTCAGTTTTGCCCAACTGGCATTCAACAGCTTCAAACTGGCATTGGGGACATCCTTCCTATCAGTATTGATTGGCGTTTCCGCTGCCTATGCTTTTGCCCGCTTCCGCTTTTCAGGGCGGCAAATACTAATGGTCATGGTGCTCACCGTGCTCATGCTACCATCCATTGCCACGCTGCCGGCATTGTTCGTGCTGCTCAATAAGATCAGGATCTTTGGCTTCAATCTGCGGGACTCGCTGCTGGGGGTGGGCTTTGCTATGCTCTCCGGCATGCTCCCCTTTGCCATCTGGAACCTGAAAGGCTACCTGGACACAATTTCAAAAGAACTGGAAGAGGCTGCTTTAATTGACGGCTGCAACGTCAACCAGGCTTTCTTTCGGGTGATCTTGCCCCTGGCTACGCCTGCCCTGGCGGTTACCGCTTTCCTGGGGTTCATGTCGGGATGGACCGAGTTTGCCATCTCCTGGCAGTTCCTCACCAACCCCAAAAACTTCACGCTAACCATGGCGCTCTTCAACATGATCGGGCAGTATGCCGCCGGTACGCCCTGGTCGCAGTTTGCCGCATACTCATTGATGGTGGCGCTGCCGGTGACAGTTGTTTACCTGTTCCTGCAAAAGTACATCGTCAGCGGTTTGACCATTGGCGGCGTAAAAGGATAATGAAGAGAGCGGAGAAGTGAGAGTTGTAGGTTGGTAACCTGTGATGAGGTAATCTGTGATGGGGTTAAGGGATACGGGGCATGGCTGGTTGCCATAGGGGTATCAACGCATCCAGCCCCAACGGAGTGAAGTTTGCAACCGGGGGTCGGGGATATCAATCAGGCTGGGAATGCAGAGGTGTTGCTGGTACAATTCATCATCAACAAACACACCTCTGGAAAAATGAAAACAATCACAAATACCCTGGATCACATTCTCAAATCAGCCGTCGGTCTCGCCGCTCCGGCAATCTGCGCCGAGGTGCGCCAGCACGGTCAGACGGTCTACTCCGCCAGCATGGGCTGGCTCGACCCTGAAGAGAAGCAGCGCCCCGTAAGGGAAGACACACTTTTTGACATGGCATCGGTCAGCAAGCTGTTTACCACGGTCACTTTTATGACGCTGGTGGAAGCGGGACAGGTAAGCCTGGATCAAGCCGTTTGCAGCATCCTGCCCGATTTTTCCGGGCTGCGCCCCATCCGCCCGTATGACGACCCGCTAAATTGGGGCGGTTTTGTGCAGCCGCGCAACCCCAGCGACCAATTGGTGGATGCGGGCAAGGTTACCTTCCGCCATCTACTCACCCACAGTTCCGGTTTACCTGCATGGCGCGCATTGAAAGACCAGCCGGATGCCGAAGCCGCCCGCCGGATGGTTCTGGAAACGCCCTTCTTCTACCCCACGGGCGAGCGCGTGGTATACAGCGACCTCGGTCTAATCCTGGTCGGCATGGCGATTGAGAAGCTCACCGGGCAGCGCCTGGATGAAGCCATGTACGCGCGCCTGGCAGCGCCGCTGGGTCTGAAACACACGCGCTACCTGCCGCTGGAGGGTCAGCCCTACGACACCCGCAACATCGCCCCCACCGAGTTTTGCGCCATGCGCCAGTACCGCGTCTGCGGCGAGGTACACGATGAAAACACCTGGCGGCTGGGCGGTATCGCCGGGCACGCCGGCGTCTTTGCCACTGCACCTGATCTGGCGCGTTTTGGGCAGGCATTGCTGGACGGCGGGCGACCCTTGCTGCATCCGAGCACGCTGAACGAAATGACCACCCTACAGGCACAGGAAGACGGTATGCTGCGCGGCATCGGCTTTGGTCTGCGCTCAACCGACCCGGAAACCTACAACCACGTCTTCAGCACACGTTCCTTTGGGCATACCGGTTTCACCGGCACCTCGCTCTGGGTTGACCCACAGTACGAACTGGTCATCGCCTTGTTGACCAACCGCGTGTATTACGGGCGCGAGGTAGAAGCTATCAGCCGCCTGCGCGTGGGCTTTCACCGCGCCGTGCTGGAAAATCTGAAGGATCGCTAAAATGGCTGCGGCTTTGATCAACAATCTGTCCGATGTAAAATCCGAATCTACAGGCAAAACGGTTTTACCCTTCAATGACAACATTAAAAAACTTTGCAGGTTGGTTCAGGCATTGGAATGATCTTCCAAAACAGCGTTCGGAACATCGTTCGTTCCAAAGGAAAAACAGCATTATTCACACTGCTCATTTTTGCTCTCACACTGGCGCTCGCCCTCAGTGTTAGCGTATGGGCATCTGTAGCTCAGTTCCTCAGTGACTGTGACGACTTTTACACAACAATCGGCTTGGTCGAGTATATGGGCACCAGCTACCCTTCGGAAACAGCCTACGACGCAGCGATGTTTGAGGAACTTGAAACTTTTGATGCGCAAACCATCGCAGATGATGATGCCGTACTGTCTTGGGAAACGCCCATGCACTCGCTCGGATACGTTGAAGGCTTCTGGCGTACAGATACCAACATGCCCGACCGGATGCTTTCTGCGCTTGTTGTTGGAAATGTTGCTTACGAAGAGGGAAACAATTTTTACAGCGCCATCGTGATGAATGCATTATATTCCGTGAAAAGCAAGAATGACACCATCATTCTGATTGACGAGAATTTTGGAACATTTGAGCAAGGGCGTTATTACCTCGTTTTTGGCGAAGTGTATTACGGCAAATCCCCTTTGCTGCACCTGCGGATTGCACCTTTCAACAATGCAATCGCTGCTGCAGAAGGTTTTGATATCCCTCGCATGATCGATATTACATCAGATACCCCGGAGGAGGGATACTATGAGATCCCCGAAGACTCGGTTCTCGTACAGATCGCTCAAACGCTGCCGGTAACCAATAACAGTGTGCTTGTTTCGGGCACGAACGACCTCCTCTCGCTGTTGCCGTTCCATCAGCAGGAACTGTATATCATTGACGGGCGCGCATTCACGCAAGAAGAATATCAATACGACAGCCGGGTCATCGTCATTTCAGACCTGATGGCAGACCGGCTTGGCGTGACCGTCGGCGATACAATCAACCTGTCGGTCGCCGTTTCAGAACACCCAGGCATCTATAACAGTTACTGGAGCGGTAGTGGTTTCTCCTACAACGCATCCTTTTTGGTGGTGGGGATCACGAATACCGTCAAGGATAAGAGCTGGTACGTGTATGTGCCCGCTTCTTCAGGTGTGCCTTTTTCGCAGCATCCTGTTGGCTACACGGTGGGTTGGTCAGTCGTCCGCAATACAGATGCCGCGGCATTTTATCAACGCATCGAAACAGTATTAGGCGACCGGTTTAATCTGACCATCTATGACCAGGGTTATTCCGCAGTAGCGGAACCTTTCCAGACCATTTTTAGAGTTGTAAAGATCGTGACCGCCATTTGCGCACTGGTGGAACTGGCGGTGTTAACCCTGTTTGGCTTCTTGTTTGTGTACCGTCAAAGAGAAACCAGCGAGATCATGCTGATGCTCGGAACAGGCAGGATAAAGGTTTGTGCATATTTTCTTTTCAGCGCGGGGTTCATCACTTTTTTGTTGCCGCAACAGCGGGTGCGGTGGCAGGGTATTGGTTGCATGGGGGAATCATTGCGCTGGTTGCGAAAGCCGCTGGAAACTACACACTGATCGATTCGCGCTTCAGCAATGGCAACCTGTCAATCTTGAGAACACTGGCATTTAATCCACAACTTGAGTGGCAGCTTTTTTTGTATGTTGGGGCATCGGTGTTCGTGCTTGCCGTCCTCTCATGCCTGGTATTCACCATCGGCACATTTTTACACAGCAAGCCAGGTCAGCAAAACCTGAAAGGACCCAAAAAGGAACACAAGACGTCGTCTCTCAGCGGCGGCAGCATGAAATATACAATTTTGTCCATCCTGCGCGGAGGTACACGCACCCTGGTTGTTCCGCTCCTCGCCGTTTCTGTGGTGATTTTCTTCGGGCAGCTTGCCACAACATCCCTGCGCTACCAGGAACAGCTCGATGCGGTTTATAACCATACGGTGATCGAAGGCTATTATACCGACATCAACGGGAAACAAATCGGCAATCAGGTACTGAGCGCG
>CAYRRA010000100.1:0-16166 GCA_964426355.1 uncultured Anaerolineaceae bacterium
CCGCAAGTCATCAAGGAGTGTCTTATGTCAAAGACAATCGAATCAACCCCCAGAGCAGACGGCTTCCGGATGCCCGGTGAATTTGAACCCCATGCGGGTTGCTGGATGCTCTGGGCTGAACGCACGGATAACTGGCGGCTCGGGGCTAAACCAGCCCAAAAAGCTTTCACTGCGGTGGCTACAGCGATTGCTGAGTTCGAGCTGGTTACGATGGGTGTCAGTGCCGGGCAATTTCTCAACGCCCGCCAGATGCTGCCCGGGCATATCCGCGTGGTCGAAATGAGCAACAACGATTCATGGATGCGCGACTGCGGACCCACTTTTGTGGTCAACGCGGATGGTCTTGTGCGTGGCATCGATTGGGATTTCAACGCGTGGGGCGGTCTGGAAGATGGTTTGTACTTTCCCTGGGATCAGGATGACCTTGTCCCGCAGAAGGTGATGAATATCGAGCGGATTGACCGTTACAAGGCGCACGATTTTGTCCTGGAAGGCGGATCGATCCATGTAGACGGTGAGGGAACGCTGATCACCACGGAAGAATGCCTGTTGAATCACAACCGAAACCCACATCTGACGCGTGAAGAAATTGAAGAAACCCTTTGTGAGTATCTGAACCTGGAGAAGATCATCTGGTTGGGGCAGGGGACTTACAACGATGAGACCAACGGGCATGTGGATAACCTGTGTTGTTTTATCCGCCCGGGTGTGGTGGCATTAACCTGGACGGACGACAAAGATGATCCGCAGTATGCCATCTCTTTGGATGCCTTTGATCGCCTCAGCAAGGCGGTCGATGCAAAAGGGCGCAAGCTGGAGATTCACAAAATTCACCAGCCTGATCCCATCCTGATTACCGCAGCCGAGAGCGAGGGGGTGGATACTGTGGAATGGACGCTTCCGCGCCAGGAAGGCGATCGGATGGCAGCATCTTACATTAATTTCTACATCGCCAACGGTGGTGTGGTGATGCCCATTTTCAATGATCCGTGCGATTCAGATGCCCTGGCAAAACTGCAAGCGCTTTTCCCTGAGCGACGTGTGGTTGGCGTTCCGGCACGAGAGATCCTGCTAGGCGGTGGGAACATTCACTGCATTACACAACAGCAGCCGTTGGGGCGGAAGTAAATTTCTCAACTTTGTCCTATTAAAATCCTCTTTTCACGTACCCTTGTGGAAAGAGGTTTTTTTCTTTGAACTGAAAGAAAGTATACAAATCCGGTAAATTTTAGATATAATATATATAAGAAATGATCCAACTGCTTGGGTGTGATGAAGCAGGTGGCAAAATACCATTGTTAAGTAGCAGGAGGTAATGATGAAATATAAGGTGCTTATGGCATTTATGGTTTTTGCAATGATTCTGGCAGGTTGCGGAGCAGGACAAAGCGAGGTTGAAACCAAACCCGAAGAAACGATTGACGTTGAAGTGCTCCTGGGGCAGCGTTGTGCAAGCTGCCATACGCACACAATCGTCTCCAACTTCTCGTATTCGTTGGAAGAATGGACCGAAGTGATTGATGTTATGGTCAAAAAGGGGGCGACGTTATCGGATGAAGAAAAAGCTGCGATGATCCAGTATCTCGCAGATACCTATCCAGCAAAATAATTCTTTAGACGACAAAAAAAAGACCCCGAAACTATTGAAGTCTCGGGTCTTTTTTTATTCTGCAATATTAAAAAAACGTAGTCGTCAACCTTGTTGGTGACTGGAAAGTATTGGACAAAAGTGATTATGGACGCTCGTCTGAGTTATTGCTGCTCATTCTCTATCGGTCGCTTGAAGAAATAAAAACCATTTTCATCTTTGTGTGGGCTGAGCAGTTCCCATCCGTCTTTACCCATTAATGCCATCATATCCACCAGACGGTCTGCTTCAATGTTGACTCGTTCTATTCCTGCCATGTCGATGAAAAAACCACCATGCATGGAGCGTGCAGCTTTACAATATTCCCATTTCGTCATCATTCCTCCTTTCAAATCAGGGAAACTTTCATTCGTCGATCGAAATGAAGCACTTATAAAGTGGAACATTACCTTCATTATAGCATTTAAATATTGCGATTTTTGCCCTGAATTCAGAGCAATCGCATCTGGATTGATTTCATATATAAAATGAGGTTTATCCCCACCCCACCCCTGACCCCGCCCCAGGGCAGGGATTGGCTGGGGGAGGGGTGACAATGCATTGTTAGTTCGAAAACATTGATGTACGACTACCCAACAGCAGTTGGGTTGATCATGGGCACGATGCTTACCAAAGACCCGGAAAGAGTCGATACTGCACTCTTTTTGCATACTCCTGGTATCCGGATAATTCATTCTGCAAGGTGATGTCTTCCAACCGCGTGCGGATGATGATCGCCACGATGAGCAATGCTGCGGGGAGAAATGCCCAGGGGGAATCCAGCAAGATGGGTGCGGCAAGAAAAGACAAAAGTCCCCCGGCATATCCCGGATGCCGCATCCAGCGGTATGGTCCGCTGGAGACAACGCTGTGTTTGCGTTCAGTCTGGATGCGGACCATGCCGGAGAAAAAGCGGTTCTCAATCAAGGCATACGAGCTCAGTACATATCCAGACAGGAAAACCAGCAAGGAAATGACTTTGATGGGCAGGTCAAACGAAGAGGACCAGCCAAACAACGCATCCAGCCCGGCAACCAGCGGTATCAAACCGCCTCCCAGCCCGACCAGAGGAGACAGGATTTTATCCCATTTTTTTGCGTCATCATGCTGCATCATCCGAGAACGTTCCTCGATGAGATCCGGGTTGCGGCGCGCAACCAGAGCACGGCTGATGGCAAAACCCAAAATACCCACAGCAGCATATACCCATGCTTCCCACCAATCCCATCGCCATGAGATTAACAGGGGAAGCAGCGGTATGACAACGATGAATAACAACATTTGGGCGATCACCCTCGGGGACAAGATTGTTTTTTGATCTTTCAGATTATTTTTTCCCAACGAAAAGCTCATAACTGAAATTTTCATCAACTATTCTGCTTATACCTATGCCAGATGCCGGTCCATTCCGGCAGCCGCGCCCATTGATTTTTTCTGATTTGTTCAGCCAGTTCCTCGCCAAAGAAAAACTGCGTATATTCAACTGCCTGGTCGACAGTAGAGAACAGGTAATCGGTGGCGATCACCAGGCGGGAAAAGCCGTGTTCATTTTCAAGCCAATGATAATACTCAGCAAGGTCTGGAACCGGCGGTTTGGGCTCCAGGCTGCCAGTAGACATGGTCTCGCAGATAATCACCGGGCAGCCCGTTTTTGCTGTGCGCAGCATCTCTTTGATGATTTTCCTCATCTGTTGCTGCCATTCATTGGCGTACCAGGCACGCAGATGCCCGATCGCCCAACCGGCAATGACGATGTCCACACAGGCGTCTTTGAATGGAATACCGCGCATATCGCCTTGAACCAACGTCCATTTCCCGTTCATCTCATTTCGTTGTATCTTGTTCTCCCGCAGCATCGCCATGTGCAAGTCGAGACAGAAGAACTTGAGAGGGTGATGGCGAAAGATTAACGGGAAACGACCAGTGCCACTGCCCAGGTCGAGGACAGTTTTCTTGTCCCAACTGGTGATTGTTTGCAGGGCATTCAGCAGGTTGTTCTCTACATCTTCCACAGCAATCATGCGGTGGTATTCACTGGCTTTGTTTTGATAAATGTGCTTGAAATGGTCCATGTAGAAATTTTACATGGAAAATCGTTTTTTTGCGATTATGATTGCGGGTTATTTGCGGTAAAATTTGCAGCGGTGATAATCCTCCCTGATAAAAGAGCATATCGCATTGATTGAACATAGTCTTCCGGTTGTTTCCATACTCACGGTCTTATTTTTTAGTGCGCTGATACGGTCAACACTTGGTTTTGGTGATGCGTTGATTGCAATGCCATTGCTGGCTTTGCTGGTTCGGCTGCAAATTGCGTCACCTGTGGTGGCTTTTATGGGTGTTGTCATATCAATAACCATGCTGGTGTTGAACTGGCAAAAGGTCGATTTGCAGTCTACAAAACGCCTGGTTCTTTCATCGCTTGTTGGGATCCCCGTCGGGCTGCTGCTCCTGGCAAAACTGCCAGAGTTTTATGTTAAAGCTCTGCTGGGGGTGATCCTGATCCTTTTTGGCGTGTATAACCTGCTCAGACCGAATTTGCCCGAGATTCGCAGCAAAGGCTTGATTTATATCATGGGATTTCTTGGAGGGGTGTTGGGGGGGGCATATAATTCCAATGGTCCTCCGATCATCATCTATGGTAAACTGGCACGCTGGTCACCGGAGCAGTTTCGAGCCACCCTGCAATCTTATTTTATGCCGACTGGGATTTTTGTTTTTATCGGTCATGGGTTGGCAGGAGCCTGGTCGAAGGAAGTTGTCAGGTTGTTTGTATTTTCATTTCCCCTGATATTGGGTGCCATTCTATTGGGTACAATATTAAGTAAATATATTACCGGTAACCTGTTTGATCGATTTGTTTATGCGGGTTTGATTGTAATGGGTGTGTTGATGTTTCTCTAAATATGCAATTAATACCAATCTGAGGTGAAATGGATGAAAGAATTAACGACCGAAGAGATTGCAAAAATCAGGGCGGAAACACCGGCGGTAGGAAATGTGATCCATTTCAATAATGCTGGCGCTGCATTGATGCCACAGCCGGTATTAGATGGAATGCTCGACTACCTTCAATTGGAAGCAGCGCTGGGAGGTTATGAAGCTGTTGAGGAACAGCAGGAATCGCTTGCGGCAGTCTACGATTCTGTGGCTACTCTGCTTGGCGCACATTCGGATGAAATTGCCGTAATCGAAAACGCAACTCGTGCCTGGGATATGGCGTTTTATTCCATCCCTTTCAAAGCAGGGGATCGTATTTTGACCGCAAAAGCTTCCTATGCAAGTAATTACATTGCTTTTCTCCAGACCGTGCGCAATAAAGGTGTTACCATCGATGTGATCCCTGATGACGAACACGGTCAGCTTTCTGTATCCGCGCTGGAGCAAATGCTGGATCGATCCGTGCGGTTGGTAGCCATCACACATATCCCCACCAATGGGGGACTGGTCAACCCTGCGGAAGCAGTGGGACAGGTAGTTAACCGGGCATCTCGCCGGAGCGAGCTCTTTTACTTGCTGGATGCATGTCAATCAGTGGGACAGATGCCGGTCAATGTTAACGAGATTGGCTGTGATATGCTTTCTGCTACGGCGCGAAAGTTCCTGCGCGGTCCGCGCGGAATGGGATTTCTGTATGTCAAAAAAGACCGGATTGCTTTATTACAACCGCCGATGCTCGATTTACATGCAGCAACCTGGGTTGCCCGTACAGAATATTCGGTGCGTTCAGATGCAAAACGGTTTGAAAATTGGGAGAAGAATTACACAGCAAAGCTGGGTATGGGTCTGGCTGTGGAGTATGCCATGAAATGGGGTCTGGAAAGGATTTGGAACCGTGTTCTGATGCTTTCCGGGATGTTAAGGAAACGGTTAAATGATCTGCCGGGTGTGTGTGTTCACGATAAGGGATTGGTGCGCTGCGGAATTGTCACATTTGCTGTAAATGGGATGAAGGTGGATGAAATCAAAGCAATGCTAAAAGCCAAAGGCATTCATGTTTCCACATCCACTCGTTCCTCAACCCGCCTGGATATGGAAGACCGCGATTTGTACGAGCTCGTCAGGGCGTCGGTACATTATTACAACACAGAAGAGGAAATTGACCGTTTCTGTGAAGAATTGGCAGACATCCTGCCTGGTCGATAAAAGGGAATGTGAACATGAAAAATCATCCGGAAGAGGATAAGGTAAACTCATTCTCCAGCATTGATGAGCAGATTGAGCGGTTGCTGGTCGATTGGAAATCGCCGGGGTGCGCGTTGGCTGTTATTAAAGATGGTGAAGTGATTTTGTCGCGCGGGTATGGATACCGTGATGTTGAACAACAACTGCCAGTGGACGAGGAGACCGTTTTCGCGATTGGTTCCACGTCTAAAGCGTTTACTGCGGTGACAGCCGCCATACTTGTGGATCAGGGTCTGTTGGAATGGGACACGCCCGTTCGCAGTTATATGCCGGATTTTGATTTGTGGGATTCCTTTGCCGCAGAAAGGATGACGGTTCGTGATTTGCTCAGCCACCGCAGCGGTTTACCCAGGTATGATGGCGTGTGGTATGGTTCGGGCTTTTCTCGCAAAGAGCTGGTGCAGCGTTTGCGCCACCTTAAACCCAACACAGATTTCCGCACCACTTTTCAGTATCAAAACCTGATGTTTACGGCTGCCGGATACCTGGTGGAAAAGCTGAGCGGACAGACCTGGGAAAGTTTTACACAACAAAATATTCTGGACCCGCTTGGAATGAAGCGAACCAGCCTGGAGGTTGAGGGGATACGCAGCAGCGAAAATGCAGCACGTGGGTATGCTGCCAACGAGAAAGGCTTTAATCAGCTTTCTTACTGCTGTTTAGACAATATTTCGCCAGCAGGGGGAGTAAATTCCTGTCTTGCTGATTTGGTCAAGTGGCTCAAGATACATCTCAACGACGGAGAATTTAACGGGCAGCAAATTGTCTCACCGGAGAACCTTGCGCAAACTCATACCCCCACTACCTTTATTGAAGGCACTTATAACCGGGTTTTATCGGTATTTTCAGAAATTGGACCTGAGAGCTATGCCCTGGGCTGGTTTGTGCATGATTATCGCGGACATCGTCTGCTGCGGCATGGCGGGCATATTGATGGTTTTTCTACGCAGATCTCCTTCATGCCGGATATGGGCGCAGGGGTGATAGTGCTCTCAAATATTGGCGGGTCCTCATTTATGTTTGCCCCTACTTTCCTTGTGTATGATTTGCTCCTGGGTTTACCGGTCTTGAACTGGACAGAACGGATACAATGCGAGGAAAGGAAGGTTATAAAGGCAGGTGCAGATGCAGCACAGTGGTATCAGAAGCAGCGTAAAAAGAAATCGCGCCCGGCTCATCCTTTGGTGGAATATGCAGGCAATTACAGCCACCCGGCGTATGGCACAATAGAAATCACATTGGAAACTGACCGGCTGATGGCGAGACACAACCAACAGAAGGTGTCTCTCACGCATTACCTGAATGAGGTTTTCGAATGGAACACAGGCAGCCCGCAAAACGCGTATATGAGGGTTCAATTCCAGGAGGACCGGTTAGGGAATGTTTGCAGCCTTGCTATTCCGTTTGAACTGACAGTGGATGCGATACTCTTTTCGCGGATGCCTGATCTCTCTTTGTCGGAGGAAAGTGTTCTCAACCAATATGTGGGGGAGTATGTATGGGATGGAAAACGAGTTGCGGTTTTGCTTTTGGGAGATTCGCTGCGTCTCAACTTCCCCGGTTTTCCGCCGATGAAGCTGTGTGCCTGTCGGGAACACTTCTTCAGGGTAGAAGGTCAACCTGAGTGGTATGTTGAATTCTGCATGGGAAAAACGCCTGGATTGATACTCATACAGCCTTTTTTGCTCTTCACTGTAAAAAAAGTTAAACGCCATTGATGGTGAAAAAAACCGATGCATGACTTGACAAATCTAAAAAATTGTTTATGATAAAAACATTGTTTCCAGTTTGAGAAAAGGAGGTGACGCCCTTAGCGAATGGACGCGCTGCAATGCAGTGATATCAGTTTCCGATTTTTCCAAAAAAATAGATACGTATAAACAGGAGAAAGAGAATGAAAGGTAAGATTTGGTTTTTACTGTTGTCGCTTTTCGTAATTGCTGGCATGATGTTAACTGCCTGTGGTCCCAAAGCTACCCAAGCACCGGCTGCCCCAGCCGCAACAAAAGCTCCTACTGAAGAAGCTGCTGCACCAGCAGAAGAAGAAGCCCCTGCTGAAGAAGAAGCTCCCGTTGAAGAAGCGGCAGCAGAACCGGTCACACTCGTTTACATGGATACCTCTGGTTTCTATACCCTTGATATCTTCCAGACCCCCTGGTACACCTATACTCAGGGCGCTATGTATGATACTCTGGTGTCTTTGACCCCCGATGGTACGGAATGGGAAGGTATCCTGGCTGAGAGTTGGGAGTACTCGGAAGACAGCCTTTCGCTGACCTTCTACCTCAAAGAAGGCGTAAAATTCCATGACGGGACGCCCTGGAATGCCGATGCAGCTCTGTGGTCTTTCAATAAATGGATGGACCCCGATTTCGTAGGGTATCAAGAAGAATGGGAACCCGTTATCGAATCCATCGAAAAAGTGGACGACATGACTATCGTCGTGAACTTCAAATCGATCTATGCTACTTTGTTCGCCGACCAGGTTACTAAATACTTCGTTTCCCCCACCGCTTATGAAGAACTGGGCACGGATGGCTTTGGTTTAGCCCCGGTGGGTACCGGACCCTGGATCCCGATTGAGATCGTTCCTAACGATCATGTGACCTACAAACGCAACCCGGATTATACCTGGGGTCTTAGTTATACCAATGGACAGCCTGTAAAAGCCGATTTCTTCGAAATTCGCTTCAACACCGACCAGGCTGTTGCTTATGCAGCTTTGGAAACGGGCGAAGTTGCTTTCACTGATCTGCCGGCGCAGTTCCTGGCAAACGCAGAATCCAATGCAAACATCGTTGTCAACAAAGGCACCTCGGGTTCACTGTATTACCTGGGTATCAACTATAAGAAAGAAATCTATCAGATCCCCGAATTCCGCCAGGCACTTGCTTACGCCATCGAACGTGAAGAAATCATCCTGGCTGCCTTCGAAGGCGAAGCTTACCTGACCTGCCAGTATATGCCCGCTGGAACCCCTGGCTACAAACAGGAAACTGATGATTACGCCTGCGAAAAATACCCCTACGACCCCGAAATGGCAAACCAGATTCTGGATGACCTGGGTTGGGTGGATACCAATGGTAACGGCGTGCGCGAGCGTGATGGTGTGGAAATGGTCTTCCCCGTCATCTACAGCACCGAAGAAGCTATCAGTCGTGCAGCAGAAGTAATCCAGGGACAGCTCGCCGATATCGGCATTGCCCTTGAATTGCAGCCGATGGAAGCTGCAGCACAGGCAGAAATCCTGGTTGCCCAGACGCAAGATTTCTTCATCCGCCCTTATGGCTATCCCGATCCGGTGATTTTGAGCTGGATGGTATATCCTCCTAACCGGAATGCCATGGAAGACCCCGAGGCAATTGCATTGGGACAGGCTGCTGACGCAAGCGTTGACGTGGATGCCCGCATGGAAGCTGTGGATACCCTCAACCGCTATTTGATTGACAATGTTGGCTGGTTCCCGATCTGGACTCCTTATACCTATGTCGGTTACCGCGCAGAACTGCAAGGCTTGATCTTCGACTTCCAGGGTGGTGTGTTGTTCCATAACGCAACGATCGTTAAGTAGATCTGATTGCAATTAACTTAGAAAAAAGAGGCTGCCGTTCATTCGGACAGCCTCTTTTTTTGTGGGGACCAGCCAGATTTTTACCACAGCGTTGAAAAAAAGGTTACTCATTCCGTATCGTTGGGGATTCATCCTCATCCGCTGGCGGAATTTATCCGTCGGCGGTAAATCGGCGCCCGGAGTCTTCGGCACTTACCAGGCGGTGGAGACCCAAGCCGAACTGCGGAGACCCTTGCAAGCAATAAGGATAAGCCCCTGGTTGACACAGAGGAAACGAGATCACCAAGAAAAAATTCCTTTTGTTCCTTCGTGCACTTCGTGGCTGCTTTTTTTTCTTACCTCTCCACTCTACCCATCATTTAGGGGCGTGCATGACCAAGCCTGCTTGCTGCCAGGGCTATTTGCTGCCAGGGTTGGGGGAGCCGCCAATATCATCTTCTTCAGGAGGACAACCTGGATGCACTGTCGCTGAGTGACACGAGAGTCATGTCTTGGGTTTGTTCACCGGTCCGTAGTGACCGTAACCCAATGGCGAATCACCTGTTCCTGATTACTACCTATAACTTGTTTTGAGGATAGCTCTTTTTTATTCTCTGAATGAAATTTTTAAAAGCGAAGAGGAGCGAGAATGATTTGTCATGTGTTTTCACCCATGCAAATAATCCCACTCCCCTTCTAGTTAAGAGGAGAAGCTACTCATGTTTGATATAAGAATGATATGCGATTTAATTTGCTTATCTTTGCGTGCGTTTTCGCAAGAAAGCAGGCACATCCATATCATCGGTGTTGTACATGCGCGGTTCAAAATCGGCTTCGATATGCTGCAAGGGAAGCTCCTCACGTTTTTCTGTTGCAGGGGTGCGCTGTGAGGAATCCAACCGAGTTGTGCGGGGTGCAGTTTTTTCGCCGATTCGTGGGGCAGAACGGTCGAAACCTGTTGCGATGACCGTGATGCGAATTTCGTCTTTGAGGGTGGGATCGATCACGGCGCCGAAAATCATGTTGACCTCGGGGTGAGCGGTGTCTTTGATGATGGCTGCTGCTTCTGTTACCTCGTACAGGGTCAGGTCTGAGCCGCCGGTGACATTGAAGAGGATGCCGCGTGCGCCATTAATGGTGATGTCCAAAAGCTGGCTGGAGATTGCCATTTCGGCGGCTGCCCGGGCACGGTCTTCACCAGTTGCACGACCAACAGCCATAAGCGCTGCACCGCCTTCTGACATGATGGCTTTGACATCCGCAAAGTCGAGGTTGATCAAACCAGGAATGGTGATCAGCTCTGAAATGCCCTGGATGCCCTGGCGGAGTACATCGTCTGCGATGGAGAAGGCTTCCTTGAGCCCGGCGCGTTTGTCAACGATTTGAAGCAATCGGTCATTGGGAATGACGATCAGCGTATCCGCATGTTCTTTGAGCTTTGCGATGCCTTCTTCAGCTGATTTCGCACGTCGTGCGCCTTCAAAACTGAACGGGCGCGTGACCACGCCGATGGTGAGCGCACCTACCTCGCGGGCAATCTGTGAGATGATCGGTGCGGCGCCAGTGCCGGTACCGCCGCCAAGACCGGCAGTGACGAAAACCATATCGCTGCCTTTCAAGACTTCATAAAGTTCCTCGGCTGATTCTTCCGCTGCTTTGCGTCCCATGTCTGGGTTACCGCCTGCGCCTAAACCCCGCGTGATTTTATCACCGATGCGTACACGGGTTCCAGCCTGGGAGAGCAACAATGCCTGGGCATCGGTGTTTACTGTGATAAACTCGATGCCTTGAAGCCCTTCATCGATCATACGATTGACGGCATTGCAACCCCCGCCACCGACACCAACTACTTTAATACGAGCGAATGATTCTGATTGAAATTGATTTGTGTGTTCCATACCGTTCTCCTCTTGAACAATTGTAAATAAACTCTCCTGATTTGTCATTAGGGAAGCAGCCTTTTCAGCCAGTTCATGACCATACTAAGGCGGCTGTTATCTGAATCATTAGGGGGTGGATTAGAAAAACCGGGTATCAAGGTTTCATTCATCATGATAGCCCAGTTGAGCAACCCGACGCTTGTTGAATAGGCGGGCGAATGCAAATGGTCTACCAAACCAATCAGATTTTCAGGTTTGGCAGTACGAACAGGCAGCCCGGTGACTTCGCTGGCAAGGTTTTTTATGCCTGCGAGTTGGCTACTTCCGCCAGTGAGCACGATACCGGCGGGTAAAAGCCCATCATACCCGGATCGTTTGATCTCTTGCAAGATCAGGTCGAATATTTCCTCTACCCTGGCTTCGATGATGTGCGCAAGGTCAACACGGCTGATCTGGATGGGTTCATCACGTCCAAAAGATCGTACGGTCACGTATTCTTCGTTGTCAATCATCTTTTTCATCGCCACACCGTGCTGTTTTTTCACCTCTTCTGCCTGCGAAATAGGCAATCGTAAACCATGTGCGATGTCTGAAGTGATATGATTGCCACCCACAGCCAGTACCATTGTGTGCCAGATATCCCCTTCGATATAGATTGCCAGGTCGGTTGTACCACCGCCAATATCACAAACTGCCACACCCACCTGGCGTTCATTCTCGCTCAAAACGACCTCGCCCGATGCCAGGGGGTTGAGCACAAATTGAGATACCGACACACCGGCATTTTGCACACATTGACGTAAGTTTTCAACGGTTGCCGCCGCCGCAGTGATGATATGGGCTTCAACCTCGAGGCGGTACCCGTGAAGCCCGACCGGTGTGCGGATACCTTCCTGTCCATCCACCACAAATCCGCGTTGGATCACATGGATAATTTCTCTGTTGTGCGGAATGGCAACCGCGCGTGCGGCTTCAAAAGCCCGGGCGATATCATTCTCATCGATCACGTTGCGGGTAACACCAACGACACCACGGCTGTTTACCGAAGAAATGTGGCTTCCCGCGAGGCTGACGAGGGCTGCATTGATTTCCAACCCCGATGTACGCTGGGCTTTTTCGACGGAACGAGCAATTGCCTGAGATGCGGCAGCCAGGTCAACGATGGTTCCTTTGCGGATACCCTGTGAAGGCTCGATCCCTACACCGAGGATGCGCAATCTGTTTGCGGCTTCCAGCCTGGCAACCAGGGTGCAAACTTTGGTTGTTCCGATATCAATACCGACTACGACTGGTTCTTCCATGGCTTTATTGCTCCAAACGATAAAAAGGTGCTTTGATATACGCCACGCTGATCAGACCTGGATTGAGACCATTTTCGCTCAAATAGGTTTTTATAGTTTCGTAAAGCAGTAATTTCTGATCTAAATTATTCAGGCGGTGCCCAAAATAAACATTACAATTTTCACGGTTGTCATGCCAGCCGAATCCGTCGCTGGGGTTGTAGGAAATTGTCTCAATCTCCGGCATCCTTGCCTGTAAATACAGCAATTCCTGGATAAAATCCGTATCAACCGGTCCATCTTTCAGAACCACAATCTCATTAATTTCCTCACCAATTTCCAATGACAACTGCTCGATTTCTTCCGCGCTCATTGGGACTTTCAATCGCGGTGGTCCTTCAGTAGAAAGTACGGTGATGATTCCTTCTGTAGTGCCTCGCGGGGAGAAGATATAACCTTCCTGGTCAATCCAGAGGGTGAGGTTGTCATATTGCCATGCGATGACCGGCTGCCTTTCCCTGACCTGGATATAAACATGAGCAGGGAATTTTACTTCAACTTGGGCATCATAAAACTCGGGGAATGACCGATTAATCTTTTCGAGCACCTCTTGTGGATCAATGGTGTAAATAGGGCGGTTGGCAAGCTGAAGAATGCTCACCACATCCGTGCTGTTGTTCCGCTGTAACCCAGAGATGGATACCGATGCGACATCGAATAGCCCTGAGAAAGAAGCCAATGCAAGGAAGATCCCCAGCGACATTGCGATGAAAATGGAAAGCAGCCGCCAACCCGGTCTGATGATGGGTAGACCGGGAATGCTGACTTCTCCGCCGTTTTGTAAGGGCAGAACTACACGGCGTTTGACCTGTGTACGTGTTCGGTGAACGACCGGCGTGCCGACAATACCGCGCCGGACAAAGATTGGCGTGTTTTGTATTGCAGGCATTTGCTGAGCGCGCTGCGATTTGCGTTCAACCGGCTGTTTCAACTGCTGGTCACGACGCTGCCTGACGATATCTGCTCTGCTTATCTGCGTTTTTCTGTCTCTGGTCATATCAGCAGCCTTCCCAATCTCCAAGTAATTCAACCTCCAATTCCAACTCAACACCGAACTTCTCTGACACGGTGTTTTGCGTGAGCCGGATTAAAGCCAAAAAATCATTGGCAGTTCCATTTCCGTTGTTGATGAAGAAATTGCCATGTTTCTGGCTGATTTCTACATCACCTATTTTCATCCCTTTTAAGTTTGCAGCTTCAATCAACCTGCCAGCAAAATCGCCAGGCGGGTTTTTGAACATCGAACCGGTACATGCACCGGGTGGTTGTTTGGTTTCGCGTTTGCTTTTCAATGTCCGCATCCGGTTCTCTATTTCGACACGATCACCGTGTTCAACTTTCAGGCTTGCAGAAAGGATGACAACCTGTGCATCCGGATGGCGTTTGAGAATGCTGGAGCGGTATTGGTAAGCAAAATCAGCGCTGGACCAATTCATTTTTCCCGATTCAGAATGCAAGATTTCTGCCATGATCAAGTTTTGACTGATCTCACTGCCAAATGCGCCCGCATTTCCGTACAGCGCGCCTCCCAATGTTCCGGGTAATGCCGTAGCCCATTCCAAGCCGCTTAGCGCTGCGGTTCCAGCACGCTGCACAATGACGCTCATCAACGTGCCCGATTCAGCCCAAATGCAGGGGGGCTGAGCTTCGGAGTTGAGCGAGATTGCTTTTGCCTGGTTGATGAGAATCAACCCGCGCACCCCTTTTTCACTAATCAGCACATTAGAAGCCCCACCTAAGAGCGTGAAGGGGATATCGTGATCCCAGAGGGTACTCACATCCTGTTCCAACTCTGCTGCCGAGGTGGCTTGAAGCAAAAAATCAACACAGCCGCCCACGCGTGCACTGCTGAAACGCGCCATAGGGACGTTGGTCTGAAGTCGGTTGCCAAACAGCCCGGACAGGATTTCGGGAGAGGTATGTGTGTTCTTGTGGGTCACGGTGTACATTCTCCTACGTCCTTGTTTCCCCAATCGCTTGTTGTACTTGCCGTGGGCAATTGGTTTGCGAATGTTTCCAGCAAATGTTGGTTGATTGCAACAGCATCACCAGCTGACATTACGATGAGAATATCTCCTGTTTTGAGATGGTTGTAAAGATACTGGCAGGTCTGGGCAATATCCGGGATGAACTTGCAGTGTTCGTGATCGACCTCTGCTGCGAGCTTTGCGGCGGAGAAGTTAAAACTCTGTTCGCGCGCTGCGTAAATTTCGGTGATGATCACCTCGTCCGCCTGTGAGAAAGCATGCAAATACTGTTCATAGAAAGACTGGATGCGCGAGAATGTATGCGGCTGCCATACTGCGATGACCCTCCTGCCCGGAAACCGGGTTCGTGCTGCGGAGAGGGTTGTTTGGATTTCAGTCGGGTGATGCGCATAGTCGTCAACAAAAGTAATCCCGTGGTAACTGCCTTTTATTTCAAATCGCCGTTCGGTTCCTGCAAAGGCTTCAATCCACCTGGCTGCTTCATCGGCTGAAAGTCCCAGTGCATCAACGACGGCGATGGCAGCCAGAGCATTTCGGACGTTATGCTCACCAGGCACATTTAACCGGGCGGTGGTAAGAAAATTAAGCATTTTTTCTTCCTGACAAAAGATATCCATTTGATAACACCCGTTTGGTCGCACGTGCAGGTTTTTTGCCTGGTAACTTGCTTGTGGGTGCATACCATACGTCAGGTGACGTGAGGGAATACCAGCACGGTTTATTTTCTGGGGAGGGATTTCCTGGCTGGAGAGCAGCACACCGCCGGGCTGTACCTGGGCGATAAAGCGTTGAAAAGCGTCATGATAATCTTCAGGTGTGGGGAAGATATCTGTGTGGTCATGCTCGATGTTGGTAATGATTGCCAGCGACGGATGCAACCCCAAGAACATGTTGTCGTACTCATCTGCTTCAATGACGAAATATTTCCCTTTGCCCATGTGAGCGTTGTTGTGCAGGTTTTTAGAAACACCGCCAATCAGATAGCCGGGATCCTGTTCCATACCGGTGAGTAACCATGCAATCATAGAAGTGGTGGTGGTTTTGCCATGTGTTCCGGCAACTGCGATGACGGTTTTGTCTGCCAGGAAATCTTCCAGGAATGCTGAACGTTTTTTCACAGGGATGTGATTTTCATGTGCAAAAATCAGTTCTGGGTTATCCGATGGAACGGCAGAGGATTGAATGACAAGTTCAGCACCGGCAGCTTGTTCGGCACGGTGACCGATAAATACGCGAACACCAAGATCGGAGAGCTGGCGTGTCACATTGCTCTCGTTTTGATCCGAGCCTGAAACAGCGAAGCCGCTTTCAAGCAGCAATCTGGCTATTGCTGAAAGCCCGCTTCCGCCAATTCCAACCAGGTGCACGTTTTTGATCATATAAACACCACCAACAGAAATGCAAAAGCAATTGCAACGGCAAAATAAATCACCGGAGTACCAATCCAGTTTGGAGGCAGCATCGGGAGAAGCTGCTGCGTGGCTTCAAAAGTAGGCGTCCCGGCAATAGGTTCGGTGATGACGGCAAACTTATAATGGATTGCATCCAGGTAATACCAGAGCGAACCCCAAAAGAGATAGGCAATGATCGCACCGA
>CAYRRA010000101.1:0-16030 GCA_964426355.1 uncultured Anaerolineaceae bacterium
GTTCTTCGCTGGCTGTGGCGCGTATTCGCCCGCAACGCATTTTGTTTGTTGAATGCCGTGACGCATACGATTTTGAGCCGGTGCAACCAGCCGACCGTAATCTCTCCCTGGGCAAAGGGTGTGCCATTCTCATCGCTGAAAGAGGCAGTGCGTATACGCGCAGCCTCCGGAAACAGTTGGTAAAAAAGGCTGATGAGCAAAATATCCCCTGGCAGTACCCCACCACGCTGGGGCGTCACAGACCTTCATCCCGTACAGCCGTTCCCATCGCCGGTGGTGCGTTGTCCGCCTGTCTTGCTGCTCCGCTGCGCTATTTGAACACCGCAAATGCTGTGGCAGACATGGATGATATCGAGTCCTTGCGGGATTTGAGCCGGCTCTTTATACCGGAAACGGAGGAATATGATGACTGATGCGCTGACGTTGCAAAAAAAGCTGCTTTCGGTTGTAAGCATCGCCGGCTTTGAGGAAAACCGTGCCCGGCTTATATCCAGCATGGTTGCACCGCTTTGTGACGATGTCGTCATCGACCCCATGCAGAATGTCATTGCCCACAAAAAAGGCGATGGGGCTCGGGTCATGATGTCCGCCCACATGGATTCGATTGGCTTTCTGGTTACCTACATTGAAGACTGTGGGTTCATCCGGTTTGACTGCCTGGGTGGCGTCCGTGCATTTGCCACACTGGATTGTCTTGTCCGGTTTGAAAATGGTGTTATCGGTCGAATTGGACGCGTCCTGGATGGCGCAAATCCCAATCCTGTCCTTTCACAAATTACACCCAGGGAACTCTATATCGACATCGGAGCCGAGAACGGCGAGCAGGCAAAGAAAATGGTTTCAGTAGGAGATATCGCCCACTATGAAGGTCGAACCGAATTATTGGGGAGCGATACCCTCCTTTCACCCTATTTCGATGATTTGATTGCCTGTGTCGTGCTGATCCAGACATTGGAAAAACTTGAACACACAACCTGCCCCAACGACCTTTATTTTGTCTTCAGTACGCAAGAGGAAATCGGGTGCCGCGGCGCTAGAGCCGCCGCGTATGCAATCGATCCACAAGCCGGCTTCGCTCTGGACGTCACACCGGCGGGCGATATTCCTGGAAATGTGCACTTCATGGGTGTTTCGCTAGGTGAAGGTGCTGCCATTAAGATTAAGGATAGCAGCGTCATTTGTACCCCCTCCATTGTCAATCTGCTCAAGCAGACGGCTCTTGAGAAAGGAATCCCCTTTCAGTTTGAGATTCTCTCTGGCGGCGGTACAGACACAGGCGAAATCCAACGAAACCGCAGCGGCGCAGCGGCTGGGTGTATCAGTATCCCATCCAGATACACACACCATCCGTATGAAATGGTGCGGCTCAGCGATGTTGAAGCCTGTGTTGAGCTGTTATGTGCTGCATTAACTCAAAATTTGTCGGGAGGAGCACAATGAACGATTTTTTGACGGTTCAAAGACAATTAACCTCCGTCGTTGCACCTTCGGGGCATGAAGGAAGTCGTGCTCGGATGATCGAAGAAATGGTACGCCCTTTCGTCGACGAAGTGTATTCAGACGTAATGGGAAATTTATATGCGCACAAGCGGGGTAAAGGCAGCAAAATCATGGTTGCAGCGCACATGGACACATTGGGTTTTGTGGTCGATTACATAGATCAAAAAGGATTTGTGAAAGTTGTCCCACTCGGCGGTATCCCCATTTACGCGCTCCTCGCCAAAAGGCTGCGTTTTGAGGGTGGCGCTATCGGAACGGTCATGGCAGAACCCGGGGCAGAAGTGCCCAAAAAGGATATTCGTTCCATCGCTATAAATCATTTCTATGTGGATATTGGCGCGCGCGACAAGGCGGAAGCCGAATCGATGGTATCGCTGAGAGAATTTGCTGTTTATGATATTCAACCCACCATGCTCAATGATAATGTGCTCATCTCCTCCTATTGTGATGACCTGATGGGCTGCGCAGTACTCATTGAAGCTATTCGGAAAAACGAAACCCCTCTCAATGACATGATTTATGTTTTCACCGTTCAGGAAGAGGTTGGCTGCCGTGGAGCAAAGCCCGCTGCGAACCAAATCCAACCCGATATCGGGGTGATTATCGAGGTCACCGGCGCTTTGGACGTGATGACAAATATAAAGGAAAAACGAGAGCCGCGCCTCGGTGAAGGTCCAACCTTGGATGCCTATGACAGCCGCACCATTTATGACGCAGAGCTCTTAGATCATATTAGTGAGCTGGGAAACAGGATCGGTCACCCTTGCCAGGTTAAATGTATGTCAACCGGTGGCACAGACGCTTCCGCAATTCGTGAAGTGGGCAAAAGCGCACGGCTTGCCTGCCTGTGCATGCCTACACGCTATATTCACTCACAAGCTGAGATGGTGGATTTACGGGATGTGCAAGGAGTCTTGGATATTCTCCTGGCACTGGCACACGAACCGTTCGCCAGAAATGGAAATAAAAACACAGATGTCACAACAGAAAATTGAACCGATCCTTTTCGATCAAAAAACGGACGCCCTGGTTCAGGAACAGTTTCGGTGCCTGAGCAATGTCATCTATCTCAATACGGCGCTGGCTGCTGTACTGCCTGCCTCTGTGGAAAAAGCCTACTCGGACGAGCAGCGTTATTTTCAAGAGTCCTTTGGCGGAGAAGAGAACTGGGAAGCACAAAGACAGCAGGCGAGAGAGGGTTTTGCTCGGCTGATCAACGCAAAACCGGAGAACATTGCCCTCCTCAGCAATACCGTTGAGGGCATCGGCTTGATCGCGCGTGATTATCCCTGGCAGCCAGAAAAAAACGTTGTAACCTACCCGGGAGAACACCCCAGCAATTTGCTGCCGTGGATTGTCGGAGAGCGCAGGGGGAATTTCCGGCTGAAACCGGTTGAAGTTCAGGGCAGGAGCCTCTCGACTGCGGATGTGCTGCGCGCAATAGATAATGAGACTCAGGCTGTAGCCATGTCAATTGTGCAGTACTCCGATGGGGCACGGATCGACCTGGCAACCATCGGGAAGGAATGCCGCAAACGAGGTATCCTCTTCATCCTGGATGGAATCCAGGCTGCCGGCAGGCTACATATCGATGTCATCGCGGCAGGCATCGACTTCATGTCATGCAGTGCACACAAAGGTCTGCTGGTTCGCAATGGCATTTCTTTTGTCTATTGCACAAGCGAAGTGCTCGAACAATTGACCCCGTCTATTGCCGCAACTCACAGTATAAAAGATACGCTCCAGGGTTGTCTGGTTGACCCAAATAAACCTATTCCGTGGCATAATGATGCCCGCAAGCTGGAAAACGGGAACAGGAACCACCCCGGTGTATGTGGATTGATCGCCGCAATGGAATTCCTCCACAGCATTGGCACCCTCGCTACCGAGGGGCATATCACCGCCCTGCAACAAGAGCTTTATGCGCAATTAGGAGAGGATGCCGGTAAAATTGAACCCTTCAATGATGATTTCTCCGGCATTATCCGCGTCGATTTTCCGCCCGACAAGGCAGACATCGTAGCGTCTCTCCTGCAAGAAAACAAAATCTATGCCACCGTGCGGCGCGACAATGTCCGTTTTTGCATCGCCATCTTCAACACTATGGCTCAAATGCGGGTGCTGGCTTCTGTTATTCAGGAAATTCTTGCCTTGAAAGAAGAAACAAAATGAAAAAAGTTGCATTGATTGGGTGCGGCAGCCTGGGTACAATCATCGCCCAGGGGATTCTGGAGAATTTGGGAGAGGATTACACGCTTGCAGCCGTAATGGATAATCGCCCACAGGTGGCGATGGACCTGGCGCACGAATGCGGCTGCAAGGGATGTACTGAACTATCCGAATTGCTGGCTGAAAACCCTGCGTATGTAGTGGAGGCTGCCGGTCCGGAGGTGTTACGGGAAATTGCGTTGCCCGTATTGCGAGCAGGAGCAGACTTGCTTCCTCTTTCGGTGGGCATTTTTGCGGATGATATCTTTTACCTCACGGTAAAAGATACCGCTGCCAAACTGGGGCGCCGTGTCTATATCGTATCAGGCGCCATCGGGGGTTTCGACGTGATGCAAGCTGCCATGATGGGGGGCTCTGTGACGGCATCCATCGCCAACCTGAAAGCACCCTCGGCATTGAACGGTGCACCTGGTCTTGGGGGTAAGTTGTTGCCGGTGGACCGTGAAGTGGTTGTTTTTTCCGGCACAGCGCGGCAGGCGATTGAGAAGTTTCCCAAGAATGTGAATGTTGCCGTTGCCCTGGCGTTGAATACGATTGGAGTGGATGAGACTCGCACAGAGATACGCAGCATGCCTGGAATGGAGAACAATCTTCACAGGATAATTGTCACGGGAGAGTTTGGTGAAGCAACCATCGAGGTCGCCTCACGCCCCTCTCGCCACAACCCAAAATCCAGCTCCATGGCTGCTTACAGTGTGCTGGCAAAGCTAAAAAACCTCGCCCAGCCCATTTCTTTTTGTTAGTCGTTTGGAAAGTTCAGGGGGAATGTCCTTTTCGATTTATAATCATCAAAACGCGGATACGGAGCGGAATAAATGAAACTTGCTTATGTAATACCACGGTTTGTGCGCCATATTCTTTCTGATGAGTGGGTCAAGTTTATGTTGGAAAAACGGTTCATTCTCAAACCGGGTCTTGAAACAAGCAACCCCCAGGCTGCCGTTGAGCATTATATGAAAAACCTTGCGAAATATCAGGTCGATATCAGAGGGAAAAAAATCCTGGTGTTTGGATATGGTGGGCGGTTTGATGTAGGTTGTGGTCTGTTGATAAACGGCGCAAAACAAATTATCCTGCTGGAACGTTTTTCCCGACCGGATCCCAAATTGAACCGATTGTTATTGAACACATACCCGCAGTTTGTAACGATTAAGAACGGTTATGTTGTTCCTTCAGATGAAGAGCTTGTGTTGATGGAAGGGGATATTCTGCAAAAAGAGGTTCAAGAGAAGATAGGGAAAGTGGATGTGATTCTAAGCAGTTCTGTCTATGAACATCTTTCAAAGGTAGAGGAAATTACCCAAGCATTAACAAACCTGTTGACACCTCAGGGGGTCATTTTTCATACCATAGACCTGAGAGATCATTTCTTTAAATACCCTTTCGAGATGTTAACATTTCCAGAGAAAACCTGGGTGAAGTGGTTAAACCCCACAAGTCACCATAATCGCTACCGATTTAGAGATTACGAGCGTATTTTTGACTCTTGTTTTGAAGATTCGCGAATAGAGATATTGGAAAGGCTGCCCGAAGCGTTTTTAAAAGCGAAGCCTCACATTTTGCCTGGTTTTCTAACAGGCGACGATGAGGTTGATAATGCTTCCATCATCAGTGTGTTTGCCTTCAGGAAAAAGTTAAACTAATACAGCTGAATTCAGGGTGAGGTTTTTACCGCCCCTGCAACAACGTGGAAGGTTAAAAATTATGCAATTCACAGAAAGTATGTTGCATAATCGTTCACGTTCTTGTACACCGATCAGCGAAAAGATAGTTACATTAACAAATGGTTCCTGAATTAAGGTTTAGTTAACAACTTCCTGACCTCATTGACAGACATGGTAAACCATTTATAATGAAACCCTGGCAGGTTTCACAATGCTAAAAAAGTCATCAAGGAGGAAAAATCACCAAGAATCTTCACCCCGTATTTTTACTATTCCACACAAATGCGTATTAATTTCCCGGAGGAACTAAAATGAAAATCTATAAGTTGTTGACCCTATTTCTACTGGTTGCGTTTTTGTTGGCATCCTGCGCTTCACCTACAGCCGCGCCAACTAAACCTGAAGCAGCAGAGCCTGCGGCTCAAGAACCCGCGGCTCAAGAACCGGTGGCAGAAGAACCTGTTGCTGAAGAGCCAGCCGCCGCAGAACCCATTGAAATCGTAATCTGGAACACCTGGTCTGATCACCACGTCGAAGCTTTCCAGGCAATCATTGATGAATTTAATGCCACTCACCCCAGCATTAAGGTCATTCAGCAACCACAGCCGTATGCCGACTACGAAGCCAAGGTTATGCAGGCTGTCCGAGAAGGCACCGGTCCAGACCTGATCGGCACCTTCCCAACCGTCGCAGCCAATTACATTGATGACGGCATGATCGTTAACCTGAGCGAATACATCGACGATCCGGAAATCGGCATCCCCGGTTACCTGGATCTGCTCTCCGAGGGTGTGGTTCAGGAAATCACGCAATGGGATGGGAATATCTACATGATCCCCGGCTCGGTCGGTGGTGAAGTTTTCTACTACAACAAGACCCTGTATGACAGCCTGGGGCTTTCAGTACCCACCACCTGGGAAGAATTGGAAGCCAACAGCCGGATCATCACTGAGGAAACCGGAAAACCAGCTTTTGGTTTCGATAATGAAATCGACGGCTTCCAGGTCTTGATCATGCAGAATGGTTCAGGATACATCAACCGCGAGACCATGACCGTTGAGTACAATAACGACATTGCTGTGGAACAGCTCACCTGGTTCAGCGACCTGGTGAAGGAAGGCGTCTTCCGCCTGGTTGGCGAGGATGTATATTTCTCAAACCCGTTCGGTTCACAAGCAGTTGCCTCCTACATCGGATCACCCGCTGGTATCGGCTTTGTTGAATCAGCCGTCAACGGTCAGTTTGAATTTGGCGTGGCTCCAATCCCGCAGAGCGGCGTCAAAGAGTACGTCTCCTCTTGGGGCGGAGGCTATGTCATCTTTACCAGCACCGAAGAAAGGCAAAAAGCTGCCTTTGAGTTTATTAAGTATATGATTACACCAGAAGTACAGGGACCGTGGTGCGCAGCTTTTGGTGTTGTACCCGCCTACCAGGCTGCCGTAGAACACCCTGTGTTCCAGGAGTACCTGCAGACCAACCCAGCCATCATGGCTTCCAGCGAGCAGATGTCTCGGGTGGGGTATCTTCCAGCCGTCAAAGGCTCTGCCGCCATCCGGACCGTGATTGCCCGCGCCGTTACCTCAGCCTGCACAGGGGTTTATTCCCCGGAAGAAGCATTACGCATTGCTGAAGAAGAAGGCAACGCAGAACTTGCAGCAAACAATTAATCGACTTTAAAACGCCAATCCCTTCTCCTTAACAGGAGAAGGGATTGGTTCTCATCCTGATACGATTCGATCATTCATCATTCGACCTACCTGACAATACCGGGTCACCTGCGCTCCTTAGCTCTTGTTCGTGACCCGTATCAAAACGAGAGTTTACATGCCAAAATTACTGGTTTTTTGTCTTGACGCCCTTTGCTCCATGGATCTTGAATACATGAAGTCCCTTCCCAACCTCGGCTGGGTAATGGCAAATGGCTCGTATATTCGTCATGCAGAGCCGGTCTACCCCTCACTGACCTATCCCTGCCATGCGAGTATCCTGACGGGCAACTACGTGGACAGGCACGGCATTCCGCACAACGAGATCGTCAAAGCGGGTGCTCCCAACCAGCCCTGGTACAACCAGCGCAGCGACATCCAGTGCAGCACACTGTTGGATGAAGCCAAAAGCCACGGGTACAGCACCTGCTCGCTCAGTTGGCCCGTAACAGGCGGTGCAGATTTTGACCTGAACATGCCGATGATTGTTCCCATTAACTACACAGGTTCGCAACCCATTCAATTCTTCCGCAACAATGCCACCGATGAACTCCTCGATCGCTATTATGAGCAGTACGCCCATTTCCTGATTGGCGAGAACCGCAACCTGGACCAGTACACCATGGCGCTTGCGCTGGATATCCTACGAGATTACCCGCAGCCGGATGTGATGCTGGTAAAAATGTGCGACCTTGATTCCGTGCGCCATGTATCTGGCGTAGATCATACCAATGTAAAGGCACAACTCCGCCTGCACGACGAGCAATTCGGCAGGATATTGCAGGAAGTAAAAGCCCATGGCGATTTTGAACAGACCAATTTCGTCATTCTGGGCGATCATGGACAATCAAATATTTCCCATGCGCTGAATTTCAATGTTCTCCTCAAGCAGAAAGGTTTGCTCCAACTGGACACTGCGAACCAGGTGGTCGATTATGTCGCATATTGCCATTCGGTATCCTTATCCGCATGGATCCAGCTAAAAAACTCGGATGACAGGGTCATGCATAATTTTGTTTATGATTTTCTGCTGGAATTGACCCACGATGATAAATTGGGGATTGGGCACGTATTTACAAAACAGGAAGCAAAAGAGAAATTTCACCTGACCGGTCCTTTTGATTTTATCGTGGAAGGACGCACCCCGATCTCGTTCAACAGTTCTCTTACGGGAGATGAGGTTTTTGGTATGCCAGAGTACTCAGGGTACGCAGCGCTTAAGGCATCCCACGGCAATCTTCCCTGGAAAGATGAAACCACAACCTTCATCGCCTGCGGACCTTCCGTTAAGCCGGGTGTAATTGTAGAACGAAAAAGTATTGTAGATGAAGCCCCAACGATGGCGGCAATGCTGGGTTTTGAAATGCCCGGCATCGATGGAAAACCTATCTTAGAAATGATCCGATAAAGTGAGCTATGAAAGTTGAACTCAAGAACCTGACAAAACGATTCGGAAAGGTCATTGCGGTAAAAGACCTCAATGTCACATTCGAGACCGGTAAACTAATCGCCCTTCTGGGACCCTCTGGCTGCGGAAAAAGCACACTATTGTACATGCTATCGGGCATCACGCCAGTCACCCATGGAGAAATCTTCTTTGACGAAAATAATGTCACCGAATTGGCACCTGAAAAGCGCAAGATCGGACTGGTTTTTCAAAACTATGCGCTTTATCCCCACATGACCGTTTTGCAGAACATCTGCTTCCCTCTGGAGATCCAGAAGGTACCCAAAACTGAGAGAGTTGCGCGTGCTAAGGAGATTGCGAACCTGGTGCACATTGAAGACCTGCTAGACCGGAGACCTGCCGAACTATCCGGTGGACAGCAGCAGCGAGTGGCAATTACCAGGGCATTGGTGAAAAAACCTCAGTTGTTGCTGTTGGATGAACCCTTGAGCAACCTCGACGCCAGACTGCGCATTGAAATGCGTGAAGAAATCCGCCGGATCCAAACCGAAACCGGGGTAACGACAATTTTCGTCACGCATGACCAGGAAGAAGCAATGAGCATCTCAGACCATATTCTGCTCATGAAATTAGGCGAACAGCAGCAATTCGATGAACCTCAGGAATTGTATGATAACCCCAAAAACCAGTTTGTATCAGAATTCCTGGGCACGCCGCCCATCAACAAGCTAAACGGGTCAATTCAGAACAACCGTTTTGTCCTCACGGATGGTACTGCTTCCTGTGAAGTACCCGGAAATTTGGGGGTACCCGAAGGAACCAGGGTAGTTCTGGGGGTTCGGGCAGAGAGTCTCACCATTGCTACCGAAGAAAAGAAGTTATTTGATGCCAGAATCACTCAGGTTTACCACATGGGCAAAGAAGAGTTGACCCATCTGAATTTCGGGAGCGCTGAAATTCGGGGATATATCCCAGGAGACATGAACTTCAAGGTTGGAGAAGTCATCCCGGTAGGCTTCAGAGATAAAGGGGTGTTCGTCTTCAACGCTGAGACCGGAGAGCGTTATCGATGATCACGGATAAACGAAAAGCCATCCGCGAAAATAAAAAGGAAACCGATGGTCCCAGGGTGACCCTGCGAACATTAGCCGAACCCTTCTTTTATTTGCTGCCGTTTTTTATTGGCATTCTGGTTTTCACGCTGTTTCCCATTCTAAACGTCTTCTTGATGTCATTCAAAGAAGGGTACAAAATGCTGACCGGGGAGTTTGCCCGTTACAGCCTGGAAAACTACCGCTTTATCCTGCAGGACAGGTACTTTATTAACGGTCTCAAAAATACCGCCATCTACGTTTTCACCGTGGTGCCGATATCCACATGCCTCTCCATCTTTTTCGGAACACTGCTCAACAAGAAGATGAAATTAAGCCCCGTCTTCCAAACTGCTTTCTTCCTCCCTATGGTGACCTCCATTATCGCCGTTGGGTTGGCATGGAAATGGATGTACAACTACGATTACGGCGTCTTCAACTTCTTCCTCTCCACCTTCAATATCGACCCGATAAACTGGCTGAATAACCCCAAGTATGGTCTCCTGGCAGTCATCATCTATGGGATTTGGAGTTACCTGCCATTTACCATCATCCTGGTATTGGCGGGGTTGCAAAATATCAACCCGTTATATGTCACAGCGGCAAAAATTGATGGCGCAAGCAAATCAAAAATCTTCTTCCGCATTACCCTCCCTCTGTTAGCCCCAACTATAGGGCTGGTATTGATCGTCAACATGATCAGTGCATCAAAGGTCTTCAGCGAATTGTTCCCCCTGTTCAACGGGAAGCCCGGCGCTGCGTACAGCCTGTACACAGTGGTGTATTACATCTATGAAGTATTCTATGTCAAATGGCGCCTGGGACAAGCCAGCGCCGCAGCAATCATCCTCTTCTTGATCGTCCTGGTTTTTACCATGCTACAGCTATTCCTGCAACGGAAGTGGAAACATTACTAGGAGAAAACGATGCGGAAACTCTCTTTTCAATCCATTTTTGACCACGTTATCCTGATTATCGGGTCAATCATCATGATCTTTCCCTTCTACTGGATGTTTCTCTCGGCATTTAAGACGCCTGCAGAAGTTAATACTACACCACCCACCTGGATTCCAAAGACCTTTAACTTCGATAATTTTGTTTATGCCTTTCAGACCGCACCCTTTGGTCAGTATTTCTTGAATTCAGTTGTTGTGGCTGTCAGTGTGGTTACGCTGACCATGTTTGTCACGATTTTAGCCGCTTTTGCTTTTTCGAGGCTAAAGTTTCCGGGGCGCGACCTGCTGTTTGCTTTCTGCATCTCGCTGATGATGGTGCCTTTTGAGATGATTATTATCACCAATTACTCCACTATCTCAAAAATGGGCTTAATTGACAACCTCATCGGCTTAATCATTCCTTTTACATCCAGTATCTTTTACACCTACATCCTGCGGAACTTTTTCCTCTCGATTCCGGACACCCTCTACTACTCCGCCCGGGTAGACGGCGCCAGCAACTGGCAATACTTGTGGAAGATCATGGTCCCCATTGCCAAACCGTCCCTGTTCACCATCGGGCTTCTCAATGCCATCCTATCGTGGAATGCGTTCTTATGGCCCCTGTTAATCATCAACACGCGTATCCAACGCACCCTTCCGTTAGGTCTATACGCTTTTATCACCGATGGCGGTGTCCGTTACGAAAGGCTGATGGCTGCCGCTACCATGGTGGTCATCCCGATTATCATCCTTTTCCTGTTTGCCCGGAAAAGCATTGTCAACGGTGTGGCGCGCGGAGGTTTGAAAGGTTAACCGCAGGAAATCAAACAGTTTACGCTGAAGACACACTTGCTGGCTTCCGAAATGGGTCTGGGTGCTCTTTTGCCCATACTATAGCAGGACTGTGCAGGTTTAGGAGAAATTTTGAATGGATGATTCTAAAATCATACTGGATTTTATTGGGCACACAGATTTTGCTGCGGCGGTCAGGGAGAGTTATCACTGCCCAGGTGCGGTGAAACTGGCTTCCTATTTTGACTATTTCCGTCAACAAAACCCCCAGGGGACCATCCTGTTGGATGCAGGCGATGTACTTGTGGGGGCACCTATCATCAACCTGACACAGGGCGAGCCGGTGATGGAGGTGGTGAACCTGTTTGGCTATGACGCCATGACCCTCGGGAACCACGAATTCGACCCGGGCTGGGAAGTAATGCAAAAGATACTTCCTCTCGCTGCCTTCCCCCTGCTTTGCGCCAATGTGATTAAAAAAGAGACCGGCTGCCTGCTGCCATTTGTTCAACCCTATATCATGCTGGACAGGCAAGGAGTCAAAATCGGCGTACTGGGCGTGACCACAGAATACACGCCCTACATGGTCAAGGAAGAATCCTTTTCTCCTTTTGCAGTTCTGGATGTTATCGACACATGCCGGCAATATATCCCGCTGATGCTGCAGGAAGGGGCTGATATCATCGTTGTGCTCGGGCATCTACCTGGCACAGTGAATGAAGATGGCAGCTATTCCGGCGAGTTGTTTACAGTTGCAGAGCAGGTTGAGGGTATCGATATCCTCTTTGGCGGACACAATCCCGGCGATATCGCTCTCACATACAACGGCACGATGATCTCGAAAACAGGTTTTTCCGCCATTTCCATCGGACACATCCAGATTGCTTTTGACAGGTCGAGCAGGCAAATTGAATGTCTGAAAAATGAAATTGTGCCGGTTCTACAGGGCACATTGCAAACCAACGAAAACCCCGTCGTTGAAAAAAGCGTAATGCGCGCCATTGAACCGTTCATTCCCATTCTCGATGAGGTGATCGGGTTCGCAGAGGATGACTTGGTTGTCAGCCGTGAGGGTGAATTTTCACTGGGGAATTTTTTCACCGACTGCATGAAAGAAGTTTGCGGCGCACAGATTGGGTTGATGAATTCAACCAGTTGTTTTGGATACATTCCCAAGGGTCCCATTACTTCAGAAATGATCATGTGGGTGATGTGTTTTAACGACCATCTTTACAAGGGATACATGACTGGCAAGCAAATCCGCGATATGATCGAACTCACCTACGAGGAAAAGCACATTTCCTTGAATGGTTATCTGCAAATTTCGGGCATCAAAACAGTGGTGGATACAAATCGCGCAGCATTTAAGCGGGTCGCCTCACTAAATCTGGAAGATGGTTCACCGGTTCGTGAGGATGAAAAATACCTGGTCGCAACCAGCGCGTACATCGCCTCCGGCGGAAACGAGTATCGGGCAATCACATCCTTAACGGAATGGGAAAAAACTAACCACATGAGTCACCCGGTATTCATCGAAAAATTGAAGGAGAAAAAGAATTTATCCCCCCGGCTTGAAGGCAGAATAATCGACCTTGCCAAAAAATGTCTTTCGCACTGAAAATGCTATCGGAGTAATCGTTCAAAAATGACAGGTCAGCTTGCCTGATAACGATCAATACAACCAATAAAGAGAGGCTCTTTTGAAAACAACATTTATCATGCACTCGGGACTGTACACCATTGGCGGCGTTGTATGCAGCGTCACTTACGGCAATGACAGGGTTATTTTTGAAATGGGCAGCGCTTACAGCCCGGTAGATGATGTCTACGATGGAACGGTTTTACCGCGTGCCAAAGCCTGGGTAAAGGACGCCATCCGCACCCACAAAGTACCAGCCATCCACGGGCTGTACCGCAGGCAGGATATTGAAGGGTTTATGGATTTAATCCCCGCCGAAGAAAGCAAGGTAAACACGGCTGTGTTTATCACCCATCTGCACCTGGATCACATGGCTGGGATCGGGATGATTGCACCCGAAATACCTGTCTATATGAACGAGAATGCCATCCTGATCGAACGCGCGCTCGAAGCGACCGGTGAAGGCGTGCCCACCCTGGAAAGGGAGTACACGCATTTTGAAGCAAACAAACCGATCCGTGTGGGCGCAATAGAAGTGCTGCCCATTGAGACCAGCCGGCGCAGCTACAGAGATTATGCTTTCCTGATCACCACACCCGATGGCACCATCCATTGGACCGGCGACCTTTCTTTACACGGCGAAGATGTGGAGCTCAACATCGCTCAGATGGAACTGCTCAAAGCGAAAAAGATTGATGTGCTGTTGTGTGATTGCACCTCTTTCATGGATGAGGTTTTGCTGCAAATGAACCAGACCACGGATCCCAAGGCAATCCTGCCATCCCGTGAGATCCCACTTGGAATGCTGGACAGCAGCGATGTCAACCGAGAATTGTTCAAGGTACTCGAACAGCAGCAGGGCTTGTGTGTGTTCAATTTCTACCAGCGCGAGATGGACGAAGCCAAAAGGTATATCGAGTGGGCAGAAAGAGTGAACCGCGTTTGCGTGTTTGAGCCGGATTGCGCTTACATCGTTTATAAGTTCTACCAGATCCAACCAAATATCTTTATCCCCGATTCTGAACGCTACCCAGATTCTCCCGATTTGCAGCCAGCATGGTTTAAGGAACTGCTGGAAAATGCGAAGGTCGTAACTAGAGAGGAAATTTATAACAACCCCGCAGGATATTTGCTGCAGAACAGTTACCGCCACATTCTGGAATTGTTCGATTTACCCGATGAAGGCGGTGCCTATTTACACGCGGATGGCATCCCCATTGGTGAGTTTGACCCGGCTTACAAGAATTTGTTGCGCATCATAGAACGCACAAAATTCCAATATCTCACCTTTTTCTGCAAAAACTACTTCGGTCATGGGTACCCGCCCCAGGTCAAATATTTTGTTGACCAGGTCGATCCCAAGGTATTGGTCCCCTGCCACGGTTTCAACCCGGAAAGGTTGCTTCCCAATCACGGTGAACAGCTTCTCCCCATTGAAGGTAAAACCTATATCCTGTCCAACGGGAGACTGCTGCCGGAAGATGAAGAAGTCGCTGGGAGCTAAGGATGAACACTGAACTGGTATTTTACGAAGGTCTCAAAGGAAGCGGGGTTGTCGCCAGCATCACGTATGGCAAGTCTCGGGTGATTTTTGATTTCGGTGCGCCATTCAACCCGATGACTCAACCGTATGATGGTCAGGTCGAGCGCCGGGCAAAAGCGTGGGTAAGGGATGCCATCCGCCTGGGTCAAATCCCGGCGATCGATGGCGTGTTCAGCGCGCGCGACCTGGAACCATCGAATGCCATCCTTCCCTATGAGCAAAGCAATCTGACCACCGGGGTCATCATTTCACATTTACATCTCGATCACATGTCTGGGATCGGGATGGTACACCCGGAAATCCCGGTTTACCTGCATAGGGAGGGGTATCAACTTCAAATGCTGCTCAATCAGATCGGCGAGTCGGTTGGCAGCAGGGACTTTACCCCCATTGACCTGCATGAGCCCTTTCAAATTGGCGATATCCAGGTCACGGCATACTTCTCCGACCACCCCTGCGCCGGAGCCGTGGGATACCTGATCGAAACCCCCGATGCAAGGGTTTATTACTCCGGTGATGTCCGCATGCATGGCAACAGGTTGGACACAGTCATGGAAGACCTTGAAGCCATTGCAGCAAAGCAAGTGGATGTGCTCATCCTGGACACCACCACGATGTCGCTTTCCGAAGCGGATAAGCTGCCGCCCGGTCCAGTGGTTCCCTCATTGGAGATTCCCCAGGGGATGGTCACGGAGCGTCAGTTGCTCGATCATGTACTGGATGGGTTAACGCGAAGCGATGGGCTCGGTATCTTCAATATCTATCACCGCGACATGGAACTGATCAAGGGACTGTTGTATATCGCTGAACAGGCTAACCGCGAGATTGTCTTTGAGCCAAAGACTGCTTACATCGTGATGAACATGCTCAACCGCAACCCAACCATCTTCATTCCTGACCATGAAATGTACCAGGAAAACGCAGCCGGGTATTTTTCCGAGGTCACCCGGCGTGCAAGCCGCATTCTGAGCGTTGAAGAAATTCGCTCTTCCCCTGGGAAGTATTTTCTCCAAAACAGCTATGAGCATATTCTGGAACTTTTCGATCTGCCCGCACATAGAGCAAAGTATTTCCATCTATACGGCATTCCACTGGTTGCTGGTGCGAGTGACCATGAGAACATGCTGCGAGTGCTCAAGCTCACCGGGATCGAATATGACGGGGTCGCCAATCTGTTCTGTTACAACCACGCCTATCCCAACAACCTGCTCTATATGGCGGAACGGATTAACGCCAGGAATTTGATCGGCGTACATTCGAGCCATCCCGAAAGGCTGTTGCCTAAAAACAGTCAGCAGATATTGCCTCAAAAAGGTGAGGTGTTCCAACTGACCAACGGCAACCTCGTGAAGATTCTCTGATCTCACCCCCATCGTGACCAGGAACCTGTCCCAACACAAAGAACATGGCACGTTCAGCAGATCACATGCGATGCACCTCCAAATTTCGATTCCAGGTCGTATCTGAATGAAAGGTGCATCGCATACAGGAATTGAGAGATTTTATCGGTGACGGATGGT
>CAYRRA010000102.1:0-15965 GCA_964426355.1 uncultured Anaerolineaceae bacterium
AACTGTGCATGCGTAGCCGATTTATCATTTTTGATAGCCAGCCGAAACCTTTATTTTGCTGGCTTTTTTATGCGAAAATAGAGGCAGAACCATTTAATGGGAGAATCCTTATGTCACAACGAATGTTTCACGGGTACATCACGGCAGCCGCGCTCGCCGACCAGCTTTCAGCGCGCTTCAACGAACGCCACTACCGTACCTCCATCCAAACCGGAGCCGGTACGGCGTTGATTCAAATCGGCAGCAAACACGGCACGCCCCTGACCGTCCATATTGCCGACACGCAGGGCGGTGTGCTGGTGACGATGAGCCAGGGGCGCGATTGGTTGGACCGTGCCGGCGATGTGGGAGAGATGATCGAACGCGCTGCCAGCGGGAAACCGGTTTCCCTGCTGGCGCTGGTTCCTGACCTGATCGGGGAGTTAAAAAAGGACAATATTGCACCCGATGTCTGGGACGCTATCAATGATATCTGCGCCCTGACGCGCTCTCTGGCAGGCGAGAAAAATGCCCCTCTCAACCCAAAGGTATGCCCATACTGCCAGACCGCCAACCCGCCGGAAAACGATCTGTGCCAGGCGTGTGGCGGAGTGCTTCCGGTTGACCTGCCGCGCGTCTGCCCCAAGTGCGGGCGCAGCCACACCTCGGATGCGCTTTTCTGCCAGGCTTGCGGTACGCGCCTGATTAATGGTTAAACAAGGATTTAGAAAAGTCACTTGCGTTGAAAAGTCATCAAGTCATAGGGTAATCATAGAGCAGGCGTCAAGCAGCCCACGCCTGCTTTTGTTATTCTTATGCATGAATAGGGCAACTTCTTTTTCTCCTCCTTTTTGAGAGTCGGGTTCGGCGTCCCGGCTCTCAACATTTAACTCCTTCTGCAGGTATATTCCCCGCACCTCAACATCCTCCATGTGAGTGAACCTGGAATCCCGTCCTAAATTACTGATTTACCATTTACAAATCAATCACAAACAATATCCACCAAAAAATAATCAAAACCGACAAAAATCCGACTGATTTTAGCCTCAACCAGCAGTTCTGCCACAACCCAGTTTGCTATAATGTGCGCGTTGGTACTGTTATCCAGTTTCAACCCCTGTTCTCAAGTTTGTTACCTGAGGACAAAACATCACGGATAGGGAGACTTTTTTACCATATTCAACAATATGAAGAGTTTAAAAGAATTCGTCATTGCTGGTATCTATCTTCTCATTGCCATAACAGTGATCATTGTGGCACTACCGAATGCTATCCCTTCACTGGCGCTGCTGAATCCTGGGAAACCGGGCAGGTATTCACCCGTACTGGGGGATACCGGCGTGCAAGCCGATCTCATTTTTCTGCCCGAAGAAACCGAATCTGCCACCCATACCACGCCGTTTGGATTATCGTTGGATGAAAGAGTTTCATCCAGCGAATCGCTTTCATCGTACATGCCAAATCTCTCCGATGAGGACATCGAACTGGATATCCCCGAAGGCTGCAACATCAGTACAAACCTGGCATCTGAACTGAACTTGTTTGAACTCATCAATAAAGATAGGGAAGAACGTGGGCTGGCATTGTTGACCTGGAACGACGAACTCAGCAATGCCGCTCGAAAACACAGCATCGACATGGCTTGCAATAACTTTTTTAGCCATGTCAACCCGGCGGGTGAGTCTTTTGAAGACCGCATTGCGGCGGAAGGTTATGATTATTTTGCTGTTGGCGAAAACATCTACGCTGGCGATGAGATGTGGAACTCTTCCTACCGGGCATTCCGCGCATGGCTGTATAGTGCGGCGCATTTTTCCGTCATGACACACACCGCATTAACAGAAATTGGCATTGGTTATGTGTACAACCCGGACAGCCGTTATGGTGGATATTTCACAGCAGATTTTGCTTCACCTGAATAATCAATCCTCTGATCCCCAGATCAAGAAACGATACACCCCGCGCCCCTCGGGGTGTATCGTTTAAACACCCAAACTCAAAAACAGAGGACAAAGTATAGAATCACAATACCTTTTTTACTCTATAATAAGCACAATCACAACATAACCCAGGGTAAACGAGGGAAAAAATGGAACAAAAAGCCGGTGCACAAATCAGCGCGAAAGCATTTATCCAGTCGCTTCTCATTCTTTTCGTTCTTATGATGCTTGCAGGGGTACTCACCCTTATGATTCCCGCCGGACAATACCAGCGGCTTGAGCAAGGCGGGCGCACGGTTTTGGATGCGGATTCATTCGCATATATCGAACGCCCGGATTACCCCGTATGGCGTTGGTTTACCGCACCCGTAGAAGTGCTCTGGCTCTCAGACAACAGCCTGACCATTATTGTGATTATCGTTTTTATCTTGATGGTAGGCGCCGCTTTTGCAATACTGGACAAAACCGGTATTCTGCAAGCCGCGGTTGCCAGTATTGTACGCACATTTGGCAAACGTAAATATCTGCTGTTATTGATCATCGCTTTCTTTTTCATGTTCATGGGCGCTGTGTTTGGCATCTTTGAGGAGGTAGTTCTTCTGGTGCCTATCATGCTGGCGCTGTCCTACTCACTCGGATGGGATGCACTGGTCGGGTTGGGGATGAGCATCCTCGCGGTTAACCTGGGGTTCTCCGCAGCCATCACCAATCCCTTCACCATCGGTATTGCTCAGCAGATTGCCGGCTTACCCACCTTTTCAGGGGCATGGCTGCGCGTTTTCATCTTCCTGGCAATTTATGCCGTATTTGCACTGTTCCTTACCCGATATGCCCGCCGTATTGAGCGTAACCCAGAAACATCCCTGGTGTATGCAGATGAAACCGAACAACGCCAGAAATATTCCGGGATTGACGTAGAGGAATTAACAGTAAAGATTCCTGGGATCAAAAAGGCGCGCACCTGGTTAATGACCCTGTTGGTCATCATCCTGGTTGTGCTTTTTGCCGGACCATTCATTCCAGCTATTTCCGATTACACACTGCCGTTGGTGGGGATTCTCTTCCTGGCTGCTGGTGTGGGCGCAGGGCTACTCTCCGGGCGCGGCGGCAGGCTGGTCTGGCAGGCAGTTCGTGAAGGCGTTTCCGGTATTGCGCCGGGTATTCCCCTGATTCTTATGGCTGCCAGCATCAAACACATTGCCGATTCGGGGGGCATCATGGATACCATCCTGCACAACGCCTCCGGTTCGCTGACCGGCGTCAGCCCATTTCTCGGCGCCCTGCTGATTTATTTCCTCGCCCTGGTGATTGAGATTTTTATCGCTTCCTCATCCGCAAAAGCCTTTTTACTCATGCCAATTCTTTTCCCGTTAGCCGATTTACTCGGCGTCACCCGGCAGATTGTGGTGACCGCTTACTGCTTCGGCGATGGTTTTTCCAACATGGCTTATCCCACCAACCCGGTTTTACTGATTGCTTTAGGGTTAACCGTGGTTAGTTTTCCCAAGTGGCTCCGCTGGACATGGCGGTTATGGGTCTGGATTATCTTAATTTCAGTCGCGTTTTTAGGACTGGCTGTAGCCATTGGTTTTGGACCGTTCTAAAACCTCTTTTTCACCAACAGCAGGTTGTTACTGGATCACAACCGGCACAAAATCGAGGTTATAGTTACCATCCAGGTCTATGGCGCCCACACCGGCAACATACTGCCCCGGTTCAGCCGTGTAGTAATCCCAGTAGAAATTGCTGCTGCTAAAGGTCAGCGTCCCTCCCTCGAACTCGATGAACTGCGGTTCCGCATTGGGATCATCGGACATGGCAATGGCTTTTAACAAGAGGGTAAAGCTGTCACCTGCCCTGGGCAGTATTTCACGTGGTCCGCCGCCGCCCTGCGGAACAAAGCTGTACACCTCAGTCATCCTTCCATCTGCCCCAAAGGACATCACAGCATACGTCTGAGAGCCGGTGTCTGCAAAGGTGTATAACCCATCCACGGCATAAACGTTTTGGTCGCGCGTGGCGCCATAATAGAGAGGATAGAGCACAGCAAATTCACTTTTTACGCCGTCCGTGATAAAGTAAATGCGCGGTGTCCAGTCGATGGAAACCTGAACTGGATCATTCTGCCAGTCGGGATAATAAACGCCATTGGACTCTTTGGTGTTTTCAGAGACCACAAAATCCGCATCGATAGCAAGAAACGTGTTGGTTTCCTCGAAGTATTTACCGGCAAAGAAGTAAATGTAACCGATATTATCGCCGCTGATTTCGGTCTCCAAATGCAGCGAACCTCCCTGTTGAATGGTTTGAGAAGAAGCGAGCAGGGAAGAAACGTTAATATCACCCAACCCGGGAGCCTGTAAGCTGGTGCCAGGAGCCGGAATGACCGGACCGGTGTAATCTGGCTCAAAAGCCGTTCCTGTATAATGGAATGCCAGAAAATCATCCCACTGCGATACTTCCACAAAGTGGTCAACCGAGTAATTATAGGCGTTATACCCGGCGTAATCGGATTGATACAGCATCGAGTTGGGGAAATAAATGGAGATACCAGTAGACCCCGGACGCTCTGGACCGTGTCGCTCGGCGATCACCACCTCATCCAGGGCGGCAAAAAGCCGGTTGGCAGCCGTGGAAATATTGGTGCTGCCCGATTCTGCTACCAGCAGGCTGGCGAAATTTCCCAGGTCGATAAATGCAGGGGGCACATTTGAGCCGTAAATGTTGTAATAGGATTGTGCGTAGGCACGTGCACGTGCAACGATTGCCTGGTCGATAAAGGTCATCTCGTATGCCAGGCTGTTGAGCGCTGCGTTTAAATAGGGGAGGGCTTCCAAATTGACCACCGTCATGGTGATATCAATCGACATTTCATAAGCCACTTCTTCGGGTGTGGTATAGCCGCTATAGTTGAATACCTCACTGACAAATTCGCTGCGCGCATCTTCATTGACGATGCGTTCATCCTGGTCAATATAGCTGGTCAGGATCATCTCGCCGAAATTAGCCGGTGACATGGCAGGGTTTTGTTGCAGGGAAACCAGAAAGCTTTTATATGCCATTCCAATGCTGGGGATGGTTTCTTCCGAAGCGACTGCGATGCGCGCATAGGGTTCAATCATGGTGAGCGATTCCAACTGCGACATCAGACAGGCGTCAAAAGCAACCAGGTCGAGCTTGTCCACGCCGGTGCGACTGGTGATACCATCGAGCGCCTCGGCAATATGGTGCATGAGCAATCCTTCATAATTACCATTGTCCCCATCCGACCAGCCACCGTGCCAGCCTGCGCCATGATCGGACATAATCAACACATAGCGATCCGCCGGATAGGAGGTCATCGCCCAAACAGCAAAATCGATCAGCGTAGCCGGGTTGCCCATATCTACCTCGCCCAGGTCAGCAATCTCCTGCGAGTTAATATAGTAAAGATCATCATCCTTCGATAGCATAAAACGTTTGGCTGTGCTCCAGTCGCCGTCTCCATCGTATGCCCCCCAATAGCGGTCTAACTGTGTAACAACCGTCACCCGGTCGCTTGAGCCGGCTGCTTCAGCCTCGTTGGCGTCAAACGTGATGTCGTATTCCAGCACTTCGTCATCGCCATTCTGGTAAAGCATCACCAGCCAGGTCTGCTGGTCCGGCGAGACCTGGTTATCATCCGGCAGCGGCACAGACGAAATCTCGTTGGGCACCAGCGTGTTTCCAGCCGGCGTTTCCAGGTTAACAGCCGGTGAATTCATGACCGTCGTCGCAGTCGGTTGGGCTGTACCCCGTAGAAAGAACCAGTAGACACCAGCTCCAGTACAAACACACAGGACGCAGAGCATCACAACCACCAAAATGATAACGAGGATCTTTTTGTTGTTCATATAACACCTCATAAAGCCTAAGAAATAGATGTCAGGGTCTGGTTAGGAGATTTGCTTATATTATAGCGTCAGTGCTGATTTATCGGATTATTTTCAACAGTGGAATGTCAACCTTCAAAAACCGCTATAATACTCATCTGGAGGAACTGATTGTGAAAATTCAAACATTTGTCAATCACCACCTGGTGAAAAACGAAGACCTGAACCATCATGGAACTTTATACGCCGGACGCACCGCTGAATGGTTCGTTGAGTCCGGCTTTATAGCGGCTGCCAGCCTGACCCAACCAGCAAACACCGTCTGCCTGCAAATCCACGGCATGACCTTCACCCGTCCGGTACAGCGCGGTGAAATTGCCTGTTTCCGAAGCCGGGTGGTTTATACAGGGCGCACCAAACTGGTTGCCCATATTCGCATGGAGGTAAATACACAAACCGTGGTTGAAGGTTTCATCACCTTTATCTATGTAGATGAAAAAGGTCATGCACAACCGCATGGTATTACGATCACACCTGAAACCGCAGAGGAACAAGAACTGTACGAGCGCGCTAAAAACCTCTTTCAATGAAAAAGAGCGTTCTTAAAATCAGAATTTTGGGGTCAGGGTTTTAATCCATCCCCCTACCCCAACGGATAAAAATGTTTGACCCGGCGTTGTGCCGGGTCTCTTTCATCTCATGTGGAGAAAATATCAGGCTTCTTTCTTCTCCTTTAGCTGCTTTTCCAGTTGCTTGATCGATTCTTTTTGTTGATAGATGATATCGTTGACGATATCGCCGATGGAAACCACCCCCATCACACGTTCATCCAACACCACCGGCAGGTGGCGGATGTGTTTATCCAACATGAGCTGCATACACTCATGCACAGTTTGTTCGGGGTGAACGGTAGTAACTTTGGTAGTCATTACCTCTTTAACCTGGGTCTCCCTGGATGATTTACCATACAAAATGACCTTGCGGGCATAATCCCGCTCGGAGAAAATACCCACCAGTTTGCCTCCATCCAGAACGATGAGAGCACCAATATCCTTATCTGCCATGAGTCTCAACGCATCATAGACTGAGGTTTCCGGTGTGGTTGACCAAATATCTTGACCCTTGATCTGTAATATCCGACGAACGCTGCTCATTGTTACCTCGCTTTTTCTTTAATGACTGTTAACCTCATTTCCATCCATTGGTTGCATAATTTTCCGATTTTGACAACAGGTTCCGTTTTTTTGCGAATCAAAGCTGATATTTATTAATATACCGCATTCAGCGGATGCGAAATGCCCTGAAAACTTCGGAACTGTTCTTATACTTACTATTATATTAAATCTAACCCTCAAAAACAATCAGGTTATGATTTTGAAGGGATAGTACGTTGTATAATGGCAAATGGACAGTCATTCAACGGAGAGTGTCTTTCAGGAGGCAATATGTCCAATCCATCCGAACCCGCAGAAAAAATTGCATTATGGGCGGACAAACTGCGCGACTTATCTGCAACGGGACTGCACTATGCCAACAACGACTACGACAAAACGCGCTGCGAGATCATCCAAAACATGGCAATGGAAATGCTGGCTTATGCAACCGACCACCCGGTTGAAACATTACAACCGCTGCGGGAAAGCGTTTTTACACGCATGTCCCCGGTTGTTACAGGCGCAGCAGCGGTCATTGATAAAGAAGGAAAAATACTGCTAATGAGGCGTACCGACAACCGGCTGTGGGCGATGCCGGCAGGACAAATGGAGGTAGGTGAGACCCCCGCAGAGGGAGTAGTGTGGGAAGCGTTTGAAGAAACAGGCGTTTATATCATCCCTAAAGCACTCGTAGGGGTTTACGATTCGCGGATCTGGGCAAGGCACGCACCCCATCATATCTATATGTTTTGTTTTTTGTGCGAACCGGTTAACGGACACCCAAACGGCACGTTTGACCCCATCGAGACGATTGAAATCGGCTGGTTTGCTCAGAATCATCTGCCGGATGACCTTCACGAGGGGCACCGCCGGCGAATTTCTGACGCATATAAAGCCTGGGAAGGGTGCTATAAAGCGCATTTTGACGGGCAGGTCATGGAATAATAGATTTTTTATTCAACAGAATCTCCAATACGCATAATTGAAAAGTCATTTAAAATGGAAAGGTAGTGACTGGATATGGAAAGCAACATAACATCATCCATCATCTGGCACAACCTGGAGAAATATGAATTTTCTGCGCTCTCGTTTTTTTCATTCCATTCGCGGTCAACTGCTGGCAAGTTTCATTCTGATGACCCTCCTGCCCGCGCTGGTGATCAGCGCCGGTTCGCTGTTGAGCGGTTTTATCAACGGGCGTCAGCAGGTCTTTGACCGCCTCGAATCAGCTTCCGCACTCAAGCAAATTGAGATCGAACGCTGGCTGGAAGAACTGAAAGCCGATACCAATACCACTTTAACGGAAGAATACGGCTATGACCGCGCTCTGACCGCCCTGACCCTTGCAACCGAAGACCGTTATTTTCAATTTTATAACGGCGCCATCCGCAACCGCTTTCAAATCCTGGTCAGCCAATCACGTCATCTGAATGCGCTCTATCTTCTGGATCGTCAGGGTAGGGTGATCGTGGCAACTGACTCGGCTTTGGAAAACAGCGATATGAGCAGCCTGGACTGCTTCAGGCAAACGAATACCCGACCCGTTTTTCAGTTTTCGCTCTCCACACCCAAGCAAAATGCTGTCATGTACGTGGCGGTGCCAGTATTGGACGTATCCGGCGCTTATCTGGGGGTGGTGCTGGGTCAGTCCACTGCCATACGGTTGGCGGAAGTGCTGGAGGATACCACCGGTTTGGGCGCAAGCGGGAAAGCTTTTTTGATTTACCCGGGGAGTGCAATACTGACCTCAAGCAACATCATCGATTCATTGCAAGGCGAATCTGTACAACCCCGGCAAACGAAATCGGAAGGAGTGCTCACTTTTCTGGAAAGTCGCAATACCCTTAGCGGCATCTTCCGCAACGAGCAAGGGGACCGTGTTTTAGGAGTCTATCGTTGGCTGCCAGAACTGGGTATGGGTCTGGCGATTGAGCAAAACCTCTTCGATGCCTTCAGCGTGGTCACAAGTAGTTTGAACGTGACCCTGGTGGTGGCATTGGTTTCTTTGCTGGGCGGCGTGCTGGTGGCGCTTTGGCTCACCCGGCAGATTGCATCGCCGCTAACATCGCTGGCTGAAGCTGCTCAGGAAATCACTGAAGGGGGCATGAGCGGCGAAGTTAAAATTGAACGGCAGGATGAAATCGGTTCTCTTGCAAAGGCATTTAACAAAATGACCAGCCAGCTCAGTGGTTTGATCAACCAGCTTGAGCATCGTGTGGCAGAGCGAACCTCAGCGCTTGAAGAAACCAACCGTGCCTTGAATTACCGGGCGTTACAGGTCGAAACCAGCTTCAAGGTGGGGCGAGAGATCACCTCGATTCTCGAAATCCAATCGCTTTTGCAGAGAATCGTGGATTTAATCCGCCAGTCTTTCAACTATGAAGAGGTATTGATCTATCTGCTGGAGGAAGATTCCCAACTGGTGCTGCAAGCCTGCTCGCCTTTGCACAGCAGCCACCACCGTATACTCCCGGTGGACAACAACAGCCTGAATGGAGCCTGCGCCATCACCCGGAAAGCGGTGCGGGTCAATGACATCCGTCAGGATAACCGTTATTTACCGATTGAAAACCGGGCGGTGCTTTCGGTGATGGTGATCCCGGTCATGATTGCAGATGAAATCACCGGCACGCTGGAGGTGGACAGCTCCCACCTGGATGCATTCACAGATGACGATGTGCTGGGGATTCAAAACCTGGCAGATCAGATTGCCATTGCCATTCAGAACGCACGTCTTTATGCGCGCACACGCGAACTGGCTGTGCTGGAAGAACGCAATCGACTTTCGCGCGAACTGCATGATTCGGTGATCCAATCCTTATACAGCCTCAACTTGCTGGCAGGGGGATGGCAGCGACTGTTGGAAACCGATCAGAAGCCGGAAATCACACAGTACCTGCATAAAGTGCGCACCATCTCAGAGCAGGCATTGCGTGAAATGCGTTTGCTGGTGCATCAGCTTCGACCCCCGGTGCTTGAAGAAGTCGGGCTGCTTGATGCGCTGCATCAACGCCTGGACGCGGTGGAAAAACGTTCCGGTATCAATGCTCGCCTGGTCGTCGAGGGGATCCTCGACTTCCCATACGAACTGGAAGAGCCTTTTTACTGGATCACCCAGGAAGCGCTAAACAACGCCATCAAACACGCCTCGCCGCAGAATGTCAGCGTCCGATTGAAGCTTGAAGCAAAAATGCTCGTCCTCGAGATTCGGGATGATGGCTGTGGCTTCGAGTTGGAAAAAGCACAGCGTGGCGGCGGTTTGGGTCTGCGCACCATGAAAGAACGCGCCAAAGCCATCAATGCCGATTTCGCCATCCGCACGGCTCCCGGACAGGGAACGGTCATCCGGGTGGCTGCCCCTGTCAGCAAGCGCTAATATATCGTTTCAACAGGCGATACGGTCAGTTTCGTGTATAATGTGTGAAAACCATTGATAAAAAAACGTTGCAATCTGGAATAAACAGGGAATTCCGTGGAAAAAATCCGCATTTTGATCTGTGATGACCACGCAATTGTGCGAGAGGGGCTGCGTACCGTGATCCGGTCCGAACCCGATATGCTGCTGGTGGGCGAAGCAGCCGACGGCGCAGAAGCGGTTGACCTGGCTCATGAAGTGAACCCGCATGTAATCCTGATGGACCTGGTGATGGAAGGAATGAGCGGGATTAAAGCCATCCAGAAAATCAAAAAAGAAGACCCCAACGTTCACATACTCGTTCTGACCAGTTTTGCAGAAGACGATATGGTTTTTCCAGCCATCAAATCGGGGGCATTGGGCTATCTGCTAAAGGACTCCTCTCCAGAACAACTCGTCCAATCCATTCGTGAGGTTTACCGCGGCGAACCCTCTCTTCATCCACGCATAGCGCTTAAAGTGATCCGCGAACTCAACCGTCCTGCCGACCTGCCGCCCACCGAGAACCCGCTCACCGAGCGCGAGGTAGACGTGCTGCGCCTGGTAGCACAGGGGCTGACCAACCAGGAAATCGCCGCCCGCCTGGTGGTGAGTGATTGGACAGTGCGCACGCATGTCCGCAACATCCTCTCCAAGCTGCACCTGGCGAACCGTACCCAGGCAGCGCTTTACGCCATCCGCGAGGGATTGAGCGATCCCACCACACGGGACGAATCCGTATAATTTTTCTCAATCACCATTTTTAGGTAGAACACTTCACTCTTTGGGGGCAATATTCTTCGCTCCAGGGAGCGATGTTGAATACCTCTTTCTTTTGTACAATGTTATTGGGTAAGGGGGGAAGTATCCCCTACCCAATATTTATAATTTGTATGGAGGAAAGATGAAAAAGAAGTTGTTTGTATTTATTCTTTTGACGCTCGTCGTCTCACTATTGTTAGGTGCGTGCGGACCCACCGCAACCAAAGCACCTGCGGCAGAAGAGTCTGCCCTGGTGGAAGAGGCTACGCCAGCCGAAGAAGAAGCGCCGGCGGAAGAAGCCGCACCAGCGGAAGAAGAATCCCTGGTGGGCGGGACGTTTAAATACGCGGTGCGCACCGAACCCGACACGCTGGATCCGCACAAAACCGCCATGGCGGTTTCTGACACAATCATGCAGTATATCGGCGGCTCATTGGTGTGGATGACCCCCGACTTCACGTATGAACCTTACCTGGCGGAATCATGGTCTACCTCTGAAGACGGACTGGTCTGGACGTTCACCCTCCGCCAGGATGTAAAGTTCCATGACGGCACCCCCTTGACTGCACATGATTATGCCTATACCTTCAACCGAGCCATCGATCCTGCAATCGCTTCTCCTGGCGCAGGCGCGATGCTGGGTGATGTGATTTCCATCGAAGCTATCGATGACTACACCCTTGCAATCACACTTCCACAACCCAATGCCCCCATTCTGTACGCCCTGTCCGATCCGGGCTACATGCAGCCCATCAGCCAGGCGATTCTGGAAAGTGTGGGCGAAGACAACTTCGGGCGCGCACCGGTGGGTGTAGGTCCTTTCATCTTCAAAGAATGGGCTACCGGTGAAAAAATCGTCCTGCAACGAAACCCAGACTATAACTGGGGTCCTGCCAGCGTGCAGAATTCAGGCGCATTTTACATTGAGACACTCGAATTTGAGGTTATCCCCGAATATGCCACCATCCTGGCGGGGCTCGAATCAGGCGATCTTGATGCTGCCACCGTTGAACCCGTGGATGTCGATCGTCTTCAAGAAACCGAACTCTTCTCCATTTACAGCGGTTTGAACCCGGGCATTACCCCGTATGTCACCTTTAATCTCAGCAAGCCACCCTTTGACGATGTGCTCGTCCGCCAGGCTTTCAACTTAGCCGTCGACCGCGATTCACTGGTGCAGGTGGTCGTGCAGGGTAAAGGCGAACCGCAATACGGTTACCTCTCTGCTACCGTGATGGGAAGCTGGAAAGGCGCAGAAGAGGCTGGCTATCACTATGACCTGGAAGCAGCCAAAGCCTTGATGGAAGAAGCTGGCTACACCCTGAACGCAGATGGCATTTACGAAAAAGACGGCGTGTCATTATCGCTGGTACTTTATTCTGGAGTTGCTGACCAGGTGATAAAAACCGCCCAGGTGCTGGTTGAGCAGTATGCCCAGTTGGGTGTGAAGCTGGAAATTCAGCAAATGGAAAGCGGCATCCTTTATCCTAAATTCATGTCAGGCGAATATGAAATTGGTATGGCTGGTTTAACCTACGGTGAAGCTGATTTGATGTACATCGCCATGCACTCCTCCATGATTGGTGGGTTGAACCTGTCTTACCTCAACAGCCCCGAATTTGATGCCCTGCTGGAACAATCCCGCGCGGAAAGCGACCAGGTTGCCCGCCAGGCTGTCCTCGATGAACTGCAACAAATCATCCTGGAAGAAGCCTACGTGGTTCCGTTGTATGCTCCAATGGCTTTCACAGCAGTTAGCAAGGATTGGCAAGGTGTCGTTTTCAACGAGCCCCTCATTACACTTGATCTTTCCGGTGCATTCCTGCCCAAGTAAGATAAAAGTTGAATAAGAGATAAGAACAAAGGACTGGGTTCTGGAGCAAACAGGGCTCAGTCCTTTTCATTTTCCTTTGCTTCATCAGGGTAAATTTTAAATTTCCCCTGCACCTGTTCAAACGATTCTTTGTCCGACAGCACCAGCAGTGTATCCCCGGCGAGGATCACTGTTCCCCCGCTCGGTTGCACAAAATCATTTTCCCTGGCGATGAGAATCACCAGGAATTCATCGGGAAGGTCCAGGTCTACAATGGCTTTCCCCGCCATGGGTGAACCCGGCGGCACCGGCATCTCCTTCAGCTCGCTTTTTAAGCCATCCATTGGCGTGTACTCAATAGGGTAGATGTGTTTGCGCACTGCCGGGGTATCCACCTTCAGCCAGCGTGCCACCAGCGGGATGGAGGTACCCTGCAACAAAACCGACGTAAGAACGATAAAAAACACCACGTTGAAAATTAAATCGGCTTGCGGTATGCCTGCCAGGAGCGGAAAAGTCGCCAGGATGATCGGTGCAGCGCCGCGTAAACCCACCCAGGAGACAAAGGTTTTTGCCCGCCAATCCATTTTTATGGGCAGTAATCCAATCCAGATGCCGAGCGGTCTTGCGATAAAAATCAAAAAGCCCGCAATTAACAAACTGACACCCATAAGGGGTACCAGGCGCGAGGGAAAAACAAGCAGACCCAGGGTGAGGAACATGGCAATTTGCATCAGCCATGCCAAACCATCATAGAAGCGTAAAAGACTGCGCCGGTGAATAAAATCGCGGTTGCCAAGCACGATCCCTGCCAGGAAGACCGCCAAAAAGCCGCTACCGCCCAATGCATCGGTCAGCCCAAACGTAAGAAACACCAACGAGAGTATCAAAACCGGGTAGAGCCCTTCATACCCCAGCTTTAACCGGTTTGTAAGAAAGAGCATCACCCTACCCATCAGGATACCCAATACCCCACCGACGACCATTTGCAGGAAAAACAAACCGATCAAATCCAGCGCTGAAGCCTCCGGTTGCGTAATCAGTTGGATCACCCCAACCGTGAGGAAAATCGCCATGGGGTCGTTACTGCCCGATTCAAGCTCCAGCAGCGGCTTCAGGTTTCCCTTGAGGTTGATTCCCTTGGAACGCAGCACCGAAAACACCGCAGCCGCATCGGTGGAAGAAACAATCGCGCCCAGCAGCAGCCCTTCGATCCAGGATAACTTGAGCATCAAGCTGGCAAACAGTCCCACCACCAGCGCAGTCAGAAACACCCCCAGCGTGGCTAACAACACGCTCTCTTTGAGCGCCGGGCGAACACTGCGCCAATCTGTATCCAGCCCGCCTGAAAATAAAATCAGGACTAACGCAATCACACCAATAAACTGTGCCAGCGCCGGGTTATCGAAGTAAATCCCGCCAGGACCATCTGAACCTGCCAGCATACCGAGAATCAAGAAGAGCAGTAAAACTGGGATACCAAAACGGTCGGAGATTTTGCTGACCAGCACGCTGATCAGCAACAGAATGGAAGCGCCGATGAGAATGTATTCATTCACGAGTCATCTCCAGAAAAGAAAACCAGCCCGTTCTTGCAACGATCACCTACCGGGTAATGCAAACTGTTATGATCAGGTATTTCTTGCATATTGAAACGGGCTGGTATTTTTTGATTATCTCACCACAACAAATTGATCAATACCGGAACACAGCAGCAATCTCTGCTGTATCTGGCATCTGCTTTTGATCAATCGAATAAACCGATCCACCATTTACAATAGTTTGGACGGCTGCCAGGTCCAGTAAATCCTCATCGCCAGGTTCGGCATTGGGATGCACCGTAACCGAATTCTGGTCAGGATTATATGTGCCCCAGATTTGAACTCCAGTTGCCGCAATAAGGGTATCCACCCGACCATGGTAGGCAGCGATTACCGCCTCTTTAATGTCACTTGTCGTTTGTCCGCTGCCGGAAAGCTGTTTATATTGTCCAACCGCTTTCTCCCGTTGCATTTGCAAAGTGGGCTGCACAATCGCCCACGCCTGTGCGTGCAATTCATCCGGTTTCTGGTCATCGGGGTTGCCCTTTATGCCTTCTTCCAGAAGATTTGGGTAAGAGTTTGCCTCTTTGTATAGCGGAAAGAGATATTCGACTCCTGCCAATATCAGGGGGGATCGCTCGTCACCCAGCAAGTTTCTCAACTCATCGTCAACCCTGTGGAACCACAACAGAATCTTGTTCTTTTCCTCGTCGCTGATGTCATGCCCGTGAAACACCGCAGCGCGCTGCTGCCCGGCACCGGAGGATGTACGCGTATGAAATTGTAAATGCCGCTCACCGCGATCAAATTGAAACGCCTCTGCCATACTCCTGGGCAGATTTTCCAGATGGATTTCGTCGACAGTATCGCGTGTGCCCTCCAGAAACCTGACCTGGTTCTGGCTGAGTGCCAGGAGATAAAAATGGGTATCACTGGTGAGTAAAGGCAGCAGCGGTTTAAGGTGAAAACGATTTGAAATCACCACCCGTTCTTCCAAAGCAACAGGGACCTGGTAATAACGGTTTTTCTCCGCGGAGATAAACAGCGCCAAACCATCGCTCTGGTGACGCCACAAAACCGGGTCTTGCAGCAATTTCTGCGCCGGTTCAAGCAGTTTGCGAATATCTGGGGTACGCATCCCCTTCTCCTGCAAACGTTCTTCCACCTCTCGAAGTAAGTTTCTGAAGCGGATCGGGTCCTGCTCGGTTTCTCGTCCGCGGCGATGCGTTGGCATCAACACAGAAATACACCATTCGGAACGGTCAGCAATTAATGTTTTCAATTCTTCAATATTCAGGATATTCATGGTCTATATCTCCTTTCGTCGATCTGGATCCATCAGGATGAAGTATGAAAGAACGGTTCAGTATGGGTATGAACCCTTTTTATGGGCGAACTGGTCCTTCACATAATATGATGGGTTGATAGATGGTTCTACGGCGAAAGCTAAAACGCTTTTGGCAAACTCCGGGTGGAGGGATCTTGATAAACCCGGCAACCCGATTCTTGCATATACATGATTTTATCTACT
>CAYRRA010000103.1:0-15505 GCA_964426355.1 uncultured Anaerolineaceae bacterium
AGATTTGTCCTGAAGTGGTTCGCATCCTCATCCGCCGGAGGATAAATCCTTCCGGCTGGAAAACAACGCCCCGTTGGGGCTTTTAGAGGATTGCTGGTTCATCTCGCAGCGGATATTTATTTTCGACTATTCAGGTTATTATATAGAAAGACCGCAACTCTCCTTTTGATGTTGATTTGAGTCTTATTTCGAAAAATAATCTTCCTGAATCGCGTCAAAGATATGCATTAATAGGGTGTAAAAAAAAACTTGTCACGCGTTATAATACATGGAGGGTTGAAAGGAAATTTGAGATGAAAAAAGCATTATTCGTAAACTTGATCGCCATCGCGATCCTGCTATTATCTGGTTGTAGCGCGGCTCCAACCGCTACGGCTGAAGTTGAAGCCACAGTCGTTGAACCGGAGACCTTACCTACCGAAGCCCCTGTGGAACCCACTTCAACCGAGGTAGCACCCGAACCAACGGTTCAACTGACAACCGCACCGGAACTGCCTGCCGATTTTTCGATTGAAGGACGCTGGGACGGCAGCCTTACACTGGCTGGAACTTCAATTGGTACCATCGTTTACTTCCGCACAGAAAACGATGTTTTGCTGGCTACGCTGGATATCCCCGCGCAAAACTTGTTTGGATATGCGCTTGAGAACGTCAGTTTTGAGGATGGACATGTTCGCTTTGAGGGGTTCGCGGAAAGTAATCGCCTGGCGGTTTGGGATGGAGACGTGCAGGAAGACGGTAGCCTGAGCGGGACATTTGAGCAGCTTGGGTATAAGGGCGTTTTTACGCTGCTCCCCGCCCCCCTGTTAGCTGAACAGTCTGATCTGCCGTATCAAACCGAAGAGGTGAGTTTCCAGAATGGAGAAATCACCCTGGGGGGTACATTGAGTATTCCCGAAGGAGAGGGTCCGTTTCCGGCGATGGTTCTGATCAGCGGCAGTGGTGCACAGAACCGCGACGAGGAAATTTATAGTTTCAAGGTATTTGGCATCATTGCTGACCATTTCACCCGCAACGGCATTGCCGTTCTGCGTTACGACGACCGCGGGGTGGGAATGTCAACAGGCAATTTGATGACCTCAACCAGCGCTGACCTGGCTGGCGATGTGCTGGCAGCGGTGGAATGGTTGAAAACCCGATCCGAAATCGATGCCGAGAAGATTGGTTTGTTGGGTCACAGCGAGGGTGGCATTATTGCCCCGATGGTGGCGGCACAGAGCGAAGATGTTGCCATGATTATCTTGCTGGCAGGTACCGCTCAAACTGGCGAGGAGATCATTTACCAACAGGTCGAACTGCTTTCACGGGCTGAAGGGATGTCTGAAGAAGAGGTCAGCGAAGCGGTGGAAACTCAACGGCGTTACCTGACCGCTTTGATCAGCGGCGAGGGGTGGGAGGAAATGAAGGTCGAGATGCGCCAGGAAATCGCCGACCAGGTAGATGCCCTGCCTGCTGCTCAAAAAGCATCGCTGGGTGACCTGGATGCGTATGTTGATTTGATTCTAAACCAGCAGGTGGGGTCGATGGAATCGGCGTGGTACCGCTTCTTCCTCACCTATGACCCGGCACAGACGTTGGAGCAGGTAACTACCCCAGTGCTGGGTATTTTTGGCGAACTGGATTTACAGGTGCCAGCCGAGACCAATGCTCCCTTGATGGAAGCAGCGTTGCAGCGCGCCGGGAACGAGGATGCGACCATCACGATTTATCCCCTGGCAAACCATCTCTTCCAGGAAGCCAGAACTGGCAGCACCACCGAATATGCCGTTTTGAAGAAGGAATTTGTGCCGGGTTTGTTGGATGATATGGCAGAGTGGATTTTAGAGCGCACTGCATCTGGGCAGTGATCGCATCATTTGGGTTTAATGAATCATTACTAGAAAAAGGAGTTTGAAAGATGTCGATGGTAAAAGACGACGAATTGGTCAAGACGATCGATGAGATGATGAGCAAGCACTTCAAAGATGGTGAACCAGGTGCTTCCATTATCGTCACCCGCAAAGGCAAGCCGATCTTCCGCAAGGGGTACGGTATGGCGAATATCGAGCTGGGCGTCAAAATTGAACCGCACATGGTCTTCCGGCTCGGCTCAATCACCAAGCAGTTTACCTCGGTTTGTATCCTGATGCTGATGGAACAGGGCAAACTCGACTTGCAGGATGAAATCACCCGCTTCCTGCCCGATTACCCCACTCAGGCGCATACCATCACGGTCGAGCATCTGCTGACGCATACATCCGGCATTATGAGTTATACGAGTATGCCAGAATTCATGAAATACATGCGCACGGATATGTCGCTGGACGAATTGATTAATATGTTCAAACTTCAACCAATGGATTTTGCCCCCGGAACGCGCTTTAATTACAACAACTCCGGTTACGTCCTTTTGGGCGCCATTGTTGAGAAGGCATCTGGCATACCTTATGCAGATTTCTTGAAGCAGAACATCTTTGAGCCGCTGGGGATGAAGAACACGTATTTTGATATGCCGCAACCGTTGATCCCTGGGCGGGTGGCTGGTTATCGCGCTGGAGCAAATGGATATGAAAACGCCGATTACATCAGCATGACCCTGCCCCATGCAGCCGGTTCGATGGCAAGCACGGTGGATGATATGGCGCTTTGGGATGCTGCGCTCTACACTGAAAAACTGGTGAAACAGGAGAGCTTGAAGAAAGCCTGGACATCCTATACCCTCAAAGACGGCACCAAGACCGGTTATGGCTACGGCTGGGCAGTTTCTGACTTCCAGGGGCACAACATGATTATCCACGGTGGTGGGATCAATGGTTTCGTGACCGACGGTTTCCGCTTCCAGGATGAGGAAGTGTATGTCTGCATCCTTACCAACTGCCAGCGGGAAATCCCTGAAGACTTGGGGTTCAAGATTGGTGCACTGGCGGTGGGCAAGCCTTACGAAGAGCCCAAAGCGATTGCCTTTGACCCTGCGCTGTATGACCTGTACCAGGGTGTGTACACCAACAAGATGGTTGGTTACGACATGTCGGTCATGAAAGAAGGCGATGAATTGATTGCGATGATGCCGACCGGGTCGAAAGAAGCATTGATCCCGCTTTCAAAGACCGAGTTTGCCACCAAAGGCTCCGTGTCCAGGCTGGTGTTTGACCTGGATGAGAAGGGTCGGGCGCAAAAAGTGACCCTGTGCGGTTTCTATGGACCGGGCATGAGCGCTGACCTGACGGATAAACCACTACCCAGCCAGCGCAAGACGGTAGAGCTTGCCCCGGCAGTTTACGAACGATATGCCGGTGAGTATGAGCTTGCCCCGGGTATGTTGATTTCCATGCGCGTGGAAGAGAACGGGTTGGTTACACAGGTTCCCGGACAGCCAACCATCCCGCTTTTTGCTGAAACAGAGGTACTTTTCTTTGCGAAGGACGCCCCGATTGAGATTGAGTTCAAGCTCGATAGCGGCAGCAAGGTGACGGGCGCAGTGCTCAAACAAGCCGGGCAGGAAATGCCCATGAAGAAGGTCAAGTAACGTTTTTGATGTTAACCATGAGGCTGTCTGGATGGATGCAGACAGCCTCTTTTGTTGAGTTCCGGTGAATCCAGGTATGGCAGCTTGTCACTACCCCATATTACCCAAATTTTTAGCCAATCCACTGTGTTTACCTTGTCAAAAACACATTATCTGGCTATAGTATTCCCTGTCGTTATTTGAGTATATCCATGTGCAAAACCAATCATTTTTGACCCAAAGGAGCTGTTCATGAGCCAGGAACCCGCTCGAAAAATTGGCTTGATTGTTCCCTCCAGCAACACCGTGATGGAGCCCGACTTTTACCGCAATATGCCTGCAAACTGCACCCTGCACAGCGCGCGCATGTTTTTGCGTGACGTTACCGCCGAGGATGAAGCGCGCATGTTGGATGACTTTACCCTGCCAGCCGCCCGTGACCTTGCTACGATACAGCCGGATGTGGTTGTCTTTGGCTGCACCAGCGCCGGAGCGTTGCGCGGCAATGCCTATGAAGACCAGTTAATTGAAGAAGTAGCTCGCACCAGCGGTGCGCCGGCGGTCAGTGTGAACCGCTCGGTTCGCGAAGCGCTGAAAAACCTGAATGCAGAACGGATTGTGGTGGTTACGCCTTACCTGGATGAACTTAACACGCGCATCCGTGCCAGCCTGGAGCAAGACGGCTTTTCGGTGCTGCACATCGAAGGGTTGGGTATCCGCGAAAATACGCGCATCGCCCAGGTGCCGGGTGAGCAAATCATCGCATTGGCACAGCGTGCTCTTCAAAACCAAAAACCGGATGCGCTCTTTGTCTCCTGTACGAACTTCCCGGCGGTGAGCGTATTGGCTGAACTGCGCAAATGCTTCAGCTTTCCGGTGCTCAGCAGCAACCAGGCTGTGCTCGAACGCGCCCTGGCTGTTCTGAAATAGACCACCTTCTCATGGAGACAACCCAGCAAACACCTCCTTCTGCAACCCGCCAGATTGCCCGCGCGACCATCCTGGTGATGGCAGCGATGGTGGTAAGCCAGCTTGCCGGGCTGTTGGCGAGCCGCCTGATTGGGATTAACTTCGGCACGGGTACACAAACGGATGCGTACTCTGCAGCCAACCGTTTTACCGAAATTCTCTTCAACCTGATGGCGGGCGGTGCGCTTGGCTCGGCGTTCATCCCAACGCTCACCGGGCTGTTGGCGCAGGATAAGCATCGGGATGCCTGGAAACTGGCATCCTCCATTGCCAATTTGATTGTGCTGATTCTCACGCTGGTATCCATCCTGGCGTGGATTTTCGCCGAAGAGGTGGTGGGGTATATCCTTGCACCGGGCTACGATGCGGCGCAGCAGCAGTTGACCGCGCAGCTTTTGCGCATTCAATTGCCCTCATCGCTCATCTTTGGGTTGAGCGGGCTGGTGATGGGCATTCTCAACGCCCACCAGCATTTTTTGCTGCCTGCACTGGCGCCCGCCATGTACCGCCTGGGGATCATCTTCGGTGTGCTGGTGTTGAGCCCGTCAATGGGCATTCGCGGAGCAGCCTGGGGCGTTGTGATTGGCGCCGGGCTGCACCTGCTGGTTCAAATCCCCATGCTGCTGCGCCTGCCGCAGCGCCGCTATTCACTCACCCTGGGATTGGATTCAGCCGATGTGCGCGAAGTGGGACGCCTGATGGCTCCGCGCCTGCTGGGAGTGGCTTTCGTTCAGCTCAACTTCTGGCTGAACACCTTTCTGGCGTCCTGGCAGCCGGTGGGCAGCCAATCGGCGATCACCTTTGCCTTTCCGCTGATGTTGATGCCGGAAGCTGCCATTGCCCAATCGATTGCCATTGCCGCACTGCCGACCTTTTCGGCACAAGCCGCTCGCGGTAAGCTGGAGGAAATGCGCACTGCGCTGGCTGCCACGCTGCGCGGTGTGCTTTACCTGGCAATCCCTGCGACACTGGGGTTGATTGTCCTGCGCGTGCCATTGGTAGATATGATTTACAGGGGGGATGCTTTTGGCGCCGATTCGACGCGCATTGTCGCATGGGCGCTGCTCTGGTATGCCACTGGTCTGGTGGGTCACTCTGTGGTAGAAATCGTCAGCCGCGCGTTTTATGCGCTGCACGACACAAAAACACCCGTTTTTACCGTGGTGGCTGCGATGGCGCTCAACCTGGCTTTGAGCTTTTTGTTTTCCTGGTTGTTCGAGCGCATCGGCTGGATGCCGCACGGCGGTCTGGCGTTTGCCAATTCGGTTGCCACCACGCTGGAAATGACAGTGCTGCTGGTGCTCATGCGCCGCCGGTTGAATGGCTTACTGGGAAAGGAAATATGGACAGCAGCAGGCAAAGCTGCTCTGGCTGGTCTGGGGATGACGGCAGTGCTGGCAGCCTGGTTGAATTTTCAGTATTTCGGTGCACTCATGACCACGCTGGGCGGCGTGGCATTGGGTGGGCTGGTTTATTTGCTGCTGCTGGCAGTGCTCCGTGTGGAAGAATTGCAGCGCGGGATCAACTTCATCCGTTCGTTTATCGAGACGCGTTTCAAGCGCTGATGGATGTTTCGTTCCCGTTCTCTTCTGCGTTGAGTTGATCGAGCAAAGCGAACATCTCTTCGTTGGGGGGAATATCGCTCATCGAATGCCCGTAATGCACAAAACGCAGCCTTCCGTGCCTATCGATCAGCATTTGTGCCGGCTGGCGACCCAGTTTGAACAAATTCACTTCCTGCCCGTACTGCTTTAAAACAGAATGCGTGGGGTCCGGTAAACCGATAAATGGCAGGTCGTTGTTTTGCCAGTATGTGCGGAAGCTCTCGGCGTTTTCAGGTCCAATTGCCAGGATGATTGCATCCCTGCGGGCAAATTCGTCATATTGCAGGCGCAACTGCGCCAGGTGCCGTTGGCAGAACGGTCAGACAAAGCCGCGGTTCAGCACCAACAGGACATGTTTTTTCTCTTTGAACTCAGAAAGCCTGACCGGTTCCCCTTTGAAATCTTCCAGGCTAAAGTCGGGTGCGGGAGTGTTTAACGCTACCTTTGGCATGTTTGAAATCCTTTATTTCGATAATCCAGATATATAAACGAATAAATATATTATAGTTTATGGGTGCGCTTTTCGTATACAGTGATGAACTTATCGTTTTCTTGTTTTCTCAGGAGCAGCAGTAAACGGGACCAGGGATGACTGGCATATCATGATTGAAAACCCCATGACCAGGTATCCTGCCATTAGATGCCGTGGGAACATCGATGGGATAACATAGAAGAATTGCACTCCGAGGAAGACCCACGGCAGGCACAGCAACACAACATGCACCCACCTCAGCCTGTTTCTTTTTTGCAGCAACAATCCGGCACACACAACCCAACATATCACCAGAACAAACAGGGTGACAGTCAGGTACCAGAATTCCTGGTCGAAAATACCTAATAAAAGAGAGGACTGGCTTGCTATGATTTGCCAGGTGCTGATTTGACCTAAACCGGTAAGCATTTCCATCGGAGGTAAGATGAGATTTGCTGAGATATTGGAGCTTGTTGGCAAAAGGATAAACTGGTTTCCATAAACAAAGTTATGCAGACCTGACAGAAGGAATATGCTGGTAGTTATTATGGTAGCGATGACTGCGGGTTTCACGGCTTGAGTTACCAGGAAGTAAAAGAGCAGCATGAAGATAATGGCAGGCAGGTGGTTGATCCGCGTAAATAAAGACAACCCAAGCAGCAAGCCAATCCAGCCTGCATGTCTTTGCCGGTCTTTTCGGATCATTAACCACATACCCCACGTCAAAAATATCCACGTAGCCGTTTCCGAGATGCCCTGCACCACCAACCACATGATGCGGTCGTTGATGAGGAGAAGAACAGAAGTGCAGGTAAAAATAAACAGTACTTTATGGAGATGTTTCCAATATCCCCATTTATTTTGTGTGAGTTCTTCGGCGATTTTCCAGATACCGGATAGTAGCAGAGAAAAGGTGAAAGCGCTTCGCAAGGAATCACCATCCCCGAAAACCAGGTGGTAAATAAACACCAGGTATCGATAAAACGGCTGGTAATAGAAAATGGGTTCGCCAGCCTGAAGGCTGCCGGAATGGAGTATCGACCTGGCAAAACCTTCGTAGGTCAACATGTCCGTCCCTGCAAAGCGGATGAAAGCCGCATTGAATGACGGTAAATAAAACCATGCCCACACAAGGCTGGTAGCAAAAAACAACCAGCTTACTACCAGGCTTTGCCCGGTTTTTCTTCGCTGGAGAAAAAGCAGGAATACAATTACATTCAAACAAATCATCCAATCCGCTTGCCCGCTCCGCCAGATTGCAATGATGACAGTAGAGAAAAGAAGCAAGATTTGCCAGTCATCTTTGAAAAGCCAGCCGTAGAAACAGAGGAACACACCCGCAATTAACAGGATACAAATATCCGCCAGAGCAGAGACAAATTGCCATAGCCCGCCGGCTGTTTTTGCTCCTAATGGGGTTAATACTTCCCCCGAAACCAGTTCTGCGGAAAAAGCCGGCAGAAGTGTAACTGGCGGATCGCCACCCGTTCGATACCCGTCATCGTACTGATAATTAATGCGGATATTGTTTTGCCCCGCAGGTGCTTCCAGTTCAGCCCTGCCAGTAACATGGTATGCAGGGGGAAGCTCAACGGTTTGCCCGCCAAGCTCAATACTCCCTTCCCCTACATATTCAAAGGCGATCCTGGATGGATCTGCCAGGTCAAGGATACCCGTCCAGGAGGCTGAAAACGGAAACCGTTCTCGCAGGATGTTTCCTGGAACCCACGGGTAGAATTTAAATTCCGAATCATTGAGAAAGGACAGGTTCCAGCTTTCAGCAGAGAAATCTACTGTCTTATCGATCCGGCTGACGCCATACCTTTGGAAAGGGTTTTGATAGAAGACCTCGCAATCTCCTCGTGGAGAAGCCCGGAGAGGTGTGGTGTAGCATCCAAAAAACCCCATATCGCTCGCGGAGAAATACAGCACGGCATGAAGGAGAACAGCCAAAATTGCCAGTGCCCAAAGTGGCTTCTTGAACCAGTTCACTGCTCTTATCTTTTTGTTCAGCATTTGCTGCCACCCTGCCAACCAGGCGCTGACTTGCTTGCTGAAGGCGATGGGCGCCCCCAGCGCAATCACCAGGATTTCAAATCCGTTGTCAACCGGTAGACCATTGACCAGGCTGTAATTGACAGATGGCAGCAGAACAGCCAATAGAAGTACCCCGGCAATCCAACGGAACTCAACACCTTCACCTTCCGGTAGACTGACCTCCTGGCGAAACCTCAACCACCAGTTTTTGATCATTATGCCAGGGGCTTTCCGCAGTGGTACTGCAAACTTTTTTGCAGCAGACCAGAGGACCAATTGCAGGCTCGCGACGGTAAACCAGACGATGAAAGGCAGCAGGCGTTGGTGGATGGCTGTAAAACCGGGCGGTTCGCCAATGAGTGGTAACAAAGCTGCCCCCATCCCCAGGATGCTGCTCATTTGCGCGGCAATCATCAGCCATGACTGAACTGTTTTTTTCTCCAGCCATCTGAGAGGCGTAAATGCCAACCCAATACAAACCCCTGCTATGGCGAGCAATGACCCCACCAATGCCAGGCGAGCGGTGGAAAACCCGAGGAGCGAGCTGCTTTTCTGTTCCGTTGGAATGAGAAAAAGAACGATGATGGCAATGGCTGCTTCGCAACCCGTGAGAAGGAAAAATTTCCCCCAAAAAGAGATGTTCTTCATCCGGTTCAATACTCCGCGTGCGTTGTTGTCACCAGGGGTGCGCATATTATTTTATCATTGGATTGCCAGGGCTGTTTTGGGAGAAATTGCTCATTGTGATAAAATTGCCGGGGACTGCCAGAGATGCAACCGTTTTTTTTACCTCACAACTCAATCTGACTGGCATCTGGGTTGAACATTGATGAAATTTGAAGCATGGTTCTCGAAGATCAATAACAACAGGCTGTACCAGAACACGCAATGGTTGTTGTGGGCACTGCTGATTGTTTTGCTGCCGATCACCAGCCTGCCGCTCATCACGCGCCTGGCGGGCGGCACGATGGTAGGACCAGCATCCATGATTCCGCTGGCACTGCTGGCATTGGTCTGGTGGCTGCCCTATCTCTTGTTGCGGGGTAAGATGCCCTGGCAAAGCTTACCCATCGTCGGTTTTTTGTTGATTGCCACGCTATCTTCGCTGCTCTCTTTTTTTGCACAGATCCCTCCTTTCCAGACTGCGTTGGTCTGGCGACAGGTGCTGGAAGGGTTTGTGACGCTGATGATCGGTTTCACCTTTTATATGGTGGCGGCTTCTGTGCCGAAGAATGATCAATACATGCAATTTACTTTGCGTCTCATCAACTGGAGCGGTCTGGCAATTTTGATCTGGTCGATGATCCAGGGAATTGCCTGGATGCAACTGACCCGCTGGCCCCTCTGGCTAAGAGAGATACAATATGTACTTTCGGCAGGCACGCTCTATAAAGCGCGCATCACCGGCTTTACTTATGAACCATCCTGGCTTGCACATCAGCTCAACATGCTCTACCTTCCGTTGTGGCTATCAGCCAGTTTTCAGCGCATCAGTGCACACCGTTTTAAGGTTCTTGGATTAAGCCTGGAGAACCTGCTGCTGGCTGGCGGCGTGGTGATGCTGTACCTGTCCAAGTCGCGGCTGGGTCTGCTGGCGTTCATCCTCTGTGTGGCATACCTGCTTTTTGAACTCAGCCTGAAAATTGTGCGCTGGCTGCAAGGTAAATTTACCCGAAAGACTGCTAAACGCTGGGCAGCCATCTTCTTTTACCTGGGGCTGGCACTCCTGCTGGTGGCTATGCTGGTTGGCACGGGGTTCTACCTGAGCAAAGCCGACCCGCGCATGAAAGAATTTTTTGATTTGGAAACGCTGCGGGAAAAATCTTTCCTGGAATACGCCGAAAAACTTGCCTTTTCCGCGCGCATCGTTTACTGGCAGGCAGGCTGGGATATCTTTGGCAAAGCGCCGCTTCTGGGTGTTGGCTTGGGGAACGCAGGGTATTACTTCTATGACGAACTGGACCCCTACGCCTGGGAATTGATGGAAGTGCGCCACTATATGTACGATTTCACCTCCCCGCCGAACATCAAAAGCTTGTGGGTGCGGCTTTTGGCAGAAACCGGTATTGTTGGTACAGTATTTTGGGTGGTCTGGCTGCTGCTCATCCTGCTCAGTGCGGTTGCTGTACGCAGAAAAAAGCATCCGCTGGCTAAAATGGTCGGGTTGGCGGGTATTCTCACCCTGCTGGCATTGCTGATTGATGGGTTCAGCCTGGATACCTTTGCGCTGCCGTATTTCTGGGTCAGTTTTGGGCTGGTGACAGCAGCGTTCAACTCACCCGAACTTGATACCGCACCCCCCTCTGCGCCAGGTAAGCCAGGATAAAGCGGAAATTCTCTTCCTCAACGCCCAGGTATTCCGGCGGGCAGATGCCTTTTTGTGCAAATGCGCCGCTGGCGATCAGCTCAGCCGTCGCAGTAGCGGTGTAGCCTGTGGTGCGCGCCATCGAAATGGTGGCGGTTTCCGCATCGTACCGGTCAAACAAGTCATACTGATAGGTTTTTGCCTGACCGTTTTCGTTCCCTTCCACAATGATTTTCATCACAGTGAGGTCTTCATCGCCCGGCTGCATTTTCCAAAGCGGAAAGAGCAAACGGGTCGTGAGGTCGATCGGGCGGATGCGCACACCGCCAACCTCTACCTCGTCATAGGAGAAGTAACCGATTTCGCGCAGGACGCGCAGGTACTCGATGGTTCCGGGGTAGCGCAGTGTTTTTTCAATCATATTGGGGACCTGCATGGTGTTAATCAGCGTGCGCAGCCCATCTGAATTCCATGCCTCCAGGGTACCGATGCCGTCAAAGTTCATCAGCTCGGCTTCCGAGAGCGCTTCTCTCACTACCAGGGCGTTGTTTTGCACATAGCGCGCCGGGCGGATGTACTCCTCGATGACATCGATGGGGGAGAAAACGGCTTTGTACTCGAAGGGATGTTCTCTCAGCACTGGCAGCCCGCCGACATAGCAGCGGTAATCGGTTACTTGCATGTGTGCATTGTGATAACCAAGAATGATATTGCCCATACCCGGAGCTACTCCGCAATCCATGATGGCGGTCACGTTCTTTTGCAGCGCCAGTTCGTGCAGACTGAAGGGGTCTTCGGCAAAAAAGCTGATGTCCACAACATTCTTCCCCGCCTCGATGACTGCTTTGAGCGTGGCATATCCCATGAAGCCTGGTACTGCACCAATCACCAGGTCATAGTCCTGCACCAGCGACCTCACCACAGACGCATCCGAAAGGTTCGCCTGGCGGGTTTGGATGCCATGACTGGCAGATAGTTTTTGCAGGGCAGAGGCGTCAATGTCGACGCTCAGCACCTCGTGTTGTTTGCTCAGCTCGATGGCGATTGCACCCCCAACCAGCCCTGCGCCTAATACAATCATTTTTTTGCTCATTTGATAACCTCCTGAAAAGAATGAAATGAAAGATCGGCATATCGTGATGATTTTACAGATAAGGCAAGACGGATTCTGTCGATTTGCAGTGATAAGAAACAGCGAATCCTGTTTCGCGGATTATTCAGTCAGGACAATAAGGAAATGAACAATAAGCGGTAGGAAGATTATAGCATGGCAGCCGGATTGGATATGAAGTTGCCGGGCTGATGGAACCAGCGTGAAAACCACCTGATGTGATTGACATCGCCTGCTTTTTTGCGCGATAATAAATTTAGCACTCTGAAGAGCACCGTAAGCGGTCTTCCGGCAAAGCAACACGTCGCGGCGCCGCCAGGTGGCGCCCAGGGGATGCCATAAATTAACCAATAGCGTTGCCTTTCGTGATACCAAACCGGGATGATCAGGATGCTCTCTGGACTGTCGGGATGTTATTGGATATACCGGGCTTCGCAGCCATACCGGGGCTACCGGATTTTTGGGCGCTTGCTCAAAGCCCGCTTTCGTTCAACGAAAATATCTTTTCCATTCCGCACCTCAGAGTGCTTTTGGTTTGGATGAAAGAAGGGATTGTGGTGGGTAATGAGTAATGCGGAGAGAAGAGAATTGAGAAGAGAGAGTTGTGGTCAATGGGGCTGTTGACATGGTGACCGGTGGTGATGTGGATCACATTGATACCGATTACTAATCACGAATTACGAATCACTCTTCACGAATTGCTCTTCACTCTCCACAAAAAATGTAAATTCCGTCTATAATACAATCTATCCAAAAAACCCCACTTGTATGAAGGATGTAATTTGACCAAAAGAATTCGGTTTACGCTGGCTGCTGCGAGTATCATCGTAATATTGATCTTGCTGGCGATTTTTCTGGAGGGACAGGCGCGCGGGATTGTGCTGGGGCTGCTCTTCATCGCTTTGTTTGTCGCGATCTTCGGCGGGATCCCCTTGTTGATTACCTACCTGGGCGAGCGCTTTTTTACCCGTCCGCGCAACCCAACCCATTTGTGCCTGTATTGTTATTCGCTTTACGAAAACCCGGAGGAAGAATTCTGCCCGTACTGTGAAACAGAGTTCGGGCTGCAAAAGCCAGTTTCCTCGCTGAATGCTTATTTGCAAGCCAATAGCCAGGAGACAATATTACGCCAGATTTATGAACTGAATGCAAAACTCAAGCAGGCGCGCGGGCGCAACATTTTATACATCGAACATGACCTGAAATACCTGCGGAGGATATTGAAGTTAAAAGAGAAGAAGGATGCCGGCGCGCCACCGGTATCTTAAGGAGGGCGATATGCGCGTGACGATTTTGAATGGCAACCCTCAAGCAGGTAATGAGGTTTTTGAAAGCTACCTGGGGGAATTTGCCGAAAAGCTGGAAAGCAGCGGGCACAACGTGAAGCGCCTGGATCTGCGAGATTTGAAGATTGGCTACTGTGTTGGCTGTTTTGGCTGTTGGCTGGAGAACCCGGGCGAATGCCTGATCGCCGATGACGGGCGGGAAGTATGCCGTGCAGCCATCCAATCCGATTTGCTTATCACGGCTTCACCGATTTCGATGGGCTTCATCAGCTCGCTACTTAAGCGCTCGCTTGACCGGATGATTCCGCTGGTTCTGCCTCATTTGGAAGTCGACCATGATGAAATACACCATCGTAAACGGTATACAAAATACCCGCTGGTTGGTTTGCTGATGGCGAAAGATGCCGATACCGATGCAGAAGACCTGGAAATTATTGAGCAGTCGTTCCGGCGGCTGGTGATCAACTTCAAGACCCGGTTGGCGTTCACCTGTCTCACCAGCCAGCCTGTAGAGGAGGTGCTCGATGAAGTTAACCGTCTTTAACGGCTCCGGACGAGGAAAGACCGGCAATACCCAAATTCTGCTGGATGCGTTTCTGGAAGGTTTTAGTTCTGTTGAGGGAAATACGGTTGAAACCCATATCCTGATGCCGGGCAGGAATATGGATGCTTGCACAGCCGCTTTTGCCAGCGCGGAAAATGTGTTGATGGTGTTCCCCATGTACACCGACATGGTTCCTGGCGTTGTGAAGGCGTTGATTGAAACCCTTCAGCCGTACTGCGGACGAGAAGGAAACCCCAGCATCGGGTTCATCATCCACTGCGGTTTTCCGGAAGGCGTGCAGCTTCGCGCACTGGAAAGGTACCTGGAGAAGCTCAGCCGGCGATTGGGCTGCCGCCACACCGGCACAGTTCTGAAAGGCAACTCGGAAGGTTTGCGCGAGTCCTCCCCCAAAAGTATCCAGAAGTACATGGAACCATATCGACAACTGGGGCGCTCTTTTGCTCTCAACGGCGTGATGGACCAAACCCTCATTGCTGACCTGGCGAAGCCGGAACGCATGCCGGGTTTTATGCTCTTCACTTTCCGCCACCTGATGGGGTTGTTCAATACCGGTTGGGATACCACTCTCAAAAAGAACGGTGTTTTTCAGCGGCGTTTCGACAAGCCTTATGCAGAAGACTGATGCTGTGATGCTATAATCCTGTTCATGGCAGGCGAGCAAAAACCTACAGCAAGTGAAAAAGAGGAACACGACCCGCGATTAGATGAAACATCGCTGCGGGTTGGCGACGCCGAGGTGCATATCCAGGCGGTGCTGCCACCGCATACGCAGTTGAAAGTGACGCTTGAGACCATCGACGGGGGTGTGAGTGCGCGCGAGACATTCCTGTTAGGCAAGGCTTCTCACTCGTCTGCAAAACCATCTTTCAACCTGGGCAAAGCTTTGCAATCCACCTGGAAAGGATTGCGCGCTTCCGGCTGGGAAGGTGCGTTGATGGGGCTGGCGCTGCTGCTTTACCTGGTGGTGCGGCTGATCCAGATAGATGATTACCCGATCTACTTCTTTACCGATGAGGCTGTTCAGACCGTCCAGGCGGCAGATCTGGTGCGCGATGGTTTTTATTCGGCAGAGCATGAGTTCCTGCCTACCTATTTTTATAACGGCTATCAATACAACCTGAGTACCTCGGTGTACTTGCAGGTGCTGCCTTATATGCTCTTTGGTAAGTCGGTTGTGCTCACACGGTCTGTGGCTGCCAGCGCCACGCTGCTGGGTGCGCTGGCGGTGGGGTTGATCCTCCGGCGGGTGTTTGCCATGCCTTATGCCTGGTGCGCCGTGCTGCTTTTCTCGATCACACCCGCCTGGTTTTTACACTCCCGCACGGCTTTTGAAACCGGTCTGAGCGTCACCTTCTATGCCCTTTTCCTTTATTTTTACCTGGTCTACCGCACATCCAACCCGCGCAGCCTGTATCCAGCCATCCTTGCCGCCGCGCTGACGTTTTACAGCTACAGCCCGGCGCGGATGGTGATTGGCGTCACGGCGCTGCTGCTCTTCTTCAGCGATATAAAATACCATTATCGGCAGCGAAAGACGATCCTGGTCGGTTTGGGACTGCTTCTTATTCTCGCGCTTCCATTTATTCGCTTTTCCATTCAGCATCCCTCCTCTACAGAAGATCATCTGCGCGTGCTCAATTCTTACTGGGTGCAGCCGTTACCCGTCGCCGAG
>CAYRRA010000104.1:0-15305 GCA_964426355.1 uncultured Anaerolineaceae bacterium
GCTTGGGGTTGGCGTTATAGCCGCTGAAGCGCATAATATCTGCCATCACTTCATCCTTGGGGACCTCTACGCCCTCAGCAAGGTGCAGGCGGTCGCCGCGTACGCCGTTGTCCATGCCATGATAGGTGAAAGTCTCGCGCTTTTCGAGCATGATGACGGATGCGCCTTTTTCGGCTGCTGCGTATGCCGCACATAACCCTGAGATGCCTACGCCTAAAACCACGATATCGGCTGTTTTTGTGGCTTTGATTTCGTTTGCTGGAATGGGCTCGGGCGGGGTTTCGAAAGAATAGGTTTTACATGGGCATTCCGTTGCAGCGGTCTGTGCAGGTGCTTCTGTGGTCTCAGCGGTTTTCGGTGCACATCCGGTCAAACCGACCAGTACACCGGAAGCTCCTGCCACCAGTGAACCCTGTAGGAATTTTCTCCTGCTTAATGCATTCTCTTTTTTTGCTTTCATTTTGCTCCTCTTGACTCAAAAAAATATTGTTGTGAGGTGTACTGAACCGTTTGGAGATGATGATTCCGGACGCATTTACTTGACCCGGCAGGTCATTTCAACTGATAAGGGGCAGTTGACGCATAAGAACACGCTTGCGTCCTGGAAAAAACAGGGTTACCAAACGCGGGTCGAAATTCAGCCATCTATGCAACTTTTTTACTATAAGGAAAAAGTGGGTGAAACGTCATCACCCATTGGTATGATAAAATAGAAATGGTAGCGAATGTTGACGCATGCACACCAGGCTCTTTCCTGACCAAATCATTTCTGCAAAATTAAACAAACCCCTGTTGCGAGCGGGTCTGGTTATGCGCGCACATCTATTGGAGAGGCTGCAAAAAGGGTTTGATAGCAGGTTGACCCTGGTCATGGCACCGGCTGGTTATGGGAAGACAACGCTGGTTGGCACATGGTTGGCACAGCAGTCAGCCTCTGTTGCCTGGATTTCATTGGACACAGGCGATAACAACCCCATTCGTTTTTTGACTTATTTAGCTGCGGCGCTTTTGCGGGTGGATGCCTCTGTTGGCGGGACTATGCAAAAAATGCTCCGCCAGGATGTGCAACAGCCGTTTGAAGTGATGCTGGCACAGCTCATTCACCAACTCGAAAAAATAGAGATACCGATCATCCTGGTCTTTGACGATTATCATCTGATCAAGAATCCAGTAGTACATGAGATGATGCAATTTTTTATTCAGAACTTGCCCGTTAGTGATTCTTCTATATCCCCCCGGCAGAAAGGTTGTCATCCGCTCATCATCAGCCGAACCTCTCCGCCTTTTCCACTCTCACGTTGGAGACTGCACAATGAATTGACCGAATTACGCACCAACGATTTGCGCTTTTCATTGGAGGAAGCCAAAATTTTCTTTCAGCATTTTGCCGGGCTTCAACTTTCTGATGAACAGGTCTCCACCTTGTATCAACAAGCTGAAGGGTGGGTGGCTGGCTTGCAGTTAGCTGCTCTTTCGATGCGCAATCAGGATCACGAGGCAGTTGAAAATTTCATCCACGATTTCGATGGACGCAATCGATTTGTGGCTGAATATCTGGTCGATGAAGTCATTTCACAGCAGTCCGAAGAAATACAATCTTTCTTAACGGTCACTTCGCTGATGGAACATATCTGTGGGTCGTTGTGTGATGCGATCCGGGAACGAGAGGACAGCCAGGAACTGATCGAAGAGCTTGAGCGTGCCAACCTGTTCTTGATTCCCCTGGATGATCAGCAGGGCTGGTTCCGTTACCATCAGCTTTTTACGGATGCACTGGCAAACCGTCGTTTGAACCTGGGGGAAGAGCAGACGCGCTTGATCCATCACCGTGCAGCAGGTTGGTTTGCGCGACACAATTTTTTGGACAAAAGTGTACAGCATTACATGGAAGCAGGTGAGACGCAACAGGCTGTAGGCACCTTCATTGAAGTAGCATCACCTCTTTTATCCCAAGGGCGGGTCGATATCCTGCGAGATTTGCTGGATCTTTTCCCGGAGGAGGTCTTTTCACAATGGGCATGGTTGAGTATTTATCGCGCCTGGAAGGATAATTTCATCAACCCAGGATCGGTGGAAGCCTGGTTGCAGATGGCGGAGACGACGCTTGAAAAAAAAGAGAACAGCGTCGCGCTGCCGGAGGTGGAGCGTTATGAAATGCTTGGCAATATTGCTGCAATCAGGACCCTGATCGCTGCGCGCAAAGGCGATGTAAAAGCAGCGCATACCCTGGCGGCTGATGCGCTGGCACTGCTGCCCGAAGAAACAGCCAAAGTGCGCGGTCTGGTTTTGTACGCCCGTGCGATTTCTTACTTTCAAGAAGGTAAGTTGGATGAGGCATCAGATACCTTTATGCTGTCTCGAGTTGAGTTACGCAAGGGCGGTAATTTGGGTGGTTGTGCGGCGGCACTCGGACAGGCAGGGGACCTTCTGGTGGTGCAGGGAAAATTGCGCGCCGCTTTGGGCTTGTACAAAGAAGCGATTTCATTGGCAGCCGGTGACACACCGCATGGGTTTTCATCTGCCTGCCTTTCCTTTTCAGGTCTGGGCGAAGTGTATTATGAGTGGAATGATTTACAAACTGCTTTCGAAAACCTGAAGCGCGGACTGCTTTTGGGAGAGCAGATGGGCATTTCAGAACAGGTATCTGCTGGTGTCTCCCTGGCAAATGCACACATCGGTTTGCATGAATTGGAGCAGGCTGCTGCGATACTCGATGAATCTCAGTTTTACCAGAGCATCCAGATCAGGCAACTTCATGCCGAGTCCAGGCTGTTTGCCAGCCGGATGCGCCTTTATACCGCCTCAGGCAATCACTATGAGGTAGGGCGGATCATTCATGAACGCGGGTTGGAGGGGGATTATCTGCCGGACGTTTTCCGTGAAATAGAATATATCTCCCTGTTGAATTATTACTTGTACAGCGGAAACATCACGAAGGCTGTGGAACTGGCTGCGTTTCTCGAAGGCAGCCTAAAGGCTGGTAACCGTACGGGAAGGCTGATAAAGATATGGGTGTTGAAGGCAGCAGCACTAAAAAAGTTGGGCGATATCCGCCAGGCAACTGAAACCTTGCTGTCTGCATTGCAAGCGGGCAGCAGTGAGAGGTATGTACGCACCTTTGTGGAAGGGAGCAGCCAGGTTTTGGAACTGCTGGTAGGTCTCCTGCAAGCAGACCCACCTGTGCTAAAATCGACAGCTTTGCTGGCTTATGCGCGTGAACTGATCGCAGCATTTGTCTCCCACGAGGCTGTGCCCGCACAGCCTTCACGACGTGCTGCTGCAGATACAGACCTGGCTCAACACATTCTAGACGAACCTCTGACCTCACAGGAATATAAAGTTTTGCGCCTGATGGCTTCTGGAAAAAATAACAGGGAAATTGCCCACTCGCTGGGGGTTTCTGTCAACACAATCAAAACGCACACAACCAATATCTATGGCAAGTTGGGCGTGCATACCCGTTTGCAAGCGGTCACCCGGGCAAAGCTGCTGGAAATATTGCCATAAAAATCGCTTTGTGGTTATCGAAAAAATTTTTTGTTGGTAGTTTCAATTTTCATTGAACCTGTATAATAATATTTGAGCTAACGATCTTGTGGCTAAGTGATGGTGCAAAAAAATGACCCCTGCCGAACCTATTATTTCACTTTCAATAACTGATCAATTGGATTCTCTTCGTATCCAAACGCAGAATGCACTTGATAGGACGCATCAGTTAGAGATGGGTCAATTTTTCACGCCCCCAGTTGTAGCAAGAATGATGTCTGGTATGTTTCGTGTTTTTCCTGAAAGGATTAGCTTGGTTGATCCAGGGGCTGGAGTTGGAACATTATCGGCAGCATTTGTAGAAAGAGCAGTTTTTTCATCTCCTCGACCAAAGAGAATAAAAGTTACTGCTTTTGAGGTAGACCCGCTGTTATTTGAAGGTTTGAAGATAACTCTTAGAGAATGTCAAAAATTGTGTCTGCAAAATAATATCGAATTTCAATTTGAAATACACCAAGAGGATTTTGTTCGTGCAAGTGTTGACTTTATCAAAAGTATCGGTTCGTTATTTCCTGTTAACCAGCCAGATTATAACTTTGCAATAATTAACCCTCCTTACAAGAAAATTTCTAGCAATTCACATACCAGGCGATTACTTAATTCGATTGGTATTGAAACAACGAATTTATATTCTGCTTTCTTGTGGCTTGTTATGAAAACCCTTAAAACCGGAGGAGAATTTGTGGCAATTGTTCCACGGAGTTTTTGTAACGGCACTTATTTCCGCCCATTCCGATCTGACTTACTTAGCACCATGGCAATTAATAGAATACACATATTTTCGGCACGGGACAAAATTTTCCAAGAAGGGAGTGTTCTCCAGGAAAATATTATTCTACATGCTACAAAGACGAGTGACCGTGAACAAAAGATAATAATTACATCTAGTGATGACCCAGAAGATGAAGATTTAATAATTCAACAAATAGATTATGACCAATTGGTGCGGCAAGACGACCCAGAAAAATTCATTCGAATCGTACGAGATCAACTTGGTCATCAAATAAGTACACAGATAAACGATTTACCCTGCACATTGAAAGACTTGGGAATTACTGTTTCTACAGGACGTGTCGTAGATTTTCGTGTACGACAATTACTTAAAACCGAGTCTGATGAAGAATTTATTCCATTAATCTATCCCAACAATTTGCGTCAAGGGTATGTTTTCCCACCATTACCCGATCAAAAAAAACCGGGTTATCTCACTTTATCCGATGAAATAGAAAATTTAGCTATTCCTGCACAACCTTATGTATTTGTAAAACGTTTTTCATCAAAAGAAGAAAAGCGAAGAGTTTATGCCGCTATTTATGATCCAGCAAGAATTCCTGCGAAAAGGATTGGAGTCGAAAATCATATTAATTACTTCCATCGGCGATATGGCGGGCTCTCAATAGATATGGCTAAAGGTTTAGCTATTTACCTAAATTCGACCTTGGTAGACCAATATTTCCGTCAATTTAGTGGGCATACGCAGGTAAATGCTAGTGATTTGCGAAACATGAAGTATCCAACTGAAAAACAACTCACTACTTTAGGAAAAAAAGTCAGGGAGTTTTTTCCTACCCAAGATGAAATTGACGATATGATCATGGAGGAATTAATGTTAAATGAGAATAATGGTGATGCCTCAAATAATGACCCCATTCAAGCGAAGAAAAAAATTAGGGAAGCTTTGACCATATTACAGGCGTTGAATGTCCCAAGAGCCCAACAAAATGACAGGTCTGCTCTCACTCTGCTGTCATTGGTCAATATGCGTGCATCCATGGCATGGTACGAAGCATCCGAGAATCTAATTGGAATAACAGAGATGATGGATTTTTTCAGGGAGCATTACGGAATAAAATATGCTCCTAATACTCGCGAGACTGTTAGGCGTCAAACAATACATCAATTTATCCAACTTGGTTTAGTTGTACCAAACCCCGATGATCCAACTCGCCCAATTAATAGCCCTAAAACCAGATATATCATTGAGAAAAAGATTCTGGAGTTGGTGAGATCATTTGGGTCTACAAATTGGGAAGGGAACCTCAGACATTACATACAAAGTGCTGTTTCTTTAGAAAAACTTCAGGTCAGAGAAAGAACAATGCCGATGGTTCCAGTTATGCTTCCAAATGGTGAAAAGATTATGTTATCAAGTGGAGGGCAAAATGATTTGATTAAAAAGATTATTGAAGAATTTTGTCCTCGGTTCACACCTGGTGGGAAATTGGTTTATATTGGTGATGCGGGAGAAAAATTAAACGAAAAGGAATATGACTATCTTGAACGTTTGGGTATTGAAATCGATAAACATGGCAAAATGCCTGATGTTATTATTGACCTTCCTGAAAAACAATGGCTTGTTCTTATCGAAGCTGTCACCAGCCATGGACCGATTGATCTTAAAAGACATAATGAATTAAAGGAAATATTTTTGGGGGAGAAATATGGACTGGTTTTTGTAACAGCCTTTGAAACCCGAAAGGCAATGAACAAATTTCTTTCTGAAATAGCCTGGGAAACAGAGGTGTGGGTAGCGGAAGCGCCCAGTCATTTGATTCACTTTAATGGCGAGCGCTTTCTTGGTCCATATTGATAAAGTCCGTGCTATGTGCTTGCATAGTCTGCAGATGAAGCACGATTAAAGGTCATATCTTTCAGGCTTCTTTATTTGATTTTACACATGAAAATTCACCCCCTTATTCGTATGAGTTTATTGTGTCTTCCCAAGCACATCCGCAATAAATTTTAACCAGACCTCATTCGGCTGCCAGATGCTGTGCAGGCTCTGTGCAGCAGTTTCGGGCGGGATGCCTTCGTACAAAACCCGGTAAAGGTACAGAAAACTAGAGACGCGCATGTTGAGCGCACAATGTACAAAGACCTTCCGGTCTTGAAAGGCTTTCATCACCTGTGTGAACTGGTGAAAGTCATCCAGGGTAGGGTGTTCCCACTGCACCGGAATATGGACGTACGTCATTCTCAGGTCGGTAACCAGTTCGCCTTCGTGGGGAATCGCATTGGTGGAGGTGGGCAAAGCCAGGTTGATGACCATCTTGTACCCCGCTTCTTTCAGCAAAGGGAACTGCTCGGGAAACGGCTGACCAGCGCTGCCCAAACGGTTGGTGATGGGCAGGAAATTGGTGATGTCGGAAAGTTTTTCTTTGTGATCGTTCATTTTTTTTCTTATAAATGTCTTAAGAAAGAATCAGGAGCATTGAGAAAGTCACGTAGCAGCCTGACTTGTTCCAGGTTTGCAAAGGCAGTTGGTGCAGGCGGTGTGCGGTCGAAGTCCAGGATCAGCGCGCCGGGGTATGCCATCAGGATGGGTGAGTGTGTAGCGATGATGAACTGCCGACCGTGATGGAGCTGGCGGCGCAGGCAAGGGCTTCCAGCAGCGTGGACTTGCCCGACCCGTTTTCTCCGACAAAGATGGTCACCGGTGAAATAAACGTGATACTCTCTAATGCCCGGATAACCGGGATATTGATTGGGTAATGTTCAACACCCCGGTCATCTTCTCTTTTCCTGATGGAACGCAGGTGGATCATAGACTGGATTTTACCAGCCTTCCTCATCCACCTCGACGTGTTCAATGGTGACGTTGCCAACCAGACCAGCAGCCACCTGAAGACATCCCAGGTATATCAATACCCAGGGGTTCTGGCTCACCGGCGGGGTATAAAAAACCAGCCGCCGGATGGCTTCATCTCGCAGTATCTCGGTGAGATGGATTGCCATACGGGAAACATCCTCGGGCAGCAGGGGCAGGTCTTCCGGCGGCATGGGAAAATCCTGATCTACCAGCCCGAATCCGCCAGAGAACAGGTAGAAATCCTTCCCATCGCGCTTTGCCCAATGATAGACATCCTGCACACGCCGGCTGAGATAGCGCTCAACGACCGGGAGGTTTTCCTCACTGTTATTTTTCTCGCCGCCAGCAAGCGCTGCATAGACGATCTTTTCTTCTTCCTCTGTGGGTTCTTCACCCCAAATCCAACGGTTGAACCAGTCAAAATTGCTTTGCATGATCTGGCGCTGCGTGCGGGGTTTATCGGTGCCGTGCGGCATACCGGGATAGACGATGAGTCTCGCTTCCACGCCCAGGTCCTGTAAGCCCTGGTAGAGTTCAAACGCATTGGGAAGGGGTACGCGCGTATCTTGTTCACCGTGCTGAATCAAGGTGGGCGTGCGCGCATTTTTGAGATAGGTCATGGGTGAGGTTTTCTGGTAGATTTCCATGTCTTCCCACGGTGTAGCCCCCAGGTATTCACGCGTGAAGGGGTGGATATCGGTGTTGACGTAATAGGTCACCCAGTTGGAGATGCCAGCCCCCACCGAAACTGCTTTGAAGCGGTCACTGAACGTGGTGATAAAGGCGGAGATATAACCGCCCTGGCTCCAACCCATGGAGCCTACCCGGTCGCCATCTACCCAGCCCTTCTCAATCAGGGCGTCTACACCGGAAATCACATCCCAGTAGTCGCCCACCCCCAGGTTGCGTACATTCAGCGAGCGAAAAGCCTCGCCGTATCCGCTGCTGCCGCGATAGTTCGGTTCCAGGATGAGTGCGCCTTTGGCAGCCCATTGCTGGCTTGGGTAAAAGCGGCGCTCCAACCCCATCAGCTTCCCCAGCAGAGATGCCCAGGTGGGTCCGCCATGAACGACCACCAGCAGCGGGTATTTTTGCTGTGGGTCAAAATTTACGGGTTTGGTGAGGACACCTTCTATTTCGGCGCCGTCCTGGCTGATCCACCTGAAGGTTTCTTTTTCCCCAAGAGACCACCCTTTAATCAAGGAATTAAAGTCGGTCAGCTTGCTGGCAGTGTGCTGCTGAAAATCCAAATAATGGATTTCAAGGTATTCTTCCTGGGTGCAGGCTGCACAGGCTGCGTGTGAATAATCGTGTGAAAAGGTGCATTCCAGAGAAAACCAGCCGGAGATATCCGGTGTAAGCTGGCTGGTTTTGCCGTTTTCAGGATTTACATGGAATAAATGCCCCCCGGTTCGCATTAAGGCAGTGAAGTAAATCCCATCCGGTCCCCATGCTTGCAGCATCTGGTTTTCATCCAGGTCAACCGGGATGGTTTGAACTTCTCCGCCAACAACCGGAACCAGGCAAAGCTGCGTGTTTTTATACGTTTGGGGAACGTGCATGCGGGTGAAAGCCAGGTACTTACCGTCCGGTGACCAGAGCGCGCTGTCCACACCAGTCTCAACCAGTTGTTGAATTTCTTGCCCTTCGAGGTGAAAGACATACAGCGAGCCGTTTACATAATCTTTCATATCCGGTGACGGTTCAGCCACCAATGCGATTCGGCTTCCGTCGGGCGACCAGTGCAGGGCGCTGATGTGAAATCGCTCGCTGCCGGTGAGATATTGCACCTTCCTGGTTTCCACATTCAACAGGCAAAGCCTGGCACGCTGGTAGTCTTCATCTTCGATGCGGAAATCGCCGAATTTCTCTCGGCGCTTTTTGAGCGCATCCTCGGCGTTGTCAGTCAGGGTGAAAGCAATTTGGTCCCCTTTGGGAGACCAGGCATAATCGCCGATTGCTCCATTGATTTGTGTCAGGCGCTGGGCTTCGCCGCCAAAGGGCACGATGCGATAGATTTGCGCGGTTTTATCGCCTTCGCGCTGAGAGAGAAATGCCAGCCATTTTCCGTCCGGTGACCAGCGCGGCATCTTGCTGGATTGGCTGGCAAAAGTGATCTGGCGTGGTTCTGGCAGGCGAAAGCCTGCCAGCCAGATTTGTGTGATACGTTCGTTTTTTTCCCAATCCGGTTTGCTGACGAGATAAGCCACATGCCTTCCGTCTGGCGCGATTTGCGCCGAGATGGGTGCAGGCAGGTTGATCATGTCATCAATGGTGGGTTGATATTGGGTGTCAGACATCATATTCCCTTTTTATTTCTTGAATGCCTCCGATAAACCGGGGATTTGTTCAGCGCCGCTGGGTGCTGTGATGGATGAGCCTTCAAATGCGTCACCAATCGGCTCGTAGCGCCCGCCCAGGTGTTGTGCAAGGAAAGCTTCCGCCACTGCCAGGAACGAGATATTGTTCTCGGGGCGGGCAAAACCGTGCCCTTCATCCGGATAAAGGATATACGTTACTGGAATATTTTTCTCTTTCATTGCCTGGACGATTTGATCGGATTCAGCCTGTTTGACTCGTGGGTCGTTTGCGCCCTGACCGATGAGCAGAGGGCGGTTGATGCGGTCAACATAGGTGAGCGGTGAACGGCTTTCAAGTAGCTTGAGTCCTTCCTCAGTACGGTGATCGCCCATGCGTTTGGCAAACAGCTCGATCATGGGTTTCCAGTAAGGAGGTACGGAGTTGATCAGGGTGATCAGGTTGGACGGACCGACAATATCTACCCCGCAGACAAATTTCTCTGGCGTGAAGGTTAAGCCAACCAGCGTGGCATAACCGCCATAACTGCCGCCCATGATGGCGATGTGCTCCGGGTCGGCAATGCCTTCTTTCACAGCCCAATCGACCGAGTCGATCAGGTCGTCGTGCATTTTAGCTCCCCATTCCAGGTTGCCTGCATTGAGGTATTCCTTGCCAAAGCCTGTGGAACCCCGGAAGTTGACGCTGAGCACGGCATAGCCGCGGTTTGCCATGATTTGGTGGAAGGAGGAATATCCCCATTCGTCGCGTCCCCAGGGACCGCCGTGAACGAAAAGCAATAAAGGTAGCGGTTTGTCTGGATGGCTCTTTCCGTTATACTCGGGGGGCAGGCTGTAGTAATTCACCAGCTTCAGACCATCCCGCGCAGTAACCACAACCGGATGCATGTTCGATAACTTTACCCCTTCCAGCTCGCGGCGGTTGCTAAAGAGGAACTGCGCTTTTCCATTGGTGCGATCATAGAAGTAATACCGCACCGGTCCGTTGTCCATCTCATACGCAACAATCCATTTGCTCATGTCGAGGGTGCTGCTCACGATTTGCACTTCGCCATCTGCCATTGTTTTCAAGAACTCCAGGTCAGCCGTAATTGAATCATCGAGCACCTGCCATTCTTTGCGCTCGTAACAAAAAGCCACTGCCAGAAGAGTTTTTTCTGTGGGGTGAATAATTGTATCGTTGACATCCGAAAGCGGGTGTTCGGCGATCAGCGTTTGTTTTCCGGTATCGATATCTAACGAGAAAAGCGCTGAGGTATTGCGTCCGCGGCTGTCGGTGAGGTAGAGTTTCTCACCCTTTTTGTCGAAGAAAATGGGTGAAGTGGAGAGCGAATCTTCCATGGGAATATGGATAAACTGTTCCCAGCCCTCTTTGGCTTTTTTGAAAACGATTGTGCTTCCATCTGCGGTCATTTGCATGCCAAAACGGATTTTGAATTTTTCATCTGCCATGTAGTTGGCAAAACCCTCTTTGTTTTCTTCCACCAGGGTTCGCTCGCCGCTTTCGATATGAATCTTGTGGATATCGTGCAGCTCGGGCACGCGGTTGTTGATGCCTACCAGGATTTCATGCGGAAACTCCGGGCTGATTTCCAACACCTGTGCCTGGACATTTTCAAATGGCGTCAAATCCAGGATAGCGCCACTTTCCAGGTTAACGCTGTACAAGCGCCAGTTTTCATCACCGCCTTTATCTTGCAGGTAAAGGACATGCCGACTGGTATATGCCCAGAAGTAAATGCGGATGCCGCGTACCGTATCTTTGGTGACCGGTTTTGCAGCACTGAGATCGTTGAAGGGGGCGACCCATACGTTCAAGACACCATCCAGAGGCGCCAGGTAGCTGATATAGGATCCATCCGGGCTGATACGCGCAGCAGCCCGGTCTGGATTGCCGAACAATACCTTGCGCGGAATGAGAGGATACGTTGTGTTATTCATTTTTGCTCCTGTGAGGACTAGATTTGAACAGAAAACGGAAATACGATCCGGAGAAACTCTAACGGGTAATTATAAATCGACCACTTGAGAATGGATGGAATCTTCGCCTGGTGAATGCGGACGATTCGAAAGTGCATTGGACTCATCGATCATCTGCTGAATGGTATCCGGAAGGATATTATATGTAACTAAACCAATGCTGAAGGAAATGGGTATTTCGTATTCTCCAATGGTTTTCTCCAGCAGGTCATTGACGCGCCGAATGCCTTTCAATCCGCCTTCGATATTGGTATCCGACATTAACAGAATGAAGTCTGTATCGCTAATGCGGGCAGTTACATCGGTGCCGCGGGTGTTACTGACCAGGCTGTGCGCCAAACGCCGCAGGATTTCATCGGCGGCTTTCTTGCCGTGCTTGTTCACCACTTCTTCCAGGTTATCCAGACCCAGGTAAGCCACGCTGATGGGGGCAATTTTTCTCTTTGCGCGCGTGATTTCTCTCTCAGCCAGTTCAAAGAAGCCCCTCAGGTTCGGCAGCCCGGTGAGCAAGTCTTCGTGTGTGTACTCCCGTTCGCGCTTGAGCACTTTTTTGTGCTCCCCCAGGAGATACACAATGCCCAGGAAGAGAAACAGCATCAGTATTCCGTTGACCAGGGTGATCCAGAGAGGGGTTTCAGATGTGTTGGCAAAGAGGCTGATAACCACCCAGGCGACGGCGCCCAAGATAGAGAATATTAACCCCGCCGGTGTATTGACCGCCACAGTTACGATGATGACCGGTAATACGAAGAGCGCCAGCAGGGCGGGTGTCGCTCCGGTTAACCAGCAGAGCACAATCAACAATACGATGAGTACACCTGAAAGGGTGAATGACTGAATGCCCGAAAGATGTTTCATTCGATCGATAATCTCTTCCATTTTTCTCCCTCCGCTTGATGGTCGTACAGATGATTTCAGCGGTGTTGTATTGTGTACCGGTAAGTTGAGTGAAAGTAAAAACGGGCATCCGCGCCTGCATGCCTGTATTAATTATATTGATTTTGCCAGGAAAAGATATATTTTGTGCAGTGGTGAAAGCAGGGTCTCAACCGGAAGCAGTCTTTTCTGGTGGGTTGGGTGATAGAAAAGTAAGGAGAATACGGTCTGCAATTTGGCGGTCGATTTTTCCCATAGGAAAACCTGGCATCTCTTCTGCCTGCACCCAGCGGATTTCACTGGCTTCCAGCGGTTGTGGTTCATTTCCGCATAGTGCGCAAAGAAATGCGTGTAAGGTTACACGAAAATGAGTGTACGCATGTTTGTACACGCCAAATGGCTCGCCGACTTCGATTTGAGCGCCTAATTCCTCACAAATTTCACGTTTCAAGCAATCTGGAAGTTCTTCACCCGTCTCCAGCTTTCCCCCTGGAAATTCCCATAAGCCGCCCAGCAAGCCGTTGGGCGGTCGGCGGGCAATCAAAAAGAGACCCTCTCTTTGGATCACGGCTGCCGTTACGGTGAGGTGTGGTGTACGTGGGCGTTTTTGCATTACCGGGCGTTGTTCCTGAATCCCCAGGAGTTGAGCCTGGCAAAGGTCTGCAACCGGGCAGGATTTGCATTGTGGAGAACGCGGCGTACACAGCGTGGCGCCCAAATCCATCATTGCCTGGTTGAAATCGCCGGCTTTTCCTTCAGGCAACACGGCTTCTGCCAGTTCCCAAAATTTTTCTTCCGCCTCTTTTGAGCGCGCAGGTAAATCAATGTTAAAGATTCGCGCCAGGATTCGGCGCACATTGCCATCCAGTAACGGTTCGTCTTTTCCAAAAGCAATCGATGCAATTGCACCGGCAGTGTACCGCCCGATGCCAGGTAATTTCTCCAGCAGCGAACGATCCGAGGGAATCACCCCCTGATACTTTTCCAGGACAATTTTTATGGCTTTGTGCAGGTTTCGGGCACGGCTGTAATACCCCAGTCCCTCCCAAAAGTGCAGAACATCCTGCTCTGGCGCGCACGCTAATGTTTCCAGGTCAGGGAAGCGTTGCATCCAGCGATTGAAATAGGGGATCACCGTATCGACCCGGGTTTGCTGTAACATGATCTCGGAAACCCAGGTGGCATAAGGTTTTTTTTTAACGCGCCATGGCAAAACACGAGCATTTGCTGCGTACCACTTCAAGAGGCGGTCGGTGATTTCAGCCGGCATAAGAAATGTCGCCTAAAATTGAAAGCCTCCGCGCGCTTCTATCACTTTATAAGAGAAATTGTGCACGAAATCTTGGAGTTTATTGTTCAGCGAGTGCCAGTCGCTGGATTCCAGGATGTTTCGAGCTTTTTCCATGGTGGGTACGATAGCCGCGACCAAAATTTGCGGTTGTGTGCCGTAAACGGTAGCCCAGGCATCGTTCAGTTCAAACCCCAGGCGTTGGATACCCGGAATGAACTCCCGGACCACAAACTCGAAATATTCCTGTTCGTGGTTGGGTGTGATGTCCCAACTCATGATAATTTTTACTGCCAATTTCCTGATCCTTATCCACTTTTACAGTTCAAGATCACAACACGCGTTTCTTCGGGTAGTGAGCTAATACTGGTGACTTTTAATGTGTCTTCAGGTGTGATATCGGACAATCCCATTTCTTTGAGGAATTTTGAAAGAGGGTCAAGTTTTATCGTTGCACCGGGAATGGCATAATGCATTGGAATGACAATATTTGGTTCCAGCAGGCTGATTGTTTCGGCTGCCTTGGCTGCAGAGAGGGCGTCTTCTCCGCCGACTGGCACAAGAGCGATATGGATTGGACCCAAAGATTCTACCTGGGTTTGTGTGGGAACGCGCTTCATCGCGCCGAGATGTGCAATGTTCAACCCTTCGATATTGATGACATAAAGGATATTTCTGAGTACAGCATCTTTGCGGGCACCTCCGTTGGTCTCGATTGCATTGATGAATACCCCGCCCACTTCGTATTCACCGGGTCCGGTGATGACGTAAGGTCCATTTTTTACAGCAGAGAGAAAATTGTGACAGGGCAGGTTGCGGCTGATGGTGACGATATCCGCCTTGAGACGCAAAGAACTCAAGCCGACTTCTTTGCTGTCATACGGGTCGGTTACCACTGCTGCTAAAGCACGCTCAACAAAACGAAAACAAGAATATCCATACCAGGTTATTTCCATGAAGCCTCCATAACAATCTAAATTATACTTTAATTTTGAGTCCAAGAAAAAGCGGTTTGTTTTAGGGTTTTTGTGCACATCTAAGCGGTGAAAGGGGCGGAGAACAGGGAAGTCTTGTTCCTGACTTCGCTTTTTCCGATAATTTACTTGACTCTAAAAGCGAATCTTGATAAACTTCCCTATTGCCCACAGCATCAATTGCTAGGCAAATCCTTGCTAGAAAAAACGGGCTTTGGTATAATACGCCCGCTGTCGATGGTACTTTTACAATTGATGCGCCGACGTAGCTCAATTCGGCAGAGCAATCGCCTTGTAAGTGATAGGTTATGGGTTCAAGTCCCATCGTCGGCTCTGTTGCAAGTTGGTGAGTGATTTGAGAGGTGTCTCAGGTCACTCCCGAACTGGCAACAGTTCGAGGACTGGCAACAGTTCGACTGGGCGGTTACCCAAGTGGCCAAAGGGACCTGACTGTAAATCAGCTGGCACATTGCCTTCGGAGGTTCGAATCCTTCACCGCCCACTGGTTTTTTCATTGCCGGGTACGACTGTGAATAAGCCAGAAGAAAACAGCGTGCCCTCATAGCTCAGTCGGTAGAGCACGTTCTTGGTAAGAACGGGGTCATGGGTTCAAATCCCATTGAGGGCTTTAGCTGGATAGTGAAATAATATAATGTTATTTTAAGGAGAGAAAAACAGCATGGCGAAGCAGAAATTTGACCGATCAAAGCCGCACATGAACGTAGGCACAATGG
>CAYRRA010000105.1:0-15296 GCA_964426355.1 uncultured Anaerolineaceae bacterium
CCCTTCGCCCAGGTACAGCGGTTTGGCGATTTCTCGGTTTGTTTTTCCTTCTGAAACCAATAGCAGGACATGTTTTTCTTGCTGACTTAAATTAGCAAATGCAGAAGCTTCTTCTTCTTTTACTGCGCGACGTACTTCCTGAAAAACGCGTTGAGTAACTGCTGGGTCAAGCATCGATTCGCCTCGCCCGACAGATTCCAGGGCGCGAACAAGGTCACCGCCTCCGATTTGCTTTAAAACATAACCTGAAGCGCCAGCTCGGATTGCTGAGAATAACATCTCATCCTCAGCATACGAAGTCAACATAACAACGCGCGTATCTGGAAAATCACGGGTAATTTCCTCACACGCTTCAATTCCTGACATTCCAGGGAGACGAATATCCATTAACACTATATCGGGATGATAACGTGACGTTTGGTCGATCGCTTCCTTTGCAGAGCCAGCTTCTGCAACAACCTCAAAATTTGGATGGTGTTCAAGTAAAGCTTTCAAACCAAGACGTACAACCTCATGGTCATCTACTAAAAGAATTCGCTGTTTTTTCATTGCATCGTTCTCCTGATGGGTGGTCAGTATTATGGCGGTTTGTTGTCGATTCGCTGTATAATACGAAGCATGTACCCTGCTGCTATAATTAGAATTATAACCATAATTTCCTGGGATGTCGTATATTGATTTTATCACCATATCTTGACGAATTAAGACAGAACCATCAGTACCAGGGCAACAGCAATGACTGTGGTCCATTTTGTGCTTCAATGACTCTGTCGTTTGCAAAGAACTTGCCCATCACCGGCAATGATTTAGGGCTCATGATGAACAGTGTGCGCTGGAGGGGGATTTTTCCCATTGTGCGCCGGATTTCCAATTGGGCAACCTTTCCTTGGGGTATGGTTGATGTCTTGCGCGAACAACAGCTTTCCGCAAGATGGTTGATTTTCCAAAAACTATCCACTTTAATTTCTGGCATTGTTTTACCCGAATTGAACATTGTCATCCTGGGCAATTACCGCCCTTTGTGGGCTCATTACAAAATTCTTGTTGCGTATGATGAACAGAATGGCTTGGGTTTTATTGACCCGGCTTACCCCAAAGGTGAGGTTTATTGGGATTCATTCCATTATTTTGAAAAGCATTGGAGAAAATTCGGGTGCCAGGTAATTCGGGTCGATTATGATAATGTCAAATGAAGTGTGATAAACTTGATTTCTGTTTTTCAGACAGATACCTTGTATCTGAAAAATGAACAAAATAAAACGATTAATATTGATCTAACATCGATGAGAAAAAGAATTATTAACCAATCCAAATCTGAAATGGGTCCCACGCAGGTGGTCTTATGTGCTGGTTTTTTTGAAAAATTCCTAGGATTGATGTTCAAGAAAGATTTAGCCCCTGATAGTGGCATTTTAATCGATCAAGGAGTTGATAGCACAATTGGTAGCGCAATTCACATGTTGTTTATGAATTTTCCAATTGCTGCAATTTGGGTTAATTCAGATTTGATTGTTGTTGATGCAAGAATTGCCAAACCCTGGAAACCTGCTTATTTTCCTCGTCATCCAGCACGATACATAATTGAATTGTCTGTAAACCAATTATCAGATTTCGATATTGGAGATCAACTACATTTTTATGATGAATAAACTTCGGGTAATCGTTTTCTTAAGCTTAGGTTTTTTCCTGATTTCACCTGCTACGCCGGTGCAGGCACAAGACATGGAATATCCTATCTATTACGTACAAAGCGGCGACACATTAAGCCTGATTGCAATGCGATTTGGTGTTTCTCTTCAAGATTTGATTGACCTCAATCAAATTAACGATCCCAATGCTATTTCAGAAGGTACTGCTTTGAAGATTCCTGGCTATTCGGGAATCTCTGGTGAATTGGAAATCAAGACAGTCAACCTTGGTGAAGACTATTTATCGCTTACAAATAAAAACCGATTTCAGTGGGACTTGCTGCAACGTCTGAACCGGCTCGTTAGCCCAGAAGAAATTTATGTTGGGTCGAGCTTGATTATCCCTAAGGTAGCAGAAGGAGCCCAGTTAAAACCATTCACCATCCTTTCGGAAGGACAGACTCTTTTGGATATAGCTGTAAAAGCCGGAAAAAACCCCTGGGCAATCCTTCTCGAAAATGGTCTTAATACCTCTAGTAACATGGTTTCAGGGGATACTCTCTATCATACTGGTGATGCACTTCTTCCTTTGCAGTTTTCTCCTGCAGTTTCAGAATTTAGTATTACCCCACTCCCGTTGGCTCAAGGGAAGACAATACTGATTCGGTTAAAAACCAATGAGCCTATGACAATTTCTGGGTTAGTTGCAGGTTATCCACCTTCTTTCTTCAAGATCGGCGAAAATGAATATGTAGCATTACTGGGCATCCATGCACGGAAAGAAACTGGAATAAACCGGATTGAGTTGGTTGGTTATGATTCTGCTGGGGAGGAAAAATTCTCGATTGAACAAAACGTGCTTATAGAATCGGGATATTGGACCGATGATCCACCCATTTTTGTTGATCCAATCACGATCCAGCCTGATGTGATTGAGCCCGAACAGGCACTTATTGATGAGATTGTTCGAAAAGTATCCCCTGAAAAGTATTGGAGTGGAATTTTTCAATATCCTGTTGACGATCCTTGTTTAAGCGCTTATTTTGGAGGAAACCGGGTTTACAATAATTCTTATCATTATTATCACACCGGTGTTGATTTTAATGTTTGTAAAGCAAATAACATCAATATTTATTCTGTCGCTTCTGGCTATGTTGTTTATACTGGCAATCTCGTCGTTCGTGGAAACGCTGTGATCATTGACCATGGATGGGGTGTTTTCTCGGGGTACTGGCATCAATCCGAAATGCTTGTCCAACCAGGTGATTACGTGGAAGCAGGTGACCTCATTGGCTACATTGGTAATACCGGGAGATCAACAGGTTCTCATTTGCATTTAGAGGTTTGGGTGAACAGTGTCCAGGTGAACCCATTAGACTGGCTTCAAAACACTTATCCGTAATTTTGTTGAGATATTTTGAAACATAAAAAGCTAAGGTATAATAGATTGGTTATATTTGCGAATTCATTGCTAGATTATTTTGATTGAGTGAAAAGGTATGCACGGAAAAAGATTATCTCTACGTGAGGATTATTGGAACAACATAGAAATAAAAGAAGAAGATATTAATTTTCTTTATAACTACTTGTTTGAAAAAGAAAGACCCATTTCCATTGATGATCTAACCCTTGCATTGGTGGAAGAATGGGTTCAAAAAATCCGCACAGGTTTTGAAAAAAGGCAACAGCAAGAAGGGAAAATTTTCGCTCCTAAGGACCAATATACAATAGGGGATTGGGTTCTTTTCCCCTCTTATAACTGGACAAAAGGGGAAGTCGTAGGAATTCGTGCTGGGGTAAATCCCGAAGTAAAAGAATTCAACGTTATTGATGTGGTATTTACGGATGGGTCACAGAAAAGTTTTGCGTCAAACCTGACAGAGCACGTTTTAAACGAACCGATCCAATTTGAAACCGACAACCCGCTGTTGAATGTTAATTCCGTTATGGCGTCGTCAGGGAAGTTAATTGCTACGAAGCTTATCGAGATACTCTCAAAAAACGAAGACCTTGTTAGTATTGCTGCTAAATGGTTCCCCAAAGCATTACTTGTTGATGTAAACATAGGTTATTTGAACCTGGCTGAAGCACTACTTGATATGGCTGGGGGCGGACCTCTTACAACTGAAGACATTCTAAAACAAATCGATTTACCAACCGACGTGAACCCGGAATTGACCACATTTTCATTGGATTACGCAATGAAAAAAGATGCACGGTTTGACGAAGTAGGCGCTTCGGGCATCGTCGTTTGGTATTTGAAGCGGCTTGAACCCGAATGGGTACAAACTCCTCCTGAATATCTGCAATATCATGCAGTTTCTTATGAGGAGAATGGGATCGATGACCTGAAGAATATGCTATCTGCACAGATTATCGACGAATTGGAAGATCGTTTGGATTTAGACATCTTCCATGATGAGATCACAGTCGGTTTGATGTATCCTCATTGGCGTTCTGGTGCTTTACCACTGGGGAATGCCCTGGTACATCTGTTCCCTACCGCTGTAGAGTCTCCAAGAGTAAGGTTTACTTTCGTTGATGGCAATAACGGAAAAAGGTTCTCCGGATGGGTCGTGCGTCCTTCACGCTATATCGGAGGTTTGAGCGAGTGGTACGAAGAACAAGGTGTGATCCCCGGCTCGTTGATTCGTTTACGAAAGGGAGAAAATCCGGGAGAAGTCATAATTCATTGCAGCCGAAGGCGCTCTACTCGGGATTGGATCCGTACTGCTCTGGTAGGCTCAGATGGCGGTATCGTCTTTGCCATGTTGAAACAGCTTGTTTTAACAGAAACAGATGAAAGGATGGCGATATTCATCCCTGATGTAACTTTACTGGATGCACTCTGGGCAAAAGCAAAGTATGGGAGATATGAACTCACCAAGATTATCGTCCACATGATGAAGGAATTGATCAAGCTTAACCCCCAAGGGCATGTGCATTTCGAAGAGCTTTATGCCACGGTTAATCTGCGTTACCGATGTCCACCTGGTCCCATCCTGCAGATTCTTACCGAACAACCCTGGGCTTCCCATTTGGGCGATCTCTACTTTAATTTGAATAGAGAATTTCTGGATGATTAGGAAAAGACATGTCTGAATTAACACGACACAGTTTGATAAAACCAACCCTCCAGACACCATTCTGTATCGATTTTGAATGGTGGAAAAGCCATGATAACAATTGGAGAATCCATCTTCAGAGCTGTTTATGCGAAGAACATCGTCAAGCATTTGAAGAAATGGAAACAATCGAGACGATTGATTGGATTGACCCGGAAACCGCAGAGGTTCATCGTGTGGATGGACTTCAACACATATTAATGTCACATTGTGCGCGCCAACCTGATTTCATCAATTCGTTTACAACAACAGTAGATGCGGTTTTTCGGGCATTCCTGGCAAATGGCAACTTGCCTTTGAATGCCACACAATTGGCTGAAATAACTGAAAAACCTGCCCAGACGATTTTGTCGACTCTATCGGGTAGGCAGGTTTTTAAAGGTATTCGACCTTGTTCCGTGCAATAAAAAACTTTGAATTTTCATTAAAAAAAAGAATTGCGCGGTATAATTTGTTTTTGAAATGCCCCTGTAGCTCAATGGATAGAGCAGCGGCCTTCTAAGCCGTTGGTTGTGGGTTCGATTCCTACCAGGGGCGTCTCATTCTTAACCAGAGATGATTAAACAATTCCAAATTGGCAGGTAAAAAATGAAACCAATCGATGGAATGACATGCAATGGAGAGGGAGGAATCTCATTCATGTCAAAATTTGCAGATTGGGACATGAAACAGTTCCAAAATGTATGGAATCCTCCGACCGATGTATATGAAACCTTAAAAAATATTATTGTTCGTGTTGAAATCGCTGGCGTTTCTGGTGATGATTTTGATATTCATTTTGAAAATGGTTTTTTGACAGTCAGGGGTATCAGAAACGATAATCCTGAGAGAAAAGCATTTCATAGAATGGAAATACGGTATGGGATTTTTGAGGTGAGACTCGAAATTGTTATACCCATTATGACGAACAAAATCCAGGCTGAATACCGAGATGGTTTTCTTGACATTGTTTTGCCAAAAGCCGAGTCCAAGAGAATTCAAATTAAACAAGATTAGCTGAGAACTGAAAAAACATCATGGACGAATTTTTCTTGAATAATTATTTAATTTCGATTAATCCAAGTGGCGAAAACAGATCTGATGAGCATTCTGAGGAAATCGTATTTGATGAAGAGAAAAGCGACAAACAATCTCGACGATATCCCGAAGTATTGCCCATTCTTCCGCTTCGAGGTTTGGTGGTTTATCCTCAAACCGCAGTACCATTGACCATTGGGCAACAACGCTCGATCCAATTGATCGATGATGCGATTGCAGGAGAGGGTGAGCGCCTAATTGGTCTGGTTGCATCAAAAAACCAGGAAATTGAAACTCCAAACCCTGAAGATTTGTATACCGTTGGTACGATTGCTCAAATTCACCGATTATTCCGTTCACCTGATGGAACCATACGGTTATTGGTTCAAGGACTGGAACGTATCAATATTTTAGAATACACAAAAACCACACCTTATCTTATGGCAAAGGTGGAGGTATCACCTGAGCAAGTGGAAAGCGGTATTGAGATTGATGCCCTTACACGTAATGTTCGCGATCAATTCACTCATATCGCGCAATTGCTCCCCTCAATGCCGCAGGAATTGATTGTTTCAGTTTCAGCGATTGAAGATATATTGCAGACTACTTACACGATTGCCACATTTCAGCGAATGGAACTCGAGGAAGCGCAGCAGTTATTGGAACTGGATTCCACGCGAGAAAAATTGCTCAAACTTGTAGGGATATTAACCCGGGAGAGCGAAGTACTGGAACTGGGGCAAAAGATACAAAACGATGCTCGTTCAGAAATTGATAAAGTCCAGCGAGAATATTTTCTCCGTGAGCAATTGAAAGCAATTCAAAAAGAGTTAGGAGAGGCTGATGAGCAGGCTGCTGAAGTAGAAGAATTTCGACAAAAGATTGCTGCTGCTCATATGTCTGAAGAAGCAGAAAAACAGGCATTACGCGAACTGGACCGGCTCTCCAAATTACCAACTGCTGCGGCTGAATATGGCGTGATTCGTACCTACCTGGATTGGTTGGTGAGTTTACCGTGGTCAATTTTCACTCCGGATAATTTTGACATCCTTCACGCACGGGAAATCCTGGATCAGGATCATTATGGCTTAAATGATGTTAAGGAACGGATCATTGAGTTTTTAGCTGTTCAGAAACTTCGGCAAGAGCGTGAGGACCAACTGGCAGGTGAGGTGAACAATGTTCACATAAAGGAAACAAAAGAAGGTGTAATCCTCTGTCTTGTTGGTCCACCTGGAGTTGGTAAAACCTCTTTAGGGCAGTCAATTGCCAGATCGTTAGATCGGAAATTTGTCCGGATGTCGTTGGGGGGTATGCGAGATGAGGCTGAAATTCGCGGTCATCGTCGTACATATATAGGCGCCATGCCTGGAAGAATACTTCAGTCAATGCGAAGAGTTGAATCTCGCAATCCGATTTTTATGTTGGACGAAATTGATAAGTTGGGCAGCGATTTTCGCGGCGACCCCGCTTCTGCATTGTTAGAGGTACTTGACCCTGAACAAAACAGAGATTTTCGGGATCATTACCTGGAGGTTTCGTTTGATTTGTCTAGTGTGATGTTTATTACCACTGCAAACACACTGGAAACGATCCCAGCCCCATTGTTAGACCGAATGGAAATCATCCAGTTGTCGGGTTATACCGAACAAGAGAAGACAGCTATTGCCCAGCGGTATCTTGTGCCCAGGCAAATCCATGAGAATGGGTTGCTGGTAAACGAAATTGAATTCACAGACGAGGCGATTCGCACTATCATTCGTATGTACACTCGCGAGGCGGGCGTTCGCAACCTGGAAAGACGTATTGGGGCAGTTTGCCGAAAGGTTGTGACAAAGATTGGCATGAATGAAGAGCCCATCAAGATAATACAAAAGGAAAATGTCCAACAACTTTTGGGAAAGCCAAGATTCCAAAAAAGCGACGAAGCTCTCTTGCGAACATCTGTACCAGGTGTTGCTATGGGCTTGGCTTGGACCCCCGTTGGCGGAGATGTACTTTTCATCGAAGCAACAAAAATGGCGGGCAACAGAGGGTTTCAGATAACTGGATCAATCGGTGATGTGATGCAAGAATCTGCCCGGGCGGCATTGTCCTATATTCGGTCAAAAGCACCGCATCTTGGCTTGGAGGAAGACTTTTTCTCAAAGGTTGATATTCACCTGCATGTCCCCAGTGGAGCGCAGCCAAAAGATGGTCCTTCAGCAGGCGTTACCATTACAACCGCCCTGGCATCTCTACTACTGGATAAGACTACTCGTCCCGATCTCGGCATGACGGGTGAAATTACATTGAGGGGTCAGGTGCTTCCTGTTGGGGGGATCAAAGAAAAAGTAATCGCTGCCCATCGTTTTGGATTAAAAACGATAATATTGCCAGCACAAAATCAACTTGACTTAGATGATCTTCCCAAAGAGGTATCTGATGACATGACCTTCATCCTGGTCAACTCCATCGATGAGGTTTTTTCACACGCCTTTACGACCGGGAAACATATCCAGGTAAAAAAGAGCAGGTCCCGCAAAACTAAGGAATCAGATGAAAACAATCTTGCTGATTGAAGACGATATCTTGATCTGTGGTTTGTTAAAAACATTGTTTGAATTGGAAGGATATAAAGTTCTAATTGAAGGCGAACAAGATGAGGAAGAACTTCTTAAAATAATCTTCACCAAATCCCCTGATTTAGTTTTTTTAGATGTTCATCTGAAGTCAATTAACGGGTTGGAACTGGCGAAAAAAATCCGCTGTCAGAAAAAATCGCAAAAGATAATGATATCCTCAGGGATGTTTTTGGAAGGCGAAGCAATTCAAGCCGGCGCGGATGGCTTTGTTCTTAAACCCTACATGCCTGGCGAATTATTGGAAAAAGTAAAGAAACTGGTGGAATAGACCTGTTTCAGGGACTTTAAATTTAACCGTCGAATGGCTTTCGTAGGAATAAGAAAGATTGTGCTCTTACTTGGAACTCAGTATTTACATAGTAGAATAGAGCACTAATTTGAAATTTCGGAGATATTAATGTTGATACGAGATTTCGCCTTTGAGAAGGATTATGAACGGGTGATCACCTTATGGAAGAATGCAGGTGATGGTATACAACTGCGGCGTTCGGATGATCCTGAAGAAATCAAGAAAAAAATCCAGCGTGATCCTGATTTGTTTCTGGTCTGCGAACTGGGCGATGAGATCATTGGAGCGGTCATGGGTGGATATGATGGGCGAAGAGGTTTAATGTATCATTTAGCAGTTGCGCATCCTTTTCGAAAAAAGGGAATCGCTTCCATGCTTGTCGATGAACTGGAAGCCCGATTGAGACAAAAAGGATGCATCCGTTATTATCTATTGGTTACCCCTGACAACCAGGATGCAATCCGGTTTTATGAGAAACGCGGATGGGAAAAGTTAGAGCTGTTAACCTTTGCCAGGGATTTGGAATAATGACCTTAAAATTCGCTGTTATGACTGTATCTGATCGTTCGTTCACCGGGGAACGCCCTGATGCATCTGGTCCTGCATTGGTTGTGGAAATCGAGAAAATGGGCTGGTTTGTAAGGGAGAGCGCCATCGTACCGGATGATGTGTCGGCAATCCAAGAAAAACTGCTACAATGGTGTAACAAGGGTGCAGTTGATGTGGTTTTGACAACAGGCGGCACCGGGTTTTCTCCGAGGGATGTTACCCCAGAGGCAACAATAGCGATTATTGAAAAAGAAACCCCTGGATTATGCGAGGCGATGCGCGCATACAGTCTTTCGCTTACCCCTCATGCAATGCTTTCCCGAGCACGTGCGGGTATCATCGGGCGGACGTTGATTGTTAATTTACCTGGCAGCCCGCGTGCTGCTGTTGAAAATTTTGCAGTTATTCAGCCGATTTTGGGTCACGCAATTCAGTTAATACAAGGTGATCCAAACGCAGAGAAAGCTCATAACGCAAAATAACCTGAACTGAATCCGAATTTGACAACCTGCCGGCTTTGAGGTGAAAAATGATAATCATTAATGGCAAAATAATAACCTGGGAGAAACGGAATCGTATTTTGGGCGACCACGCGATTTACATCAAAGACGATAAGATTTTAGCGATAGACCAACAAAAAAAAATAATAGAACGTTATCCAGAGGAGGAATGCCTGGATGCGCATGGGCAATTGGTCATGCCGGGGAATATTTGTGGGCATACACATTTTTATGGCGCGTACTCTCGCGGAATGGCAATCCCTGGGAAGCCGGCACGTGATTTTCCTGAAATACTGGAAAAACTTTGGTGGTCTCTCGACAAAGCACTCACTCCCGAAGCCATACAATTTTCTGCTCTGGTATGCATGGCGGATGCCATAAGGCATGGCACAACAACGTTAATCGATCATCACGCCTCTCCCAATGCCATAGATGGTTCATTGGATATCATTGCCGAAGCAGCAATGCAAACTGGTTTGCGTGTATCTACTTGTTATGAAGTCTCCGATCGGGATGGATTAGAGAGGACTCAACAAGGGATCCATGAAAATGTCAGATTTATCAAAAAGATCCAAAAAATGGGCAATAAAAACTTGGGTGCCTGTTTTGGTCTGCACGCAAGCTTGACACTGAGTGAAGACACACTCGTGGCTTGCAGCGAAGCTATACCGAATGGGGTAGGCTTTCATATCCACGCAGCAGAACATCAGTCTGACCAATATGATAGTTTAGAAAAGACAGGTGACCGTGTTATTGACCGTCTCAATAAACATGGCATACTTGGCAACAAGACCATTGTGGCACATGCGGTGCATGTGGATGCGCGTGAGGTCGAGATATTGGCTGATACAGGTACGTGGGTAACACATCAACCTCGTTCCAATATGAATAACGCAGTTGGCATGTCTGAAGTTGAATCATTGCTGCGTGCAGGCGTAAGACTGGGGATGGGAAACGATGGATTTTCCAATGCAATGTGGGAAGAATGGAAGACTACTTACCTTGTTCACAAACTCTGGCACAGAGACCCTCGCCGCGTATCGGGTTACGATGTGATCGAAATGGCTGTTTACAACAATGCTGAGCTGGCGACCACGGTGTTCTATAATGAAGTCATTGGGAAAATTGTGCCGGGTGCTCAAGCCGATATCATATTTGTAGATTATCATCCTTTCACACCCCTTACGCCTGAAAATTTACCCTGGCATATTGTGTTCGGTTTTCACGAAAGCATGATTACCACAACCATGGTGGCTGGGCAGTTATTGATGAAAAATCGCGAATTCCTGACAATTGACTCTGAAGAAATTTCACGAAAAGCATTAAAAATAGCCCCATCGGTTTGGGAAAATTACGAAAAACAATGCACAGAATCAATATCATGAGATGAGTGGAGGTTGAACGAGTGGAAAATATTACTACTATATCAATTATCGGCGGAACCGGAAATGAGGGCAAAGGTCTGGCTTACCGCTGGGCAAAACATGGTTATCACGTCATTATTGGCTCACGGCAAGAAGAAAAAGCATTGGCTGCTGTAGAAGAGATTCAGCAATTCGGCACCAACCAGATAGATATCACCGGTATGCAAAATCTACAAGCCGCAGAAAAAGGTGATTTAGTTGTGCTTACCGTTCCTTATTCTGCTCACCGGGTTACATTGGAGACCATAAAGGATGCTTTACAGGGGAAAATCTTAATTGATGTTACTGTCCCTTTAATGCCCCCATCCGTTTCAAAAGTACAAATGCCTCCAGAAGGAAGTGCATTGCAAGAGGCAAAAAGTATCTTAGGAGAAGGCGTCCGAGTTGCGGCTGCGTTCCAGAATATCTCTCATGAACATCTGTTAAAAGATGGGACGATTGAGTGCGATGTTTTGGTATGTGGTGAAGGAAAAGAAACACGCGAAGTTGTTTTAGGTTTGGTTAAAGATGCCGGATTGGTGGGTTGGGATGCAGGTCCAATTGAGAATGCTGTGGTGGTTGAGGGTCTCACCTCAGTATTAATTGGACTCAACCGCAAATATAAAGTTCCATCCTCCGGGATTCGTATCACAGGTATTCCTCGGGAAGATTTATGAATCTGTGCATCACTGCAATTTCAAAATTGCCAATGGTCAACCCGGGTGATGATTTGGCTGCTTTGATTTTCCAGGCTTTACTGGATGAAGACCTCAACCTGAAGCCAAACGATATTCTCGTTATCACTCAAAAAATTGTGTCAAAATCTGAGAACCGCCTGGTTAACCTGTCAGAAATTGTGCCAGGGGAACAAGCAATCGATTTAGCAAATCGTGTCAGGAAAGACCCAAGATTGGTTGAAGTTGTGTTGAGAGAAAGCAAATCTGTGGTTCGTTCTGCCCCGGGTGTATTGATTGTTGAGAATCGTCTTGGCTTCATTAGTGCTAATGCTGGCGTTGATCACTCAAATGTTCGTGGGTCATGGGGGGAACACGCGGATTGGGTACTATTGCTGCCGGAAAACCCGGATCGGTCAGCACAACAAATCCGGGAAAAGATTCAGCAGATGAGTGGGGTTGAGCCTATCGGTGTCTTGATCGTTGATTCGCACGGCAGGGCATGGCGCGTAGGCACGGTTGGGATGACCATCGGGTTGGCAGGAATTCCGGGCGTTGTTGATTTGCGCGGTCGGGAAGATGTTTATGGGTACAAATTGCAGTACACCATAATTGCTGCCGCAGATGAACTGGCTGCCGCAGCTTCGCTGGTAATGGGACAGGTTGATGAACGTACACCTGTCGTTCATGTGAGAGGGTTTCCTTATCCGCTGCGTGAAAGCCATTTAGGAGAGCTCCTCAGACCGGAAGAACAGGATTTGTTTCGTTGAAGATGATAACCATTGCTTCACTTCTTGATAAAAAAGCAAATAAAAAGACGGAAAACATCTGGAATTTGCTTGACCATGAGTGTGAGCTATCTGATATTAAAACTGTCCCTTATCCACATTTTTCTTGGTTAACTGCCCAATCTATCCCTGAAGAGCAAGTGCAGGAACAATTCCTCTCATTAACTAATTCAATCCCAACGTTTTCGGTCAAGACAACCGGGTTTGGCATTTTTAGCGGAGAATCACCAATTCTTTACCTTCCATTGGTTAAATCGAGGAAACTGGCTCAATTTCATGAAATGATTTGGGAGAGATTGTTCCCATTTGCCGTTGATGCGAACAGTTATTATTCTCCTGAAAACTGGGTTCCTCACATCACTGTTGGCTATGGCGATGTAACACCGCAACGATTAGCTTGTGCTGTGCAAAAATTAGCCACTATTGACCTTGAAATGGATATCTTTGTTGACAATCTTTCTATGCTGACAAAAGATGGTGAAGAAGCTTCTATTGGCTTTATTCATAAACTGAAGTGATAATTTTTGAGGTTTCCCCACGGCATAATTTTTTTACATTTGTCATACAATTAAGTATAATTGTTTTGCAGAATCAGATAAGGAGGCATAATGAGTAAGAGAGTTGCTCTATATTTGCAAGATGCACATGATTTACGTGATGGATTAGATTATGTGCGTTATGCTGAAGAAAAAGGATTTGAGGCTGTCTGGCAAGCTGAAAGCCGATTGGTACGGGATGCTATTGTACCGATGGCTGCCTACGCAGCCGTTACGCAGAAAATAAAAGTAGCTTCAGGCGTAATTAACAACTGGACACGCAATATTGGTTTGCTTGCCTCCACATTTCTCACCCTGGATGATCTTGCACCTGACAGAATTATTTGTGGGATTGGAGCATGGTGGGACCCCCTGGCAAAGAATGTTGGGATTGACCGCAAAAAGCCGTTGATCGCCATGCGCGAGACGGTTTATGTCCTGCGAAAACTTTTAAACATGGAGAAAGTAAATTTTGCGGGTGAGTTTATTCAGGTCAATGGCATTGAATTGGATGTAGTGCATGGACGAAAAGAACCACGTTATGTACCGATTATGATTGGTGCCACTGGCGATCAGATGATGCAACTCACTGGAGAGATTTCAGATGGCGCTGTATTGAACTATTGCGTTCCACCTGAATATAATATTCGTGCACTCGAGATGCTTGATGTTGGTGCAAAAAAAGCTGGTCGACGAGTAGATGATGTAGACCGTCCGCAATTGATTGTCTGTTCAGTTGACCACGATCGGGAACGAGCGATCGATACTACCAGGGGGTTATTAACGCAATATCTTGCGCAGCAACCCCATATCGCAAAGGCATCAGGAGTAGCTCAAAGCGTTGTCGACAGCATTCAATCCATTCTGGGTTGGCCCGCCACACATGAGCAAATAGAGAAGGCAAAACACCTTGTCCCAGAAGAGTTAATCCATCGAATAACAGCTTCTGGAACTCCTGAAGAAGCGCGCAATAAAGTAAAAGAGTACATTCATAATGGCTGCACCTGTCCAATTCTCTATCCTGTCGGCGGTGATGTCCGTTTGTTGATTGATACGTTTGCAACAGAACAATAACTCAATTGGTGAAATAATGTGGAAAACATTTATTGATGCCTGTACGATATCTGACGTACTTGAAGCATTGGCTGAACACAGAGATCAGGCGAAAATTATTGCCGGTGCAACGGATTTTTTGCTTGAACTGGAAAGAGGTGGTCACCCTGGAGTAACAGTACTCATTGACATATCCAGGATACCAGGTCTCAACACCATTTCATTGGACGAGGAGGGTATCATTCATCTGGGTCCCTTGGTGACGCACAATCAATGCGTGGCGTCAAAATTGATCCGTGAAGATGCTTTCCCTCTGGCACGTGCGTGTTGGGAGGTGGGTTCACCGCAAATCCGAAATCGAGGAACTGTTGCAGGGAACCTGATCACAGCATCACCAGCAAATGATACTATCTCACCTCTTTTCGCGTTGGGTGCGAGCGTTAAACTTAAATCGGTCTCCGGTGAACGCATTGTACCTTTGGAGGAGTTTTACACTGGGGTTCGTAAGACGGTTTTACGTCCTGATGAAATGATGGTGGATATTTTCTTTCCACAGATGAGAAAAAACCAATCCGGTACATATTACAAATTTGCTTTACGCAGGGCTCAAGCGATATCGGTTGTAAACATAGCCATCGTCTTGACCTATCAGAGCAAATCAATCCAATCTGCCAGTATTACATTAGGAGCTGTTGCACCGACCATTTTCCACGCACGAGAGGCAGAGAATTTTCTTACTGGCGCAATACTCGACCTTTCAACGATTGAGAAAGCAGCCGAGCTTTCGGATGAAGCAGCAAAACCCATCAGTGATTTGCGTGGGTCAAAGGAATACCGAAAAAGGATTGTTAAAATCAGCGTACAGCGTGCACTGACTTCCCTCCAAAAAGGCGAAGAACGCACAGGCTTCCCTGACGACCCGGTTTTATTGTGCGGAAAATACACACCACAACCTGCATATTGGCATAGTGGAGAAAATAAGCCCATTGTTACATCTATTAATGGGAAAGAATACCTCTTTTCCGAAGGACATCAAAAAACATTATTGAAATTACTTCGGGATGTTGGTTTTTTGACCGGGACAAAAGAAGGATGTGATGAAGGTGAATG
>CAYRRA010000106.1:0-15264 GCA_964426355.1 uncultured Anaerolineaceae bacterium
AAAAAGGCTGCCAGTCAGAATATGCTGGCAGCCTTGAGTTGGTCATCAAACCATGTTGTAAGACACGCTACAGCCGCACCATCTCTACATTTTTTGCCCGCCCGGAAGACATCTTGAACCCACAGACGGCGCCATCCTGCCACGCAAACATCACTGAGAGCGAGTAAGGCGCACCGACCAGCGCAGACATATCCAGTGAAAACCCATCCCGGATGGTGGACTGAAGTGGAAATTCACCATGCTTCTTAAAAGAAACCCACAGCCTGTCTTTTTTCACCCGGACGACATAATGGCTGTCAAGTTCCGGGCTGTAATAATGCCCTGCATACGCCAGCAGGTCTTCTTCTGTAAGTGGAGTCTTTTCCGCAAAAGCGTATTCAATCTCTCTACCCGAAACCAGCAGCACCATTTTCTTTCCTGCCTGTGCTGTTTCTTCGAAACGCATCTTGAGCCCATCAAAACCGGCTATGGTAAACAAGCCATTGGAAAGCGGCAGCACTTCAAGACCAGGACCCATGTCCAGAACCAGCTTGCCATTGCGCATGACCAATTGATAACTGGTGCCCAGTTCTGAATCCGGGTTGTAATACAAACCGGCTTTGTCCGCCAGTTCTGCCTCCGCCAGAGAGATGAACTCAAGTTTTTCCTGCTCCGGCAGCGCCTCAGTAAATTGATCCGCCAGGCACAGGTCAGCTACTTTTTTTGCCAGGTCGCCGGGGTTGAACGAAGCCAGGTTGCTCAACACAATCACACTGAACTGCTGATCAGGGAAGCGCAGCAACATCGAACGGAAACCTGCGTCCGAGCCGCCATGAGAAACCGTCTTCAAGCCGCGATACTGGCTGATTGCGATCCCAAAAGCATATTCAATCGTCTCACCGTTGTTCAATACACCCTGCTGATGCATTTGCTGGATCACCGCTTCGCCCACCACTTCTGCACGATAAAACTCGCGGTCCCAAAACAATAAATCTTCGACGGTGGTCAAAAGGCTGGTGCTGCCCGGCAGTGCGTGCATCAGGCATTCTTTCTGATATTGACCCGCACCGGCAGGTTTGTAGGACTGTGCAAACCCCGGTACAACGGTAGTATAGTCATCGTGGAAAATGGTATTATGCATCCCCAGCGGTTTAAACAAGCGCTGTTCGCAGAATTCTCGCATTTTCAAACCGCTCACGCGCTCGACAATAACAGCCATCAGGGTGTAACCCGTATTGCAATAAAGGTGTTTTTCCCCGGGTTTAAAATTCAAGCTGCGTTGACGGGAAATGCAATCGAGATAATCCTGCACCAGTGTCACATCATCCATACGATTACCTGCCAGGGCAACCAGTTCATCGATGCCACGCAGCCCGCTGGTGTGATGTACCAGGTGCCGGATGGTAATGGTCTCGCCAAAATCCGGCACTTCATGCACATATTTGCGGATATCGTCATCCAATGCGATTTTTCCCTCATGCACCAGCAAAGCGATTGCCATGGCGGTAAACTGCTTGGAAATCGAACCGATTTGGAAGACGGTCTGCGGCGTGATCGGAACACCAAATTCCAGGCAAGCCATGCCATAACCGCGTTGATAGACGATCTCGCCCTCATGGATGACTGCAAGGGCGCATCCCGGGGAATGGGTGTTGTCCCAGGGGGCAAACAAGGCATCCAGTTGTGGGATCAATTCGGTGAGATTCATGATTATATCCTTTGCAATGTTTACAGTCATGCCACCTGACCTTCAGTCATTCCTGCGAATGAAGTTCAAGCCTTTTACCCGCCCGCTGGAAAGCTTGAAACCTTCAACTTTCCCGGCTGCATCGCGATAGAAAAAGATATTGATCGGAAAACCATTTGTGATAAAACCATCTTCGATGGTCGCCATCAGGGTTTCCTCGCCGTACTTTCTGCGTCGAATCGCCAGTTTTCCTTCTTTTACCAGGAAAGAAAAGGTGGAATCCAGCTCCGGGCAGATAAAATTGCCGCAGTACTCTTTCAACTTTTCCTCGTTGGGCGCAGCCACCTCTGCTTTCAAATAGACGGCTGCCCTACCATACCCGCCCATGCCAAGCTGAAATTGCAGACCGGCTTCGCTTGTAGTGAGCTTAATTTTTACCTCTGGCATCACTTTAAGGCGGAACTCGTTTTCCGCCAGTGCTTCCAATTCCAGGTTGATACCCAAAGCAGCGTATAACTTCCCATCGGCAAATTCCAACCGCTGGCAGGATTGCTCAGCCTGGCTGTAGTAAATGCCGGCATACATTTGCAGTTTCTCCGCTGGCAGTTCGATTACCTGGTCTTCTTCTTTTTTCTCAGTAAACTGGTCAGCCAGGTACAAATCTGCTACTTGATACGCAAGCCTGCTGGAAGAAATCGACCCCAGGTTGGCAAAGACAATCACGGAAAAATGCTGGTCGGGAAAGCGCACCAGGTGTGTCCGGTAACCGGCATCACCGCCGGAATGCTCCACAATGCGCAGCCCCTTATACTTCGCAATATGCAGACCGTAAGCATATTCCAGTTCTTCTCCGTTGTTTAATTTACCCAGGGTGTGCATCTCATCAATGACCGCCTTACCAAAAACCTTCGCTTCGTAAAACTCGCGATCCCACAGCGCCAGGTCTTCTGCCGTGGTGAACAGGCTGGTAGCGCCCACATTGGCATAAGAAAGCACCTCATGCTTGTACTGGTTGTAACCCACCTGTTCATATGAATAGGCGCGTCCAGGCACGATCATGGTATGGTCATCATGAAAGTGTGTCTTCGTCATCCCCAAAGGCTTAAACATGCGCTCCTCGCAGAATGCACGCATGCTCATACCAGAAACCCGTTCAACAATGAAAGCCAGTAACGTATAACCGGTGTTGCAGTATATATGATGGTCGCCGGGCTTAAAATTGAGCTCTTTCTGTTTGCTGACCAGGTCAAGGATATCCTGCATTGTAATCACATCATCCATGCGCCAGCCTGCCGCCACAAGCAGTTCCCATTGGTCTCGCAGCCCGGAAGTATGGTGAATCAAATGGCGGATGGTGATTTTTTCACCGAAATCAGGCACTTCCGGCACGTATTTCTGCACCTCATCATCCAGAGAGAGCTTACCTTCGTGAGCCAGCAGGGTAACCGCAAGGGCAGTAAAATGCTTGGAAACCGATGCGATATGAAAAATGGTGTTTGGAGTGATGGGGATGCCATATTCCAGATTAGCGATTCCGTAACCGCGCTTGTAGACAATGTTGCCATCCTTAACGACCGCCAGCGCACAGCCGGGGGTCACCGTATGATCCCATTCCGCGAAGATTTGATCGACTTTTTGCTCGATGTCTTCCATCTCAGCCATCCTATTCTGTTGAAATTTTTCAGGTCAATTTGCGATTATTGAAATACTATCATACAAGGTTAAATAGCGTCAATATTTTTATGACACTAAAAACTTGACCGGATTAAAATAATCCCCTTTATTCATCGCCATATCAGCGATCAAACCTTAATCGTCATTGGCGGAGTGATTAGATTGTTGAATGGCTGTCAACAACATGTTCGCCAACCTTTCAGCCTCATCCCGGTTGAGAAAGATATTGGTTTCATCCGCAATTAACACTTTCTCTTCATACGGGCAGGATTCGTATATCGATACACAAATGTTATCGCTAAATCCACAGGCTTCCTGGTCATAAAAGATACTGATCCGCAGACTATCATCGAGTATCCACAAATCCATGTCAATACCTCTCGTAATCACAAAAAAATGGCTACATCAATTATAACCAAGATAAAATACCGCAACTTTCCATTCATTATTGTAACGTCTTAAAGTTAACTGAAAGGTCCCCCCAGGGTGAAGACGAAAATCAGCCGGACCGGAGAACTCTACCTGGTCAACCGACATCCGCTGCGAATCAAACGACCAACTTTCCGGTTGAATCTGGTGCTTTTCAATTTCATATCTCAGGTTTTCAGGGTTGATCAATTCTGCTTGCAAATATTCGTCGCACAAGGCATACGCAGCCTGGTAATTTTCTTCTTTTAGTGCATTCAAGAATGCCTCACCCACCTCTTTCGCTGTAGGCGGAGAATCAAAAAAACCATCGTCTGTAAGCAATGGATACACAATCACCGCCAGACAACACCCGCCAATAAGCGCAACTGCTGCTGCCACCACTAAAAATTTTTTTCGATCCATATCATTTGCCCAGGGTCAATCAAACCGGGGGATGTGTTTATTTTAACAAAAAACTCAGATGATATGGGTGAAGGTTATGTTAAATTAACCCCAATTCAGGAGAACTCTATCAAAACCCACACCGCCACCCCTAAAAGTTCCACATTGGATAGTACAAGATCTCATACCACATTTTAAATAACAATTAACAATCAAGAACCGGTTAAATTTTTTCTCATTACAACTTTTGTAATCGGCTGAAAGTCTTTTTCCAAAGAGGCAAAAAAACAGCCGATTCCTTGAAAAGGATTCGCTGAAAAAACTCGCAAGTTAGTAAAGAAACTTTGGGTAAATTACTTTTGTCACGGTTAAGAATCCCTTAACCTTTTTCTTGCAGTTTCGTTTTAGCCATGCTATAATTTGGGTACTTATATCCAAACATGGTGATTGGTCAGTGTAAAGGTCGCTTCTTGTTCAAAAAGAAAGTGACAGGAAGCCAGTTATCCCGTTTTTTTCCACGAACGCAAACTTTTGAATAACCTGCTCAACAGGCAAATCGTTCTGTGCAATCAAAAGCCATGTAATCCTACGAACAGAGACATTTAATAGATAATGGAAATTTTAGAACTTGAAAAGAAGTCTTTGGTCGAACTGCGAAGCATCGCCAAAGACCTCGATATCCCACGAGCTTCGTACTTAAAAAAAGAAAATCTGATGATCCGCATTCGCCAGGCTGAAGCCGAGAAAGAAGGCTTGGAAGTGCGTGGCGGGATCCTTGAGATCATGAATGAAGGCATCGGGTTTTTGCGTATGAGCTACCAGGTTGGGCAGGAAGACGTATATGTCTCCCAGGCTCAGCTTCGCCGGCACGACCTGCGCAGCGGCGATATGGTAATTGGACATGTCCGCCCACCACGAGAATCCGAACGTCATTATGGCTTGTTGAAGGTTGAAAGCATCAACGGGCAGCCGCCGGAACAGGCGCGCAACCGCCCCAGTTTTGAAAGCCTGACGCCGATCTTCCCGGACAAGCGCTTCGACCTGGAAGGGCGACCGGAAGTCCTCTCCTCCCGCCTCATCAACCTGATCGCCCCCATCGGGCGCGGACAGCGCGGAATGATTGTCTCGCCGCCTAAAGCCGGTAAAACCACCATTCTGAAAGAACTCGCCAACTCAATCACCCAAAATGACCCGCAGGTGCACTTAATCATCGCCCTGATCGGTGAGCGTCCGGAGGAAGTGACGGACATGGATCGCTCGGTAGAAGCCGAGGTGATTGCATCCACCTTTGATGAGCCGGTCAGTTCGCACGTGCGTACGGCAGAAATCACACTGGAACGCGCCAAGCGGCTCACCGAGATCGGGCACGACGTGGTTATTTTAATGGACTCCCTCACCCGCCTGGCGCGCGCCTACAACCTGGTGGTCAACCCATCCGGACGCACCCTGTCCGGCGGTATGGACCCCTCGGCGCTTTACCCGCCAAAACGTTTCTTTGGCGCAGCCCGCAACCTGGAAGAGGGCGGCTCTCTGACCATTATCGCCACCGCACTGGTGGATACCGGCTCACGCCTGGACGATGTGGTCTATGAAGAATTCAAAGGAACTGGTAATATGGAGTTGCATCTGTCGCGGCGCTTGCAGGAACGCCGGATTTTCCCGGCAATCGACATCGAACGCTCCTCTACACGCCGGGAAGAAATCTTGCTCGGTCCAGACATCCTGCAGCGTGTCTGGCTGATGCGGCGGATGTACATTCAAATGATTTCACCGCCGCCGCAGGGTGCAGGGATGGATCCGTCAGTAGCTACTGAAGCGATCCTCACCCGCATGGCAAAATCCAAGAACAACATGGATTTCCTGCAATCATTAACGGAGGATATGTGAGTAGTAGTCAAGAAAGTGTTTCTAAAAACAGACCTGGTAACCTGTTTTTTGAGCGCTGGCTGCCAACCATCACCTGGGGGGTTGCTATTCTGTTGGCTGGCTTTATCATTGTTTTATTGGTACAAAAATGGATGTTTGGCATTACCATCTTCCCTGAAAGCCCGGAGGCGTCTGTTCCCGTCGTTGAACTTGCAGAAGTCGCACCAGAAGAAGAAAGCAGCAGTTTGGCTGCGCTGCCCGGATATGAATTGGTCAACGACACCACGTCCATCTACCGGCGCACAAACCCGCATACCATCATCCCTACGCAGGCGCGTACGGAATCGGTCAAGTATGTTGTCCAAAAAGGTGATTCGGTATTTTCCATTGCCAACAGCTATAAACTAAAGCCGGAAACGGTTTTATGGGCAAATTACGAACAATTGGACGATAACCCCAACATGCTGTCCGTCGATATGGAACTGCTCATCCCGCCCGTTGACGGTGTGATTTACACCTGGAAAGCCAACGACACAGTCGAAAGCGTTGCTGCGGCTTATCAGGTCACACCAGACAAGATACTGAGCTGGCCCACCAATAAACTCGACCTGACCAACCCAGCGATTGAACCCGGCACCGAGATCATCATCCCGGATGGCTGGCGCGAGAACAGGCAATGGCTGGTTCCCACCATTTGGGCAGCCAATTCAGGTGCATCCAGAAATATCTCTGGTCCAGGCGCATGTGAGCTTCCTTCCATGACCGCATTTGGCACGGGAGCCTTCATCTGGCCCACCAGCAACCATTACCTCTCAGGTAATGACTACTGGTCAGGTCACCTCGGTATCGACATCGCCGCTGCAACCGGTGCGCCGGTAGTCGCTACAGACAGCGGTCTGGTCGTCTACGCCGGGTCAATTGGCGGAGGGTACGGGCTGATGGTTATGATTGACCACGGCAACGGCTATCACACGCTGTATGCCCACCTGAGCACAATTAACACATCCTGCGGCTCCAACGTGTACCAGGGAAGCCTGATCGGGCTGGCTGGCAGCACCGGTAATTCAACTGGTCCTCACCTGCACTTTGAAGTGCGCTACCAGGGCGGTTTTATCAACCCCTGGTACGTACTGCCGTAAACGTTATGTGATTCAAAGGAGCTCTCTCGAAAAAAGAGAGCTCCTTTTGTTTTAATCGCTATTATTGGGCATCAGGCAATGGTTCAACCTCCATCGGGGCGCCCCAGAGGTGCGCCGTTTGCAGCCGATGGGATTCATCCCATGGCTGCATGGGGATGCATAAATCGCTGCGGTCAATATCAATCCATTGTAATGAGTGAAACGAGGCGTATGAGCGCGAGCAATAGCCCGATGGCGCGTGCACGTCAGGGCAGTCTGCCGGGCATTGGCAATAGTGATCCTTCACAGCCGTTCAGGATGACAATGTGGGTTGCGTTCCAATGCCCCCCTCGAAACCCAACAACAGCCACTGCCCCTTGCCCCAGCCCAATTACCATTTACTCATTACGAACCACTCAATCACATATCACTCAACCACATATTCCCCATTCACAGATCACTAACCCTGTCCTGCCCGGTTTGATAGGTGGATGGAGAGCTTTGCTTGCCAAAACTTGTGCCTTTCTTTCCAATCCCCATGTCGGTCAGGTTTTGTGTTTTGAACTCTTCCGGCAAATGACCGGATTCGTTGTAAGAAAGTAGAATGGTGTTACCCATTGGGTCAATCTCGACCATGCTGATGCTGCAATTGTAGATTTCAAAATTCATCCAAATCAACGGCGATACTTGCAGCACACGACAAACGAAATAACGGATGAGGTTTCCGTGGCAAATGACTGCCTCGAATTCGTTCTGCTCCCCCGCGGGTCTAAAATACCGTTCAAAAGCTTTTTCCGCCTGCCGCCGGTCGCGCGCAATTTCCTCGGATGAAATCCCTTTGATGTACTTCATTGCCAGGTAAGGCAATGGTGGGGTGATCTCCCAAAGCAGTTCGCTCTCCTGTAAGGGTAAATCTGGGTGCGCTTCGGTGATATAGCGCGCGGTTTGCACGGCACGTAACAGCGAGCTGGTATGAATGGCTGTAAGCGGCACGGCTGCCATCCGCTCGGCGGTATGCCGCGCCTGGATGACCCCTGTGGGCGTCAAATCGTTTCCCAGCGGCTCTTTCTGATGCTCTGGGTTATATTGTCCATGCCGGATCAAATAAAGCGTACGTGCAGCCATCTCTCGTCCTTTTCACATCGCCCACATCGGGTATCACAGGGTTTGTTAGTGTTGATTTTAATGTATTTCACCCGGTTCTGCATGGAATGGATATGAAATCTGTTTTTACCGTGAGCCGCCCTTCCATCCTTTCAGGTATGTGGTAAACAGATGTTATGCGGTGAAAAACGATTGGATTTAAAGACCGTCTTGAAAAATGGTGTTACAAAGCGCATAATCAAGTATAACTATTTTGAAGGGGTGGTGTTTTAGTAGATATGAACGATATAGCAATTGTTACCGATACCGGCGCTTACTTGCCCACCGATCTCGCTGCAAAATATGACATTCATACCGTTCCATTTCAAATCATTTGGGATGGAATCACGTACCGCGATGTGGAAGATATTTCAGCCGAAGGCTTTTACAACAAGCTGGAAACCGCCAGGATCATGCCCAGCACATCCCAACCTTCTCCGGCTGCATTTGAAGAAATGTACGCGCGTCTGCTGGGTGAAGGCAAGGAAATTTTAAGCATCCATACCTCGTCCAGGCTGTCTGGAACGCTGAACTCCGCCGCGCAGGCGGCTGCCAGTTTCAAAAACGCATCTATTCAGCTTGTAGACTCGCTCACCACCGCCATGGAATTAGGGTTTCACATCTTAGCTGCAGCGCGAGCGGTCAATGCGGGGCACAGCCTGTCGGAATGCAAAGTCGTTGCCGAACAGGCGCGTCACTCTTCCGGCATCTACTTCGTCGTGGAAACGCTGGAGTTCCTGCGCAGGGGCGGACGCATTGGCGGGGGAGCGGCATTTCTCGGTCAGCTCATCGGGTTGAAACCCGTTCTGTCCGTCAATAACGGTTTAATCGTGGCTGCGGCAAAGGTGCGCACCAGCATCCGCGCCGTTGAGCGTATGCTTGAGCTGATCGAAGATAAAATCAAAGGTCACAGCGCAGTGCACATCTGCGCTGTGCATGCCAATGCACCCGAACAGGCGCAAATCCTGCTGGAGAAAGCCACACAACGCTTCCGCCAGTATGGAATTATCGAGGCATTCACCTCCGGCGTCAGCCCAGCCATCGGGGTGCATGCTGGTCCCGGAACCACTGGCATTGCCTTTTATTACGAGCACTAAACACACGTCGCACTCACATCTTTTACCGCTATCTGATATGATTGAAACCACCTTATTGTTGAGAGATAAAAGACCTTGATGAACAAAGTTGCTATCGTTACCGATTCCGGTGCGAATCTATCCCCTACGATGTGTGCAGATTACCCCATTTATCAGGTTCCCTTTCAATTAGCTTGGGGAGGACAGGTTTACCAGGACGGGATTAACATTCAACCCGCAGATTTCTACAAAAGGCTGCAATCCGACAAAGAATTTCCAACCACGTCGCAGCCTGCCCCAAAAACATTCTTTGAAATCTTCAAATCGTTGATCGACCAGGGATACCATATCCTGGGTGTTTTCACCAGTTCTAAACTGTCCAGCACCTTCGATTCTGCGTTGCAAGCCTGCAAAGCCCTTCCCGGAGCGCTCATTCAATTTGTCGACTCAGGCAGCACGGCAATGGAACTCGGTTTCCATGTCCTGGCTGCTGCACAGGCAGCCGTTGCCGGTGCTACGTTGACGGAATGCAAAAAAATCGCCGAAAAGGCACGCTTGCACACTGGCATCTATTTTGTCGTTAACACACTGGACTATCTACAACGCGGCGGGCGCATTGGCGGTGCAACTGCCTTTCTGGGCAACCTGCTCAGCATCAAACCTATCCTGCACGTGATGAATGGTCGCGTGGAAGCCGTGGGAAAGGTGCGCACCATGCGCAAAGCCATCGAAACACTCCTGGAAAAAGTCGCCGAACGTATAAAGGGCAATAACCCCGCCACGTTGACCGCCTTATACGCTAACGAACCAGAACGCGCTGAGGATTTATTGGAATTCGCCCTCCAACATTTTAACACCGACCCGGCTATTCAAATCAAAAAGGCTTACTGCCATTGCATCAGCCCGGTGATTGGCGCACACACCGGTCCGGATGGTGTCGGCTTGGCGTATATGACCGGAATGGCACCCTGAACGGATCATCCGTTTCATGTCGTCCGCTAATTTTTGACCATAACCCGTGATTCGGGTTGGTTTTCCGGTTTCAACACGCACCGGTTGCTGCTTCACCCCCCAGGAATCCACCCTGTCTCTGGAGACAACCCCGTCATCTTGAATTCATCAAAAGATGACAATCGCATCCAGTTGTTGCAGATGTGGCTGTACGCTTTTCATCCACCAGCCGCTAACTGCCCCTGTGAGCAGTTCATAGACCAGAACCAGTGTCGGTATGAGGAAGACTAGCAAAAGAAGCAGCGCTTTATATCGCAGATCGTGCCCAAAGTCTGCATCTTCAGGGATATCGTTTTCCGGCTGTACGCCGTCGGGTTCAAAATCCATCCAATTAATCGACTGCCATCATCACGTTGGATGCTTTAATAATCGCGTAAGCTTCTTTTCCTTCCTTCAAGCCCAGGTTTTCCGCTGATTCAATCGTGATAATCGATGTAATCTGGTCACCGCCGGGCAATTCCAGCACAACCTCAACATTCACTGCCCCTTTTGTCACTTTAACAATCTTCCCCTTGAGCGTGTTGCGTGCACTGATTTTCATGATCGATACCTCCTTCTGCCAATAAGTATATAAATTTTACCGCAATAATCCCTCTTATTCTCCCTCTTTGCGCGGAAGCAGCAGAAAACGCAGGATGCTGAAAACAATCAGCGAGCACAGGATCAGCACTGCAGCAATGGGCAGCGCAGAAGCCAACCCAAACCCGCTAAAACGCTCGAAAACCAGTACGGGCACAATTTTTGGATGATAAGCCAAAATCACCACCGCTCCAAACTCGCTGATGCCGCGCGCCCACATCATCAACGCGCCAGCCGTAATGCCGCGCCCCGCCAGGGGTAGGGAAATATGCCAAAACGCCTGCCAGGGACTTGCTCCATCAGTCATCGCCACCGCCTCCAGCTCCGGGTCAATCAGCGCAAAGGCTTCACGGCTGGTATTCACCAGAAACGGGAGACTGACAAACATCATAGCTACCACGATACCCGCCAGGTTATCGGTGAAGGTAACGCCCATTTTCAAAAAGAACTGCCCCAGGATACCCTGCCTGCCGAACACCATCAGAAGCGCAATACCCGCAGCAGTATGCGGAATCACTACGGGCAAGTTGATGACCGCCTCCACCAGTCTTTTTCCACGAAAGGTGCAGCGCGCTAACAGATATGCCAGCGGCACGCCACCGGTCAGAGCAATCGCCGTGGCAATTACCCCGGCGAAAAAGGTCAACCCGATAGAACGCCCCACCTGGGGGTCGAAAACGGTCTGCCACAATTGCGCAGGCGTTACGCTGAGCAGCGTTGCCAAAAGCGGCAGGAGGATGAAGATCAGTAATCCCCCAGCCAGCAGAGCAGCGATCAGGTAAAAACCACGCCTGCGCTTCATCAGCTACTCCGACCAGGGGATGGACACGCTTTGTAATATGGCAGGCAAGTTTTCATACTGATACGCGATGGGCGGGTTGAACATCGGATGATAATCTGCTTCCATCACAGCCTGCCCTTCCTCGCTCAATAAAAACGCGATAAACTCAGCCGCTTCCTCCGGATGCGGCGCGTTGCTGGGGATCGTAATTCCGTACCCGATACGTTCACCGATGAATTCCGGCTTGACGCTGGCAAAACGCTGAAAATCCAACATGACACGCACCTTTGAATATTCATCTGCGTATTCCTCAGAACTCATATTGAGCAGGTCGGGCAATTCAATCATCTTCAAATCATGCTGCATGGCTACGCTTTTATACTCAAACGCATAATCCAGGTCGCCGCTTTGCAGCAGGGCAATCAGTTGAATGCTGGCGCCGCGCAAAACCACGTGGGAATCCGGGCGCGTCTCCAGAATTTCCGGTACGGTGATCCATGTTTCCACATCATCGTAAAAGATAGTAACAGGAGTGGTAAATTGATCCCTGTACATTGCGCTGAACAGTCTGGGGTACTGATACTGCTCCTCTGCCAGGGCAAAAACCATCAGCGCGCGGTATCCGGCTGCATCAAAGCGCGGGTCGGAAAGCCCCACACGCACATTCGGGCGGGTGAGAACCTCATACCAGTTTTCCGTGTTGACCTCACCGGCATATTTACTCTTATCTGTATATGCCAGCACCAGTTCATTGCTGGCAAAGCGGATATACCAGTTCGCATACGGATTTCCGCTCTCGGGGTCAATTGTATCGTACATCAACATCGGGATCAGCGCATGGTCGGCGGTTGCCACCACATCGATTTCTTTATGAATATCGGTCACGTGCCGGATCACCTGGATGCTGCCGTGACATTCGTTCAGCACGTCAATATCAGGGTGCTGCGCTTCAAAAGCGGTTTCAATATCCGCAAAAGGGATGATCAGGCTGCCGGCGCAAAAGACGATCAGCGGTGTTTTGGAACTGTCAGTCTGCTGACCGGCTTCCTCAGCCAGTGCATCGCTTTGCCGTGTGGCTGCGCAGCCCGATAACAATTGCAAACCAACCAGGCAACACATCACAACCGAAATCGTTGAAAGTAAGTTTTTTGTCATGGGTTTTTCCCTGGCGGCTATCGTTCCTTGCCCAGCCATTATCCTCCATTTTGTGATAACTTTTGAGCGGCAATAAACAAATTAGGCGGCGATGGGTATAAATTCTCTGTCTTCACAATACAAAAACCGGCGTTTTGGACTGTTTTTGTTAATGAATCAACCGTCAGGAATCTTGCATAGGGGAGGACACCAAGTTTCATCATCAGTTTCAACGCACCATTTTTTATGCTTTTCGTCTCGCCCAAGCAATCGGTCACCGACAAAAAGAAACCGCCTTGTGGAAGCATCGCATAGAAACGCTGTAACAGTGCATCTAAATCTTTCACAAAATAAAGTACGTTAAACGCTGCAATCACATTGTATGAACCAGCCCGTATTCGTTTATCGTCCAGGTCGCTCACCGAATATTGAATGTTGGTCACACCCATCTCATGTGCCTTCCGGATGGCGTTCTGGATCATGTTTTCAGAGAGATCAATCGCCGTGATGGTATCAACATACTGCGCAATGGCATTTGTGATCAAGCCCGTCCCGCACCCGAAGTCCAGGACTTTTGAATCCCTGCTCAAATACGCTGTGGTTAAAGCAATCGTATCACGATATGCTTTTCCATACGTCTTCGTCACATTCCTGTCGTACTGATCGGCGGATTTATTCCAGAATTCTTTTGCTTTCATTTGTGATTTTCCAGAAAAACTAACGTTGGTTTTTGCGACAATACTTACGCCGGACAGGTATTTTCCCAGGTTTTTCGCTGGAAAAAGCCTGTCCGGGTTGTAAACGATCCAAAAATCTGCAACAAAAGAGGGTCTGGCAATGCCTATTTCACCTCAATCGAGACAATTTCATCCATCCAGAAACTGCCATCGAAACCGCCCATCACCAAATCATAAACCCCTTCGGTTTCGGTAAAGGCGACCAGGCAGGCTTCACAGGCGCGCACATCCACAAGCTCAACCTCAAAGGTGTAGCCATCGCTGGCGGTCAGCAGCAGAGTTTCCGCGCCCGGTTTGACCCGTGCAAAGTCCAGCAGGCTGTTGAGCGCCACGCCGCTATAATCTACCAGACCATCCTTGGGGTGTTCAACTTGTTGTTCAACCACCGGCAGCAGCCGCAGGTTGGCATCCATCAGTCCCAACTGGCTCTCCACCAGACCAATCACCACCAGGTCACCGGTGACCGGCGGCAGTTCCGCGTCAGGCATTTCTGTGGGTGCATACTGTGCTGCCAGTTCCGGGTCCACATTAAGAACAATCTCGGTAATCTTCCCAACCATCTCGCTGCTTTCCACACCTTTACCCACCAGGCGCAGCGGGAAATATTGATCCGGCAGTGGCGCTCCATCCACCTCAAACGCCACGATGATGTCATCGTTGCGATACACGTGGCTGCTTTCAAAGGTAACGGTATAGCCATCGCTGGCAATCACATCCACGCTGTAACCGGCTTGAGCCAGCTCGTCATTGTATGCCGGTCCTTCGTGTTTGATCCCATCATCCACCCAGCCGGTCAAGAGCCAGAGGGGCATGCCGCGCCATTCCTGACCCTTGTCATCCGTCCAGAGGACCTCATGGCAATGCGGTGTTGCGCCGGATTCAAACGTGCCGCGGTCGATTTCTTCGACCGTTATCCCTTCCATGTGCAGGTTCCACTCGGTAGCAAGCGGTTTGATCTCGATTCTATTCACCCATTTAACAGCCCAGTGCCCATCGACCACCTGGTTGTTCTCAGTGCTGATCACCGCCATGCGAAAGGTTCCATCTTCCTTAGCGTTCAGCAGTTGCCCTTCAATTTCATAAGCAACGATGGCGGTCAGGTCAACATCCGACTTGAGCTCATCGCCAGTTCCGGGATCATAGGCAATAAAATCGCCGTTCATGATCTGGCTGTAAGAATAGGTGATGCTGTACCCGTCTTCGGCATAAACGACCACGCCTTTGGTTTCATCAAAATCACCGAACTGGGTCACAAGATCACGCAGTGCAATGCCTTTGAACACCGCTGGCGGGGTGATTCTGCCCGTGCTGCTCTTGATGCCGGCATACCCTTCAACCGATGCAAGCTCGTGCACCTCATCCAGGGTCAGCTCTGTTGCGCCGTCTTCAGTGATAATGGTCAGAACAGTGGTTGCTTCCTGAACAGCCACGGTTGGGCTGCACGCAGACAAAACCATCACGCCAAGAATGAAAGCGATGCCCGCTTTTTGGATCAATCTCATTTTCTCCTCCATCATGTGCTTATTGAACTGGTATAAATATACATGCGAGTTTACCCTTTGACAAAACGTCTGTCAAGCAGAAAGACTCACCGGCTGAGAAACCCCCACAATTGGGTGCGTTTCAATTTGTTGGGAAAGGAGGGATAATAGAGTGGGAGGAAGAAAGG